>NZ_JBDTEM010000470.1:0-12897 GCF_039922535.1 Rhodoferax sp. | reverse complement strand
GGGTGGCCGCATCATTGGTGTGGGCCGCGACGACCTCAGCCACGAACAGTACCGTGAGCAAATCCAGTCGCGCTTCAACAGCGTCGAAGAATCCAAGCGCCCCAACGCCGAAGAATTTGCGCGCTTTGCCGCCCTGCTGGAATTCCAGCGCATGGACCTGTCCAAGCACGATGACTACGCCGCGCTGAAATCCATTCTGGAAGCCCGCAACGCCGGTTCCATCGTGATGTACGTGGCCACCGCACCCGCCCTGTTCACCACCGTCTGCGAACAGTTGGCGCAGGCCGGCCTAAACACCGACCACACCCGCATCGTGCTGGAAAAGCCGCTGGGCCACGACCTGGCCTCCAACCGCGCCATCAACGAGACCGTGCGCCGCTGTTTCAAGGAAAACCAGGTTTTCCGCATCGACCATTACCTGGGCAAGCCCTCGGTGCAAAACCTGTTTGCGTTGCGCTTTGGCAACGCCTTGTTCGAGCCGCTGTGGAAGCGCGAACACATCGCCAACATCCAGATCACCATCGCCGAAGACCTGGGCGTGGAAAAGCGCGGTGCCTTCTACGAAAACACCGGTGCGCTGCGCGACATGGTGCAAAACCACGCGCTGCAACTGCTCTGCGCCATCGGCATGGAGCCGCCCATCAACGCCCACGCCGATGCCATCCGTGACGAAAAGCTCAAGGTATTGCGCAGCCTCAAGCCTTGGACGGCCGAAACCCTGTCGCAGCACGTGATCCGCGGCCAGTACAGCGCGGGCAAGTCCAGCGGCGTGGCTGTGCCCGGTTACCGCGAAGAACTGGGCGTGAGCCCCGACAGCCAGACCGAAACCTTCGTCGCGCTGCGCACCGAAATCGCCAACTGGCGCTGGGCCGGTGTGCCCTTCTACATCCGTACCGGCAAGCGCCTGGCCGGACGCGATGCGCACATCGTGGTCAACTTCCACCAAACCCCGCACCCGATCTTCAACGCCCCGGTGGGCGCGGCGAACCGCCTGGTCATCAACCTGCAACCCAAGGACGGACTGGAGCTGCACCTGCTGGCGCAAGCCCAGGGCAACCGCAGCCGTTCGGCCAGCCAGTCGCTGGCCCCGGTGCAGCTTGATCTGGACTTTGACAAACGCTTCGGTTCTGAACGTGTGGGTGCTTACGAGCGCCTGCTGCTCGACGTGCTGGACGGCCGCCTGAACCTGTTTGTGCGCAGCGACGAGCAAGAAGAAGCCTGGCGCTGGGTCGAGCCCATCATCGAACATTGGAAGAACGATGCCGCCGGTCCCCGCCCCTACGGCGCAGGTACCTGGGGACCCAGTGCTGCCAGCGCCATGATTGCCCGTGACGGTTACTGCTGGAGCGAAGAGTCCTAATCCATGCTCGATCGCATCAAAGCTTCCCTCTCGTCGCTGGCGCCGGCGGAGCAACGGGTGGGCAAGCTGGTGCTGGCCGACCCGCGCGCCTTTGCCAACCTGCCGGTCAGCGAGCTCAGTGACCGGGCCCACGTCAGCAAACCCACCGTGGTGCGGTTTTGCCGCAGCATGGGCTACGACGGGCTGAGCGACTTCAAGCTCAAGCTGGCGGGCAGCGTCAGCGAGGGCGTGCCCTTCATCCACCGCAGCGTGGACCTGGACGACAAAACCAGCGACGTGATGGTCAAGGTGATCGACAACACCGTCGCCGCCTTCCTCAAATACCGCAACGAAGCCAGCACCACGGCGCTGGAAAAAGCCGCCGAAATTCTGGCCGAAACCTACAAAACCGGCAAACGCATCGAGTTCTACGGCGCGGGCAATTCCGGCATCGTGGCGCAAGACGCACAGCACAAGTTCTTCCGCCTGGGCGTGCACGCCATTGCCTACAGCGACGGCCACATGCAAGTGATGGGCGCGTCCATGCTGGGCCCGGGCGACTGCGTGGTGGTGATCTCCAACTCGGGGCGCACCCGCGACCTGATGGACGCCTGCGATATCGCCCGTAAAAACGGTGCCACCACCATCGTCATCACCACCAGCGGCTCGCCCCTGGCCGCTGCCGGGCATGTGCACCTCGCTGCCAACCACCCCGAAGGTTACGAGCGCTACAGCCCCATGGTGTCGCGCCTGCTGCACCTGATGATCATCGACATCCTGGCCACCTGCGTGGCCCTGCGCATCGGTGGCACCACCTTGCAGCCGAAGTTGCAAGAGATCAAAAACAACCTGCGCAGCAAACGCTACACTTGATTTTCAGCATCAAATCGGGCTCTAGCGCATATTCCACCTGCGCGAGTAGCTACTTATTAGATAGCAAATCTCGGTATCGGTAAACCGGTCCTTTCAGGCAAGCAGCCCAGGCCCACCAGCGTCGCATCCACCGCCGCATCCAGCGGCGTGTGCGGCTCGGCCCCCAGCAGCTCCGTGAGCCGGGCGTTGTCTATCCGTACCGGCATCTGCCACAGGTAGCGCATTTCACGCATCTCGCGCAGCGTGGCGACGAAGGGCGAAGCCAGGGCCGTCAACCACCACGGGAAACCGGCAGTGCGCGGCGGGGTACCGGTGTGCCGGGCCACGACACGGCCAATCGCCTGCGCCATCTGCGTGCCGTCTGCATCCCAGTGGCCAGCCATGTGGAAGCTGGCAAATGCCTCCAGGCTATTGCGGCGCGCCAGCAAGGCCAGCACCGTGCGCGCCACGTCTGGCAGGTACGCCCACTGGTGGCCTACGCCCGCGCGGCCAGGATTGCGCACGGTGCGCACCGGCTGGCCGGGCTGCACCAGACATTGCGAAAACCAGTTCTGCGCGGCCTGCGGGCCGAAGAAGTCACCCGCCCGCACGATCAACACCCGTGCGCCCTGCTGGGTGGCCGCTTGCAGCCGCTGCTCCATGGCCACGCGGATCGCGCCCTTGCGGGTCTCGGGATGCTGGGGCGAGGTTTCGGTCAGCCGTGGAAATGCGTCCGGCCCGTAGTTGTAGACCGTGCCCGGCAGCACGATGGTGGCACCCTGGGCACAGGCAGCGGCGATGGTGTTGTCCAGCATGGGCAGTACCAGTTCGGCCCAGCGGCGGTAGCCGGGCGGGTTGACCGCGTGCACGATGACCGCGCAGCCCTGGGCGGCGGCCAGCACGTCGGGCCGGTGCATGGCATCGCCGCGCAGCCAGGTGATGCCGTCTTTCACTTCCTCCGCCTGGGGTGCTGCGCGCCAAAGGGCCCGCACGGCCCATCCGGCATCGCGCAGTTGGCGGGCAATTTCCCCGCCAATACCGCCGGTGGCACCCAGGACCAAAACTGTGTTGTGGGCCGACATACGATTCTCCAAAAAGTGGTTGATGGGAGAATTCTGGCGGGGCAGCTATACAAATGGAATTGCCGAAGATATGCCATCGGCTATACATTTATGCATGGCATCACCCATAGCATCACCAATTGGCTGGGAGCTCTACCGCTCCTTTTTAGGCGTTTTGAAAGAAGGCTCGCTGTCTGGCGCAGCCCGTGCATTGGGCGTGGCGCAGCCCACGGTAGGGCGGCATGTCGCCGCGCTGGAAAAGTCCTTGCAGTTGGCGCTGTTCACCCGCTCTCCCACTGGGCTGTTGCCCACCGAGGCGGCGCTGGCGCTACAGGCTTATGCCGAGGCCATGGACAGCACTGCTGCCGCCCTGGAGCGCACGGCCGCCAGCCAGGGTGCAGGCGTGCGCGGCACGGTGCGCATTTCGGCCAGCGAGATGGTGGGCGTGGAAGTGCTGCCGCCGGTGATCGCCCGCCTGCGCGAAGCACATCCCGGGCTGAAGATCGAACTGGTGCTGACCAACCGCGTACAAGACCTGCTGCACCGCGAGGCCGACATCGCCGTGCGCATGGTGCGCCCGCAGCAAGCACTGCTGGTGGCCCGGCGCATTGGCAGCATCGAACTGGGCCTGTACGCGCATCGCCAGTACCTGGAGCGCCACGGCACGCCGCAGACACCGGCCGACCTGGCGCAGCACGCGCTGATCGGCTTTGACCAGGAAACCCCGTTTACCCGCAGCGCAGGCAAGACCTTGCAACACCAGCTGAACCGCAACAGCTTTACGCTGCGCAGCGACAGCGACCTGGCCCAGTGGGCGCTGCTGCAGGCGGGCGCGGGCATCACCCTATGCCAAGTGCCGCTGGCCCAGCGCAACCCGGATCTGGTGCGCCTGCTGCCCGAGCACTTCAACCTGCCGCTGGAGACCTGGATCACCATGCACGAAGACCTGCGCCACAGCCTGCGCTGCCGCGTAGCCTTTGATGCGTTGGTAGACGGGCTACTGCAACATATTGGTCAAATCGGCCCCTAGCGCATATTCCACCTGCGCTGGCAGCTACTCTTATCATAGCAAAACGGGTGGCCGCTACACTGCCCCTTTTTTGACCGGAGCATCGCCATGAACCAAGCACTATTCGACAAAGGCCTGCAAACCCGCCGCGAGGTGCTGGGAGCCGAGTACGTGGATGCGGCCATCCAGAATGCCGACGGCTTTACCCGCGACATCCAGGAGCTGGTAACCCAGTACGCCTGGGGGGACGTGTGGAACCGGCCCGGCCTGGACCGCAAAACCCGCAGCCTGCTGAACCTGGCCATGCTGACCGCCCTGAACCGCCCGCACGAACTCAAGCTGCACCTGCGCGGCGCGCTGACCAACGGCGTGAGCAAGGACGAGATCAAAGAAGTGTTTTTGCAGACCGCCATCTACTGCGGCGCACCGGCGGCCATCGACAGCTTCCGCACCGCCAAAGAGGTGTTTAAAGAGCTGGGGGTTTAGCCGCTTCAGCCGCTTCGGTAGCCTCATCGCAGGCCCGCAGGTAGGCCAAAAAGGCCTCCAACGGCATTGGCTTGGCGAAGTAGTAGCCCTGGCCAAAAGGCACGCCCATGGCACGCAACTGGTCGACCTGGGCGGCGTTTTCAATGCCTTCGGCCACCACCTCGCTGTGGACAGCCTTGGCGATGGCGATGATTTCCGGGATCAGGCTGGAGCGCAGGCTGGCGTCCTCCATCTCGAACACAAAGGATTTGTCGATCTTCAAAAAGTCGGGGGCCACCCGTTTGACCATGCCCAGGTTGGAGTAGCCGGTACCAAAGTCGTCGATGGAGATGTAGTAGCCATCGGCCTTGAGGCGCTGCAGCTCGGGCACGATCTCGGGCGAGAAGTTGTATTCGGTCACTTCCAGCTCGACATGCAGGTCCGTACGGCCCAGCGCTAGCAAGCTGGCGCGCAGGTGCGGTTCGATGGCATCGCGCTGCAGATTTTGCGGAAAGAAGTTCAGCGCCACCTTGAAGGGCACATCGCGCGCAGGCAAGGCCGCGCCCAACTCCTGCAGTGCCCGCGTGCTGACGGCCGCGTCGAAAGCCCAGGTGCGGTTGTCGGCAATCAAGGCCGGAATGAAGTGGTCTGGATAAACCAGTTGGCCCGCATCATCCAGCCGGGCCAGCACCTCACAGCCGATGGTTCGGCCGCTGGCCAGGTCCATGATGGGCTGGTAGTGGCACACCACATTGGCGGGCTGGCACAGAAAGCGGATGCGGTAGGCCATGGACTGGAAATGCTGGCAACGCAGCGTCACCGCGTTCTGCACCAGCAGCCCCAGCAGCAGACACACCAGGGCGGCCCCGAACAGCACCTCGGCTTGGTTTTGGTACAGGTCTTGTGGCAGCAGCACCGACTGCACGGAGATCGGGCTGACGCCCGGTAGCGTATTGGTCACCAGCAAAGCGATATGGCCCGCCCCTAGATGCAGATGGGGGGTTTGCGGGGTGACCAGGGGGTCTAGCCACGCACTCCGGGCGCTTTGGTACACCCGGGTGCGCTGGTTGGCACGACCGGCCCAGACGGCATCGGCATAGCGGATGCGGGTGTCCTGGGTGGAGTTGGGCTGCATCACCACCTGGAAGCGCCCCCGCTCCACCACGGCTGCCTGCACCGTGCCCTGCGACAAGGGCAAGGGAGCGTGGAGGTAGTAATGGCCAATTGAGCCCTCGATACCGCCTTCGTTTGCCACGCTGGGGCTGGCCAGCAGGCCAATATTGGTGGTGCAAAACAACTGGCGTTGCGGGTTCAGCAGGCCAATGTCACGCGCATAACGGTAGGTGAACATCAGACTGCGCAGCCGGTTCAGGTTGTCGGGCGTGCACACCGGGGCGTAGGAGGCATTCAGCTCGTCCAGCAGCTTGCGAAGGTCGGTCTGCAGATCCTGCATGCTGGCAATCACTTGGGCATGGCCGCTGTCGATGGCTTGCAGCCGGACCTGCAGGGCCACCAGCACTACGCTCAACGCCATGGCCAGGCCCACCACGTAGCCACTGACTATGCCCACGGCGCGCGGGTAACGGCCCAGGAAGCGGCTCAACCCCATCAGGTCGGTAACCGCAGGAGGAGCCGCGGCGTTTACGCCACGCATACCCGACAGCAGCCCGCGCTTTGACGGCCTGGGAAATCTAGCCTGCACCACGACCCCTGCATGTGTTTTCCCCTCAAAGCGCGAACTCTCAAAAGCATGCCCCTGGTGCGAAGGAATTACAGCGTAAATACCGTTGCAATTTGTTTCAATGTGCCTGCGGCGCAAAGTTTAACTGCGTTCTTACCCCGCGTGTACCACCACCAGCCAGGCAGTAGCCTCTACCGTGCCGGGGTTGCGGATGGCGTGTGGCCGGTCGGCAGCGTAGCGGGCGGTTTCGCCGGGGAGCAGGTGTTGCTGCGCATCGCCCGACACCAGGTCTAGCGCGCCGGTCAACAAGGTGAGGTGTTCGCGCGTTCCGGCTTCGTGCGGCTGCGACTCCAGCGCGCCTCCGGGCTGGATGGCCAGCGCATACCACTCGAACTGGCCCGCCAGGTCAATGGGGCCCAGAATGCGCAGCTCGCAGGCACCGTCCGGGTGGCGCAGCGACGGTGTGGCGTGGGCGGGCACTACGGTGATGGCGGGCTCGGTAGGTGGTGGCGCAGAGGCCAGCAGGTCGCCCAGCGGCACACCCAAGGCATTGGCCAACCGCCAGACCACGGCCACCGTAGGGTTGGCCTGGGCCCGCTCGATCTGCGACAGCATGGATTTGGACACCCCGGCCTTGCGCGACAAGGCATCTAGCGACAAGGCCTGCGCCTGGCGCAGCGCCGCCAGCGTGTCGCCCACGCGGGGCGGCTCGGTACTGGCCAGAGGGACTTTGGGGGAGCGTGGCATTGTTTTATCCAATATATTGATTTATTGTTCGATATACAGCACAATTTCGTTTTACTGTAAACGCATTGTGCATGAGGACATCCGCCATGGCGACCACCCAAGCTTTCTACACCTACCTCCAAACCGAGCTGCAAGGCATCCGCGACGCAGGCCTGTACAAGGCCGAGCGGGTGATCTCCACCGCCCAGGGGCCGCGCATCCAGACCGTGGCGGCCGACGGCAGCACCCGCGAGGTGCTGAACCTGTGCGCCAACAACTATCTAGGCCTGTCCAGCCACCCCGCCGTTGTGGCGGCAGCGGCGGATGCGCTCACCACCCACGGCTACGGCCTGAGCTCCGTGCGCTTCATCTGTGGCACGCAAGATATCCATAAAACGTTGGAGGCGCGCCTGTCGAAGTTCTTGGGCACCGAGGACACCATCCTCTACGCCGCCGCTTTCGATGCCAACGGCGGCCTGTTCGAGCCCCTGCTGGGCGAGGACGATGCCATCATCAGCGACGCACTGAACCACGCCAGCATCATCGACGGCATCCGCCTGTGCAAGGCCAAACGCTACCGCTACGCCCACAACGACATGGCCGACCTGGAACGGCAGCTACAGCAGGCCCAAGCCGACGGTGCACGCCACACCCTGGTGTTTACCGACGGCGTGTTCTCCATGGACGGCACCATCGCCCAGCTGGACGTGATGCGCACACTGTGCGACCAGTACGGAGCACTGCTGGGCGTGGACGAATGCCATGCCAGTGGCTTCATGGGGGCCACCGGGCGCGGCACGCACGAGCACCGGGGGGTGTTTGGCAAGGTAGACATCATTACCGGCACGCTGGGCAAGGCGTTGGGCGGTGCGTCGGGCGGCTTTACCAGTGCGCGGCGTGAAGTGGTGGAGCTGCTGCGCCAACGCTCGCGGCCCTATCTTTTCTCCAACACCGTGGCCCCCAGCATCGTCGGGGCGTCGATTGCCGTGCTGGATTTGCTGGAGGGCTCCACCGCCCTGCGCGACACCCTGGCCGACAACACCGCCTACTTCCGCAGCGCCCTGGTGCAGGCCGGGTTCGACATCCAACCGGGCGAACACCCCATCGTGCCCATCATGGTGTATGACGCGGTGGTGGCGCAAAAGCTGGCGGCGCGGATGCTGGAGCTGGGGGTTTATGTAGTGGGCTTCTTCTTTCCGGTGGTGCCCAAGGGCCAGGCGCGCATCCGCGTGCAGATGAGCGCGGCGCACAACCGTGCCGATCTGGAACGGGCCGTGGCCGCCTTTACCCAGGCCGGGCGCGAACTGGGGCTGGTGGCCGCATGAACACCCGCATTTTGATCGTCGGTGCCAACGGCCAGATCGGCACCGAACTGACCCATGCCCTGGTCCAGCGCCATGGCGCGGATGCTGTCATCACCAGCGACATGGTGCCCAAAGGCCGCGTCCAAGGCCTGCGCCATGAAATGCTGGATGCCACCGAAACATCCGCGTTGACCGAGGTGGTCGAGCGCCACCACGTCACGCAAATCTACCTGCTGGCGGCGGCCCTGTCGGCGCGGGGTGAGCAGCACCCCAAATGGGCCTGGGACCTGAACATGAAAAGCCTGTTGAACGTGCTGGAGCTGGCCCGCACGCATGCGCTAGACAAGGTGTTCTGGCCGAGTTCCATCGCCGCCTTTGGCCCCAGTACCCCGCGCGACCAGACCCCGCAGCACACCGTAATGGACCCCAGCACGGTCTACGGCATTTCCAAACTGGCGGGCGAAGGCTGGTGCAACTGGTACTGGCGCAACCACGGCGTGGACGTGCGCAGCCTGCGCTACCCCGGCCTGGTGAGCTGGAAGACCGCGCCCGGCGGCGGCACCACCGACTACGCGATCGAAATCTTCCATGCAGCGCTCAAAGTGGGCCGCTACACCAGCTTTTTGGCGGGCGACACCGCCCTGCCGATGATGTACATGCCCGATGCCATCCGCGCCACGCTGGAGCTGATGGAAGCCCCGCGTGACAGTGTGCGGGAACGCGGCGCGTACAACCTGGGCGGTATCAGCTTCACCCCGGACCAGATCGCCGCAGCGATTGCGCGCTATGTGCCAGGTTTCAGCCTGGAATGCGTGCCAGATTTTCGGCAGGCCATTGCCAACAGCTGGCCCCGGTCGATTGACGACACGGCAGCCCAGAAAGACTGGGGTTGGAAGGCGGAATACGACCTGGACGCGATGGTCCAGGACATGCTGAAGAATTTACGACCTTTGGTGTGAGGCTCACTCGCGGCACGACAGCCGGAATCCCCGATTTGCCGTGGGATACCGTGGAACCGGCTCCGCCGGGCCACTGGTATCGCCCCCTGCAAGGGGGTTGGCGAAAGCGACACGCAGTGCGCGAAGTCTGGGGGTGCGCCTATTCCCGCCCGTAATCGTCCTGCAGGCGGACGATGTCGTCTTCGCCCAAGTAGTTGCCAAACTGCACTTCCACGATTTCCACCGGCTCGGTGGTCTTGTTGGCCAGGCGGTGCACTTCGCCGATGGCGATGTCGACGTGCTGGCCCTGGGTGTACTCCACTACCTTGTCACCGACCGTAATGATGGCGGTGCCGACCACCACCACCCAGTGCTCGGCGCGCTGGTGGTGCTTTTGCAGGCTGAGCTGCTGGCCAGGGTGCACGCCGATGCGCTTGATCTTGTGGCCAGGGGCTTCGAACATGTTCTCGTACCAGCCCCAGGGGCGTTCGGTACGTTCAATGGCGACGGTGCGGGTGGAGGTTTGCATGGTGCGAAGGTTCCTATAAGCAAAAAAACCGGGCTGTCCAGTCATGATAACCCGTGAAGTTACCGTAAAGTGTTCTGCTGTTTTTTAGACAAAAATAGCCACTAGTGCACGTCCTATCTGCGCAGGCAGCTCTATTTTTGATAGTAGGACTAAGGTGCACGCCACTACAAGGGTTAACCCGTGGATTGCAATTGCAACACGGCATTGCCCGTTCGTCACAGACATCGACGCTGCGGGCGAGAAGATCAGCGCATCGCACCACAGTGGCTGCGAACCTTCCAAGGAACCCACCATGACCGTCTCTTTCAAACGTATCGCCACCAGTACCCTGATCGCACTGGCGGCTGGCCCTTTTTTCGTCGCCTCCAGCATGGCTGGAACCGAGGCGGTGGTGGTTGCCAGCGCCGCCAGCACCAGTGCCAGCGCCAATGGCGATAAGGCTTTGGCTTCTGCTGTGGCCAATGCCATCAGCCAGTCGATGGGCAGCCAGGTCAAAAACGTCAAGGTCTCCAGCAACGACGGCACCGTCACCCTCAGCGGTTGGATCACCGGCCCTGACCAGGAATCCCAGGCTCGCCATATCGCAGCCAATGTGCCCGGAGCCAGCAAGGTCTACAGCCGCCTGCGCACCTGGTCGAGCGAAACCTACAACTGATTGCCGACGATCTGCTTGCCCTGGGTCAGCAGATTGCCTAAGCTGAGCCACGTACAACAAGGAACCAGCATGCACCGCACATTGACCCGCTTCGCCGCCAGCACCGTGTTGGCGATAGCCGCCGGCCCCTTGATGGTGGCTTCCAGCATGGCCTCTACCAGCGACGAGGCTTTGCAGAGTTCGGCCCAAGAGGCCATCCACCAGTCGCTGGGCTACCGGGCCAAAAACATCACCGTCACTGCTGAAAACGGCACCTTGATCTTGCACGGCTGGGTGTATGGTGCACGCCAGGTGTCTCAGGCCCGCACCGTCGCCAGCGCCGTGCCCGGTGCGGCCGACGTGTACAGCCACCTGCGCATCTGGTCTACGTTTGCCGATTAAACCAGCGGCTGGCGTACCGGCCCTTGCCGTGTCGATGGACGCGGCAAGGGCTTTTTTTGAGGGCTGCGGGAATGGGCGCGTTAGCGCTGTTTGAATAAAGCGAATCCACTTAATAACCCTACTTCCCAAAGACTTAGTTAAGCTACCATGAAGAGCGTGTAAATTTTTATACCGCGTAGGTGCACAAAAACAGTGGCCTATTTCTTTATCCACCCGTAAGACAAGAAAGAGACACAACATGGCTATCCAATTGAACCGCCTCGCCGCTAATATTTTGCTCGCCTTGGTTGCAGGCGCCGCTATGGTGGGCCCCAGCATGGCGGCCACCGAAAAGCCCGCCATGGCCGCGACACCCGCAGACAAAGAACTGAATTCCGCCGTGATGGATGCATTGAAAGCATCGCTGAACGACGACGCTGCCAAACTCAAGGTGTCCTCCAAGAAGGGTGTTGTCACCCTCAGCGGCTGGGTCAACAACGCAGAACTCTCCACCCAGGCCCGTGAAGTCGCCGCCAAGGTGCCCGGCGCGAAAAAGGTTTTCAGCAAAGTGCGTATCTGGTCTACCGACGTGACCAAGTAACAGCAACGGTTTTCTAGAAAAAAGCGGCTGGAGCTTGGGGCTCCAGCCGCTTTTTTTATGGACGTACTGCCGGGTTAATACAAGGTTTCTACCTCGCTGGCCAGCAGGTAGCCCGCGCCGCGTTCGGTGACGATCAGCATCGGGTTGGCCGAATCCACCTCAACCTTGAGGCGCAAACGGCGAATCTGCACGTCGATGGTGCGGTCGTAGACCTCGGCCTCGTGCAGACGCGACATCGACAGCAACTGGTCGCGCGACAGCACCCGCTGCGGGGCCCGGCACATGGCCCCCAACAGGCTGAACTCGCCGTTCGACAGCTCTACCGAAACGCCAGCAGGCGACACCAGGCGCCGGGTGCGCAAATTCAGCTCCCAGCCCGAGAAACGAAACGCCCGGCGGCTGTTGTCGCGCTCGGGCAACGTAGCCTGCACCTGGTAACGGCGCAGCACGGCGCGCACCCGGGCCAGCAGCTCGCGCGGACTGAAGGGCTTGGTGACGTAGTCGTCGGCGCCCAGCTCCAGGCCCATCACCCGGTCGGCCTCTTCGTTGCGACCGGTCAAGAAGATGATGGGTACGCTGGCGCGTTCGCGCAGAGCGCGGGCCAATTGCATGCCGTCTTCGCCGGGCAACTTCAGGTCGAGCAGCACCAGGTCGATAGCCTCGCGGTCTATCAGCTCAAACATCTCGCGGCCCGAGGCGGCGGCGCTGACGCGCAGATCGTTGTCACCCAGGTATTCGACCACCAGCTCTCGGATACTCGGGTCGTCGTCGATTACTAAAATGTGCGGGGCAGTGGGGGTGGTCATCGGGTGCAAGCAGGTGAAATAGGTAACTTCGTGTTTCAATAAGTATCAACGATGGCCGCATGCTGCCACAACCGAGGGATTCCCTGACTATGCAATGGATCTGGCAAAGACTGCGGGCCAGCGTGCCCCGCTTGTGGATGGTGGCCATCAGCCTGGGCGTGGCGCTGGTGATGGTGGCCGTTGTCGCCCTCACGCATCTGCGCGGCGAAGCTATCAACAGCCAGTCGCGCGAACTCAGCATGCTGTCGCTGGCCCTGACCGACGAAATCCACCGCGAGCTGCGTGGCATGAACGCTGGTCTGCACGCCATGCAGGTGGAGCTGAACGAAGGTAGCCTGCCCACGGTGGGCACTGCCGCTACTCGGGCCCTGCAAACACGCACCGAGTTGATGTCCATGGTGGACACCTTGACGCTAGTGGACCGCAACGGCCAGGTGATGGCATCGTCCAACCCCACCCCCATGCCCAACCAGACCACCTTCGCGCCAGGGCTGAACCAGCTGGAGACCGAAGCCGTGGCCGTGAGCCGCCCCTTCACCGACCCGCGCACCCAAACCCCGTTGGTCACCCT
>NZ_JBDTEM010000469.1:0-16950 GCF_039922535.1 Rhodoferax sp. | reverse complement strand
CACGGGACTTACGCAACGCCCGCCTGAAGGCCTTGCGGGCCGTCCGTCAGGCGTTGCGTAAGTCTTACTCCCGTTTTTCAACCAAGGATGCAGCATGAAGTTAATGGATTACGGCTTGAAGCCCATCGATTTCCAAAACCCCACTGTGCAAGCGCCCGCTGACGGCCTGTCGCGCCGCGGCTTTGCCATGACCACGCTGGCCACTGGCTTTGCGGTCGCGTCCAACCCGGTGCTGGCCCAGGCCATCGTCACCGATGCGGTGGGCTTGGTGGCGGGCGAGGTCAGCATTCCCGTGGCCGACGGCAAAATCCCCGGCTACCGGGCTATGCCTGCCAAGCCCGGCAAGCACCCGGTGCTGCTGGTGGTGCAGGAAATCTTCGGCGTACACGAGCACATCAAGGACATGTGCCGCCGCTTCGCCAAGCTGGGCTACTACGCCATTGCGCCCGAAATGTATGCGCGCCAGGGCGATGTGTCCAAACTCACCGATATCGGCGAGATATTCTCCACCGTGGTCTCCAAAGTGCCCGATGCCCAGGTGGTGTCGGACCTGGACTCTGCGGTGGCCTTCGCCGCCGCCAGCGGCCACGCCAATGCCAGCCGCGTGGGTTTGGTTGGTTACTGCTGGGGTGGCCGCGTGGCCTGGGTGTACGCCAACCACAACCCCAAGCTAAAAGCCGCCGTGTCGTACTACGGTTTGCTGGACGGTATGCAGTCCGACATCCGCCCGCAAGACCCGGTGGACTTTGCCAGCAACCTGAAAGTGCCGGTACTAGGCATGTACGCCGGGCTGGACACCTTCATCAAGCCCGAGGCCATCGACCGCATGACGGCCGGCCTGCGCACTTCGGGCAGCGGCTCGGAGATCGTGGTGTTCCCCATGGTGAACCACGGCTTTAACGCCGACTACCGCCCTAGCTACGACAAGACTGCTGCCACCTACGCCTCCAAGCTGGCGCTGGACTGGCTAAAACAGCACGGCGTGTAACTCTGCTGCCCGCTTGCACCCGCTCCACGGCCCGTCGCAGCTTGCGACGGGCCGTTTGCGTTATGGAAGGTATCTTGCGCGGATAATTCCCCCATGCACATTCCATTCACCAAAATGCAGGGCGCTGGCAACGACTTTGTGGTGCTCGACGAGACCCAGGGCCGCCTGGGCCTGAGTAGCGCCCAATACCGGTTTCTGGCCGACCGCCACTTCGGCGTGGGCGCGGACCAGATTCTCTCGGTACGCGCGGCCAGCGCACCCGGCATCGATTTCGAATACGCCATCCACAATGCCGACGGCAGTGAGGTGGAGCACTGCGGCAACGGCGCACGCTGCTTCATGCGCTTTGTCTACAGTCAAGGCCTGACCACGCTGCGCAGCGTGCGGGTGCAGACCATGGAGCGCGTGTTGCAACTCCACATGCAAGCCGACGACCGCGTCACGGTGGACATGGGGCTGCCGGTGTTTGACCTGGCGCAGATTCCTTTCGATCCACAAGGCCTGCAGTCCGAGGCCATCTATACCCCGCAAGATATATGGCAAAAATGGCCTTTGGCGCAGGTACTAACTGCACCGGCAGCTATCTTTAGCGTAGCGGTCGTGTCCATGGGCAATCCACACGCTGTGCACCTGGTGGACGATGTAGACACCGCCCCGGTGCTCACGGCGGGCCCGCTGGTGCAAGCCCAGCCCTGCTTCCCCAACGGGGTCAACGTGGGCTTTATGCAGGTGGTGGACCGCGGCCACATCCGCTTGCGCGTGTTCGAGCGCGGCGCGGGTGAAACCCTGGCTTGCGGCACCGGCGCGTGCGCGGCGGTGGTGGCGGGCATCCGCCTGGGCCTGCTGGACGCGCAGGTGGATGTAGACACCCACGGCGGCCGTTTGACCATCGCCTGGGCCGGCATGGGCCAGCCCGTGCTGATGACCGGCCCGGCCACCACCGTGTTCAACGGCAGCATCACTATCCCCGATTAATATTTCTATGAATATGAACACCAACAACCCCATCACCGAAGACGACATCGCCAACTTCCTGAGCAATACGCCCGAATTCTTCGAACGCCATTCGCAGGTGCTGGCCTCGGTGCAGCTCACCAGCCCGCACGGCAACCGGGCAGTCAGCCTGCAGGAGCGGCAGGCCGAGATGCTGCGCGAGAAGATCAAGGGCCTGGAGCACCGCATCATGGACATGGTGCGCAACGGCAACGAGAACGTGATCATTGCCGACAAGCTGCAGCGCTGGGCCCGCAGCCTGCTGCTGACCCGCGCGCCCGGCGACCTGCCCGAGCGCATCGCCCACGAGATCGAGGTGCAGTTCTCGGTGCCGCAAGTGGCCATCAAGGTGTGGGGCGTGTCGGACGAGTTCGCCCATTCCTCCTGGGCCCAAGGCGTGAGCGAAGACGCGAAGATTTTTGCTTCGTCGCTCACCGCGCCGTTTTGCGGTGTGAATTCAGGCTTTGAGGCCGTCAGCTGGCTGGCCAATCCGGCCGCGGCCATGTCGATCGCCCTGATGCCGCTGCGCACCGGCGTGCTCAACAGCCCCAGCCCGGCTTTTGGCATGCTGGTGCTGGCATCGCCCGACGGCCAGCGTTTCGAGTCGGCCATGGGCACAGACTTTTTAGAGCGCATCGCCGAGCTGGCTGGGGCCGCTTTGTCGCGTCTGCGGGTCTAAATGCCCTCTAGTGGCGGCCCCCCGGCGCTGGTCGCCCAGTACCTGGACTACGTGCGCTTTGAAAAGCGCCTGGCCGAGCGCACGCTGGCGCTGTACACGCTGGACCTGGTCAAACTGAACGCACAGGCCGAAGCGGCTGGGGTGGCGCTGACCGATGTGGCCCACCACCACATCCGCCGCTGGGTCATGCAAATGCACAGCCAGGGCCGCAGCGGGCGCGGTATCGCGCTGATCTTATCGGGCTGGCGTGGGTTTTACGTCTGGCTGGGCCGCCAGGGCCTGGTGCCGAACAACCCGGTGCTCGACGTGCGGGCCCCCAAAGCCGCCAAACCCCTGCCCAAAGCCCTGGGGCTCGACGAGGCCGTGGCCTTTGCCGATTTTGAAAATGAAGCCGACGATCCGTGGCTGGAAGCCCGCGATGCGGCCATGGTCGAGCTGCTGTACGGCGGCGGTCTGCGGGTGGGTGAGCTGACCGGGCTGGACGCGGCACCCAGTCCGTCCGCCAAAGGTTGGGTCGATCTGGCTGCAGGCGAGGCCCATGTGCTGGGCAAGGGCAGCAAGCGGCGCATCGTGCCCATCGGCAAAACCTCCGTGGCGGCATTGGAAGCCTGGCTCGCCCTGCGCGCCGAAGGGCAGGGCGCAGAGATGTCGAAGGCGATGTTTCTGGGCCGCTACGGCACCCGCCTGACCGCCACCTCGGTATGGCAGCGCCTGCGCCGCCGCAGTCGGCTGGCGGGCACCGCCACCCCGGTGCACCCGCACATGCTGCGCCACTCGTTTGCCAGCCATGTGCTGCAAAGCAGTGGCGACCTGCGGGCGGTGCAAGAGCTGCTGGGCCACGCCAACATCAGCACCACCCAGGTCTACACCCGGCTGGACTTCCAGCACCTGGCGGCCACCTACGACAAGGCCCATCCCCGGGCCAAAGCTTCGGCAGCAGACAAAAAATAGCCTGCGGGCGGCGGTTCGCGGGCGTTTCGTGGACGCATAAAGCCCCACAATCCGGCCCATGAAAACTATCCGTCTCCGCGAAGGCAAAGAGCGCTCTTTGCAGCGCCGCCACCCCTGGATCTTTGAATCGGCCATTGCCCGTGGCGGTGCCGATGCGGGCGAAACCGTGCGCGTCGAGTCCAGCGAGGGCAAATTTCTGGCCTGGGCGGCGTTCAGCCCCACCTCCAAAATACGGGCACGTGCCTGGAGCTTCGACGAAGCCCAGCGCATTGATGCTGCGTTTTTTGTAGCTGCCGTCGCAGATGCTATAAGCGCCAGAGCCCGATTTGACGTAAAAAGTGACGGCATGCGCCTGATCCACGGTGAATCCGATGGTTTGCCCGGCCTGATCGTAGACCGCTACGGCGACACGCTGGTGGCGCAGTTTCTGTTTGCCGGGGTGGAGCGCTGGAAAGACGTGCTCATCGAGGCCATCCTGGCCGCCACCGGCCTGACCAAGCTATATGAGCGTTCGGACGCCAGCACCCGCGCACTCGAAGCCCTGGAGCCCGCCACTGGCTGGCTGCGCGGTGACGGCGCTACCGAGTTGACCATCCAAGAGCACGACTGGCGGCTCACGCTAGACATTGCCGAGGGCCACAAAACCGGCTTCTACCTGGACCAGCGCGACAGCCGCAAAAAAATGGCCGACTACGCCCAACGCCTGCTGTTCCAGCGCGTGCTGAACTGCTTTAGCTATACAGGCGGCTTCACCGTGGCGGCTTTGGCTGGGATGCGCGCGGGTGGCAGCATGGGCCATGTCACCTCCATCGACTCGTCCGGCCCGGCTTTGGCCCGGGCGGCGGCCAATGTGGCGCTGAACGGCTTTGCGCCCGAGTGCGTGACCTTTATGGATGCCGATGTGAATGCCTCGCTGCGCCAGTTTGCCGCGCAGGGCCAAACCTTTGACTGCATCGTGCTCGATCCGCCCAAGTTTGCCCCCACGGCGGCCCATGCCGACCGAGCGGCGCGTGCCTATAAAGACATCAACCGCCTGGCCTTCAAGATACTGGAGCCGGGTGGCGTGCTGTTCACCTATTCCTGCTCGGGCGGCATCAACGCCGACCTGTTCCACAAGATTGTGGCCTCGGCCGGTATCGACGCGGGGGTAGACGGCTATATCAGCGAACGCCTGGGCGGTGCGCCCGACCACCCAATGACGGTCAATTTCCCCGAGGGTGAATACCTCAAAGGCCTGGTAATTTTGCGTAAATGAGCCGCAGCGGATGCAGATTGAATTGGCCGCTACACTCCCCACCTGTTAATTTCCACGAAATCGGGCGGGCCGCACGGCTCCCGGTGAAAAGTTAGCAATGAAAGAACCTATGGCACTCATTCCCGCCACCATCCTGACCGGTTTTCTGGGCTCAGGCAAAACCACGCTGCTCAAGCGCGTGCTGACCGAGGCCCACGGCCAGAAGATCGCCGTCATCGAGAATGAATTTGGCGAAGAAAACATCGATAACGAGATTCTGGTGTCCGAGCCGGGCGAGCAAATCATCCAGCTCAACAATGGCTGCATCTGCTGCTCGATCCGCGAAGACCTGCGCGCCACCCTGAGCCTGCTGGCCGCCAAGAAGCGCAAAGGCCTGCTGGACTTTGACCGCGTGGTGATTGAAACCACCGGCCTGGCCGATCCCGGCCCCGTGGCACAGACTTTCTTTATGGACGACGAGATCGCCGAAAGCTACCTGCTGGACTCGATCCTGACCCTGGTGGATGCCAAGCACGCCGCCACCCAGCTCAATGACCGCCAGGAAGCCCGCCGCCAGGTGGGGTTTGCCGACCAGATCTTCATCAGCAAGACCGACCTGGTCGAGCCCGCCGAAGTCGATGCGCTCGTGCACCGCCTCAAGCACATGAACCCGCGCGCACCGCAAAAAGCCGTGCATTTTGGCGAAGTGGCCCTGAGCGAAGTGTTTGACCTGCGCGGCTTCAATCTGAACGCCAAGCTGGACATTGACCCCGACTTCCTCAAGGAAGACGACCACGCAGGCCATGACCATGCCGAGGGCGAGCACTGCGACCACCCCTCACACAACCACGACCATGGCCATGAAGGCGGGCACCATCACCACCATGACGATGATGTGAAGAGCTTTGTCTTCAAGTCGGACCGGCCGTTTGACCCGGCCAAGCTGGAAGATTTCTTGAGCGCCATCGTCAATATTTACGGCCCGCGCATGCTGCGCTACAAAGGTGTCTTGAATATGCAGGGCACCGAGCGTAAAGTCATTTTCCAGGGCGTGCACCAGTTGATGGGCAGCGACCTGGGCCCAGAATGGGCTGCAGATGAAAAACGCGGCAGCAAAATGGTGTTTATCGGTATCGATTTGCCCAAAGACATCTTTTTACAAGGCATGGAACAGTGTTTGGTGTGACACCCAGAACCAAAATAATGCAGATTGCGGGACGCTAAAGCCCCGCGCCAACCATGAGTACTACCAAAGTGACCACAGCGCCCAAGCCTACCCCCACCCCCGTGGCGGCTGCCACCGAAGCCACTCCGGCAGTGCAGACCAGCCCCCGCTACACGTCGATTCCGGCCAAGAGCGTGCGTCCTTCGTCGCGCCTGGCGCAGTTGACCGTACCGTCCATGGCACCGGCTGTGGCGTCCACGGCGGCCAAGTCCAGCTACATGCAGAACGCGCCCGAGCCCATGATTGCGCCGCCACCCCACGTGGCCGCCAAAAAAGACCCCAAGTTGGCGAACAACTGGAAGACCACCCCGGCCGACAAGCTGACCGATGCCGAAGTCATCGCCATGCCCGACTCCGAGTACATGAACGAAAAGCAAACCGCTTTCTTCCGCCTCAAGCTCACGGTGCTCAAGCAGGACATGCTGAACAACGCCGGTGAAACCACCGAGCATCTGCGCGAAGACACCGTGGTCGTGCCCGATCCGGCCGACCGCGCCACCATCGAAGAAGAGCACGCCCTGGAGCTGCGCACCCGCGACCGCGAACGCAAGCTGCTGAAGAAGATCGAGCAGTCCATCAACCGCATTGACGCGGGCGACTACGGCTACTGCGACGAAACCGGCGAACCCATCGGTGTGGGCCGTTTGCTGGCCCGCCCCACGGCCACGCTATCGCTGGAAGCCCAGCAGCGCCGCGAGTTGAAGCAAAAAATGTTTGGCGACTGATTCACCCCTATCTAACCCTGCTGCGCTGCCGCCACCATGCCACCTAACGAACCCTCGGGTCTGCTGTCCAAGGTTGTCAAGTTCGTCCGCAATCCAACGACGAACTGGTCTGACCTGGACCAGCCCGAGCTCGATAAAGAGAGCCAGTACAGCAAGCAGATGCTCAAGGAGATGATTGAGCGGAAAAAGCGCAACGATTTTGTCCGCCGCCGCGAGTTTGACCAGCTGCGCAAACTGCGCCAGAGCGAGGGCCAGCCTTCTTCTGATGCGGTAGAGCGGCCCTCCTTCTTTCAGAGCAGCATGCAGTCCAAGCTGGACGACCGCGCCGGGACGATCAAAAAGATCGACGATATCGAAGCGCAAATGTCCCGCCAGTGGTGGAAGGCCAAGGATGCGGGTGCCAGTCAGCCCGTGCGTCTGTCAGGCCATGCCGGTTTGCAGTCTGCCGAGGCCCATCCGCTGGGCCATACCCGCGCCTACGCCACCACCGAGCCTGCGGCGCTACCTACCCAGGCTGCTGCCCACCATTCCAATGCGTTTGCGCCCACCGATGTATCGCCGCTGCG
Organism: Rhodoferax sp.; assembly: GCF_039922535.1. GTDB lineage: Bacteria > Pseudomonadota > Gammaproteobacteria > Burkholderiales > Burkholderiaceae_C > Rhodoferax_B. The sequence continues at coordinate 9,589 of NZ_JBDTEM010000469.1, read as the reverse complement.
CGACGAGCGGCAATGGAACGTGCCCACACCAAGCACTGAGCCTATTGTGGACATGCTGGCCGCGCTGGACCACAGCCTGAACCTGGATTTTGACTTTGGCGTGCCGGAGCCCGTCCAGAAGCTGGCGGAGCCCGGTGCCCTCGATCTGGACTTGCCCGACCTGGATGGCGGTATTTACGCGCACCACCCCGACCTGGAAGAAGCTGCTATCCGTTTTGCCAATGGCGATATGGAGGGTGCCGAGGCCGCTCTGCAGGCCTTGCTTCGGCAGAGCCCGGTGCCACCCGCGCACTCCGAGGTCTGGGCGGCGTTGTTTGATTTGTACCGGGCCACCCACCAGCAGGACCGGTTTGACATCGCGGCCATTGACTTCGCGGGCCGGTTTGGGCGGACGGCCCCGGCCTGGTTTTCGATTCCTGACCAGGCTGGGCTGACGCTTGCAGGCCCAGCCTTGCCGGCCATGGCAGCGGGGCAGGGGGGCAGCTTTATCTGGGCCTGCCCGGCCGTTTTGAGCGCCGCATCCGTTGCCAGCTTGCAAGCCGCCCTGCATCTGCGGGCACCCGCGTCGGTGCAGATCGGTTGGGCTAGCCTGGGCGTGGTGGACAGTGCCGCCGTGCAAGGTCTGGGCGATATTTTTGAGGCCTGGGCAGACCAGGCCGTGCAATTGGTTTTTGCCGATGTGGAGCATTTGCAAGACGTTCTCAAAAGCCATACGGTGTCGGGCGATGCCACTGCACACCCGCAGTGGTGGCGTGTGCGGTTGGCGTTGCTGCGCATTGTGCAAAGCCCAGATGCCTTTGACATGGTGGCGCTGGAGTACTGCATCACTTACGAGGTGTCGCCGCCAGCATGGCAGGCGGCGCACTGCGGCTACGCCGTGCTGGACGCGCAGGGCGACGGCGTGCCGCGGGATACGCTGGGCGTGTCGGTGTTCGGGTCCTCCGATTTCAAAGACTCCGATACCGGCGTGCGGACTTTGCCGCCGGGTTTGTTTACCGCGCCCGTGTCCCGGGGCGCGTTGTCGGGCCTGGTGCTGGGTGATGCCTCGCAGGCCCTGGCGGTGGTGGATGCCCAGGCTAACGGCGGTGCGCTGCTGGTGGTGGCCTGCGACACCCTTGTACGCATCGACTTTTCGGCGGCTGGCTCGGTGCTGAACTGGGCCGCAGACCAACATGCGGCGGGTCGCCAAGTGCAATTTAACGGCTTGCACCGCCTGGCGGCCATCTTTTTTAACGTGATTGGCATCAACGAAAACGCGACCGTCATTCCACGTCGGAATTGACTTTCAGATGCGGGCTTTACGCCGCACGGCGGCCCCCGCGCTTGTATTCGTTGCCCCCACCCTTACCTAAATCCCATGGAACAATTTCACGGCACCACCATCATTAGCGTGCGCCGCCAAACCCCCAATGGCGTGCAAGTCGCCATTGGCGGCGATGGTCAGGTCACGCTGGGCAACATCATTATCAAAGGCACGGCCCGCAAGGTTCGTAAGCTACACCACGACCGCGTGTTGGCGGGCTTTGCAGGCGCAACGGCCGATGCTTTCACCTTGTTCGAGCGCTTTGAGGGCAAGCTGGAAAAGCACCAGGGCCATCTGGTCCGCGCGGCCATCGAACTCACCAAAGACTGGCGCACCGACCGCGTGCTGCGCCGCCTGGAGGCTATGCTAGCCGTGGCCGACAGTACCGCGTCGCTGATCATCACCGGTAACGGCGATGTGCTGGAGCTCGAGCATGGCATTGTGGCCATTGGGTCGGGCGGTGCCTACGCGCATTCGGCGGCCAAGGCGTTGCTGGACAACACCGATTTGGCGGCTGCACAGATCGTCAAGAAGTCGTTGGAGATTGCAGGCGAGCTTTGCATCTACACCAACATGAACCACATTATTGAAACCCTGGACTGAACCATGTCCTCCATGACCCCCCAAGAAATTGTTGCCGAACTGGATAACCACATCGTCGGCCAACACCAGGCCAAGCGCGCCGTCGCCATTGCCTTGCGCAACCGCTGGCGCAGGCAGCAGGTGGCTGAGCCGCTGCGCTACGAGATCACGCCCAAAAACATTTTGATGATTGGCCCCACTGGCGTGGGCAAGACCGAGATTGCCCGCCGTTTGGCCCGCTTGGCGGATGCGCCTTTCATCAAGGTTGAGGCCACCAAGTTCACCGAAGTGGGCTATGTGGGCAAAGACGTGGATGCCATCATCCGCGACCTGGCCGACATCGCCGTCAAGCAAACCCGCGAAACCGAGATGCGCAAAGTGCGCGCCCGGGCCGAGGATGCGGCCGAAGACCGCATTCTGGACATTCTGATCCCCACCGCACGCAGTCTGGAAGGCCAGGGCGGCACCTCTGATGCCCCTGATAGCGCGGCCCGCCAGAGCTTCCGCAAAAAACTGCGCGAGCACCAGTTGGACGACAAGGAAATTGAACTCGATCTGGCCGACACCAAGGCGCAGATGGAAATCATGGGCCCGCCCGGTATGGAGGAGATGACCGAGCAGTTGCGCGGCATGTTTAGCCAAATCGGCCAGACCAAGCGCAAAACCCGCAAATTGCCGATTGGCGAAGCTCTGAAGCTGTTGGTGGAAGAAGAGGCCGCCAAGCTGGTCAATGAGGAAGAGATCAAGACCCAGGCCATCTTCAATGCTGAGCAGAATGGCATCGTTTTCATCGACGAAATCGACAAGGTCACCTCGCGCAGCGAGGGCAGTGGGGCCGAAGTGTCGCGCCAGGGCGTACAGCGCGACCTGCTGCCGCTGGTGGAAGGCACTACGGTGTCTACCAAGTACGGCACGGTCAAGACCGACCACATCTTGTTTATCGCCTCGGGCGCGTTCCATTTGAGCAAGCCCAGTGATTTGATTCCCGAACTGCAAGGTCGGTTTCCGATCCGGGTGGAGCTGCAGTCGCTGTCGGTGCAAGACTTTGAGGCGATTTTGGTGCAAACCCATGCCTCGCTGGTCAAGCAGTACCAAGCGCTGCTGGCCACCGAAAACGTGACATTGGACTTTTTGCCCGAGGGCATTACCCGGCTGGCGCATATCGCGTTTGACGTGAACGAGCGTACTGAAAACATCGGTGCCCGCCGCCTGTCAACCGTGATGGAGCGATTGCTAGACGACATCAGTTTCGATGCCGCCCGGCTGGCCGGGCAAACGTTGGTGATCGACGCGGCCTATGTGGATGCGCGGCTCAAGGAACTGAGCAAGAACGAAGACCTTTCTCGGTATATTCTGTAGCGTCGGCAGACTGGCTAAGCCAGTTCTGCGGTGTTTCTGGCAGGCGCGCATTCTGCCTGCGCCGCCCGGTCATCTTTGTTACACCTGATGCATTGGTCTCATTTGGCACATTCACAAACGTCTCTAAGTGCTTAATTTTTAACGTTTTTTGTGCAAGTTAACATGCAACACTGAGCCTAAGTCATTGATTTGATTGAAAAAATACTGCGCCGCCGGTGGGCGCAGTGTTTTTTTCCTGATACAGTGCAAAAAAGTGCAATTAAGTGGTGAAAAGTGCCTTCGCATCGCCCATTTAGTTGTTGCTCAATAGCAAGGGTGGGCAGTTGTTGTGTTTCAAGGGGCTTCGTCTCTCAGTCTGGATGCGAAGGGTCGGCTCTCGGTGCCGACCCGGCACCGTGACGTGCTGAGCGCGACGGCTGGCGGCCAACTGACCATCACCAAACATCCCCATGGCTGCCTGATGCTGTTTCCGCGCCCTGAGTGGGAGAAATTCCGCGAGCGGATTGCCGAACTGCCCATGTCCGCCCAATGGTGGAAACGCATTTTTTTGGGTAACGCCATGGATGTGGAGCTGGACAGCACGGGCCGTGTACTGGTGTCGCCCGAGTTGCGCGAAGGTGCGGGTATCCAGCGCGAAACCGTGTTGCTGGGCATGGGGCGGCATTTTGAGTTGTGGGACAAAGCGACCTACGACGCTCAAGAAGCCAAAGCCATGCAGGGTGACATGCCCGAAGTGTTCAAGGATTTTTCTTTCTAAGGCCCCACGGTGGATACGTTGTGGAAACATACCACCGTCTTGTTGGATGAAGCAGTTGATGCTCTTCTCGACAAGCCGGACTCTCTCACCCACAGCGCCGATGGCGCTGTGGCTACTTACGTCGATGCTACTTTCGGGCGCGGCGGACATTCGCGCCTGCTGCTGTCCAAGCTGGCACCCCAGGATCGCCTGATTGCCTTTGACCACGATCCGGAAGCGATTGCGGAGGCCGCGACCATTGTCGATCCTCGGTTTTCTATCCGCCACCAGGGTTTTCGCCATCTGGATAGCTTGCCCGATGCCAGCGTGGCCGGGGTATTGATGGACTTGGGTATCAGCTCACCGCAAATCGACAACCCGGAGCGCGGCTTCAGTTTTCGGTTCGACGGCCCACTCGATATGCGCATGGACCCCACGCGCGGCGAGAGTGTGGCCGAGTGGCTGGCAACAGCCGAGGTCCAACAGATCGCAGAGGTGGTACGTGACTACGGTGAAGAACGGTTTGCTGGGCCCATTGCAAAGGCGATTGTTGCTCGCCGACAAGAACGCGGCCCTCTATCAACCACCACTGAACTTGCCGAACTCGTGGCTAGCACGGTCAAAACCCGCGAGGCGGGTCAAAACCCTGCAACGCGGACATTTCAGGCTTTTCGGATTTTCATCAATGCCGAGCTGGAGGAGCTGCAACACGCGCTAGAAGCCAGTCTGCGGGTCTTGCAGCCGGGTGGCCGCTTAGTGGTGATCAGCTTCCATTCTCTGGAAGACCGCATCGTCAAGCAATTCATAGCCAAACACGCGCGTGAAGTGGTAGACCGCCGGGCACCGAGTTGGATGCTGGGTAGCACAGCGGTGATGAAGCTGGAGGCTTTGGGTCGGGTCAAGCCCAGTGCAGCCGAAGTCGCGGGTAACAAGCGCGCACGCAGCGCGGTGATGCGCGTGGCACGTCGGACGGCCGTATGAACGAAGTACACGCAGTGACAAGTGCATGCGGCAAGTTTTGCTGCCGGGCCGCCCCAAGGCAAAATGCGGCCCCCTCGGGGGGCAGCGCAATACACGCAGTGACAAGCGTGGGGGCTATAACACCATGACCCGGCTGAACCTAGTGCTCATGCTGGCGGTAGTGGCCAGTGCGCTGTATCTGGTGCGGGTGCAGTACGACTCGCGCAGCCTGTTTGTGGAGGTTGACCGGGCCATCGCCGTGTCGCACAAGCTGGAAATTGAAAACGAGCGCCTGCAGGTGGAGAAGCGGGCCCAGGCCACGCCTTTGCGCGTGGAGAAGCTGGCTAAAGAACAACTGCAAATGCGTACCAGCACCCCAGCCATTACCCAGTACGTGACGGTTGCTGCCGCACCTGTAAATTCCGCCAGCACGGCTGCAGGGAAGCTGCCATGAGCCGCAGCGTCCGTTACACGTCCAGCCCCTTGCTGGCCAGCAGAACACCGGTGTGGCGTAGCAAGCTGGTGGTGGCCGCCATTGCCATCGGTTTTGTGGGGCTGACCGCCCGCGCTGCTTACATTCAGGTGATTGGCAACGCGTTCTTCCAGCGCCAGGGCGAAGTGCGCTTTGCCCGTACGCTGGAGCTGCCGGCCAACCGTGGCCGCATTCTGGACCGCAATGGCCTGATTCTGGCCTCCAGCGTGATTGCCCCCAGCGTGTGGGCCATTCCCGAGGACGTGGACAACGACCCCGAAAAAATCAAGAAGCTGGCCAAGCTGTTGGAGATACCGCTGGCCGACCTGAAGAAAAAACTGGACGAAGACAAGAGCTTTGTGTGGATCAAGCGCCAGGTGGACGAGCCGATCACCCAGGAGGTGATGGCGCTCGGCATCAAAGGTATTTACCTGCGCAAGGAATACAAGCGCCAGTACCCTGAAGGCGAGGCGATTGCCCACGTAGTGGGCTTCACCGACGTGGAAGACAACGGCCAGGAAGGTATTGAGTTGGCTTTCAACAAGGATCTGGGCGGCAAGCCCGGCTCGCGCCGCGTCATCAAGGACCGTATGGGCCGGGTGGTGGAAGACATCGGCGACCAAGTGCCCCCGGTGGATGGCCGCGAAATCCAGCTCAGCATCGACAGCAAGGTGCAGTTTTTCGCCTACCAGAAGTTGCGTGACGCGGTGGTGGCCAACAAGGCCAAGGCCGGGAGCGTGGTGGTGCTGGATGCCGTTACCGGCGAAGTGCTGGCGTTGGCCAACTACCCCAGCTATGTGCCCGACAAACGCAAGAACCTCACTGGCGAGCAGCTGCGTAACCGCGCCCTGACCGATACCTTTGAGCCAGGCTCCACCATGAAGCCCATCACGGTCGGCATGGCGCTGGAGGCGGGCCGCGTGACGCCGCAAACCCTCATCGATACCTCGCCGGGCCGCTATACGGTCACTGGCTCCACCATCACCGACACCCACAACTACGGTGTGTTGACGGTCGAGGGCGTGATCCAGAAATCCAGCAATGTGGGTGCCACCAAAATCGCCCAGCGCATGACCCCGCACGAAATGTGGGACACATATACCGCTGTCGGCTTCGGCCAGAAGCCGCAGATCAGCTTCCCTGGGGCGGTGTCTGGCCGTTTGCGGCCTTGGAAGACTTGGCGGCCCATTGAGCAGGCCACCATGTCCTACGGCTACGGCCTGTCGGCATCGCTGTTCCAGATGGCCCATTCGTACACCGTGTTTGCCCACAACGGCGAAATCATTCCAGCCACCATGCTCAAGTCGGACGAACCGGCGGTGGGGGTGCGGGTGTTTTCGGCGCAAAACGCCGCCGCCATCCGCAAAATGCTGCAAATGGCCGCAGGCCCGGGAGGCACCGGCCCGCTGGCGCAGACCGTGGGCTACTCCGTGGGCGGCAAGTCCGGCACGGCGCACAAGCAGGTCGGCAAAGGCTACGCCAGCAACAAATACCGCGCCTGGTTTACCGGCATGGCCCCGATCAACAAGCCGCGCATCATCGTCGCCGTGATGGTGGACGAACCGAGCGCGGGCTCGTACTACGGCGGCATTGTGGCGGCCCCCGTGTTCAGTGAAGTGGTGCAGCAAACCCTGCGCATGATGGGTGTGCAGCCTGATCTGGACGTGAAGGCCCAGATAGTCTCCAAATCTGTGGACGAGTCGTTCTGATGTTGCAACTCCATACCCCCGCCGAGGCCGTAGCCTGGTTGCGTAGCCGGGTTGGCGGTAGCCTGCAAGTGGACAGCCGCGCGATCCAACCCGGTGATGGTTTCATCGCCTGGCCGGGTGCCGCTGCCGATGGCCGCCAGTTTGTACAGGCTGCCTTGGCCCAGGGCGCTACTGCTTGCCTGGTCGAACAAGAGGGCAGTGAAGCCTTCGGTTTTGCCAGCGATGCGGTCGCCAGCTACACCGGCCTCAAGGCCAGCACCGGCCCGATTGCCGCCGCTTACTGCTTACAGCCCAGCGACAGCCTGGATGTGCTGGCCATCACCGGCACCAACGGCAAAACCTCCACGGCATGGTGGCTGGCGCAGGCGCTATCAAAAACAGAGCTGTATGCGCACGCTCCTTGTGCAGTAGTGGGCACTTTGGGCATTGGAATCCCGCCCGACGTGCTGCCCACCGGCTTGACCACACCGGACCCCGTGCGGCTGCAGCAGGCCTTCCGCGGGTTTGTGGATCTGGGCGTGGGCGCGTGTGCCATTGAGGCCTCCAGCATTGGAATCAATGAGCGCCGCCTGGATGGCACCCGCATCCGCGTCGCCGTGTTCACCAATTTCACCCAGGACCACCTGGACTACCACGGCAGCACCGAAGCCTACTGGCAGGCCAAGGCCGAGCTGTTCCGCTGGCCGGGTCTGCAAGCGGCGGTGGTGAATGTGGACGACCCGCAGGGTGCGGAATTGGCCGCATCCTTGACCGGCCTGGATGTTTGGACGCTGTCCTGCAGCCACAGTGCCCGGTTGCAGGCAGACAACATCCGTTACGAAGCCGGTGGCTTGTGCTTTGAAGTGGTGGAGGGTGGCGCGCGCCACAGCCAGCGCACTGCCGTCATTGGCCAATATAACGTGGCGAACCTGCTGGGTGTCATCGGTGCCATGCGCGCCGTGGGCGTACCGCTGGAAGAAGCCGTACAAGCTTGCCACGGCCTGCTACCGGTGCCTGGCCGCATGGATTGCATCAACCCGCCCGGCCAGCCTCTGGTGGCGATCGACTACGCCCACACGCCAGACGCTCTGGACAAAGCCTTGCTGGCCTTGCAGCCGCTGGCGCAGGCCCGTGGTGGCAAGCTCTGGTGTGTGTTTGGCTGCGGCGGCGACCGCGATGCCGCCAAGCGCCCACTGATGGCGGCGGTGGCCGAGAAGAATGCCGATCTGGTGCTGGTCACCAGCGACAACCCGCGCAGCGAAAAGCCCGAGCACATCATCAGCCAAATCTTGTTGGGCCTGAGCCACAACGCCTGCGTCCATGTGCAGGCCGACCGCGCCCTGGCCATTGCCGAAGCCATTGCCCAGGCCGCGCCCGCCGATGTGCTGTTGCTGGCAGGCAAGGGCCATGAGACTACCCAGGATGTGGCGGGAGTGAAGCAGGCCTTCTCGGACAAGGCCCATGCCGAGGCCGCCCTGGCCTTGCGTGATATCGGTGCCCAAGGAGCCACCGAATGATGACGCTGCAACAAGCTTTGGCTTTGCTGCCCGGTGCACGACTGGTCGGTGACGGTACGGTCGCAATCACCCGCGTGCACAGTGACACCCGCAGCGTTCAAATCGGCGACCTATTCGTGGCCCTCAAGGGCGACACTTTTGATGCCAACACCTTGCTGGCCCAGGCGCAAGCCAGCGGTGCCGTGGCAGCGCTGTGCCACCCCGGCACCGCGTTACCCGGCCTGCCTTGCATTGAGGTGGATGACACCCTGGCTGCACTGGGCACCTTAGCTACCGGCTGGCGCGCCCAGTTCCACCTGCCGCTGGTTGCGGTGACCGGCAGCAATGGCAAAACCACGGTGACGCAGATGGTGGCGTCCATCCTGCGCGCCGCCCAGCCCGATGCCATGTTGGCCACCCAAGGCAATTACAACAACGCCATCGGCGTGCCGTTGACGCTGTTGCGCTTGCGCGCCCACCACCGCTTGGCCGTGGTCGAGTTGGGCATGAACCACCCCGGCGAGATTGCGCTGCTGGCCGCCATGGCCCGACCCACCGTGGCCTTGGTCAACAACGCCCAGCGGGAGCACCTGGAATTCATGCAGACCGTGGAAGCCGTGGCCCAAGAAAACGGCAGCGTGCTGGCAGCCCTGCCCGCCGACGGCGTGGCGGTGTTCCCTGCCGACGACAGCTTTTCTGCCCTCTGGAAAAGCATGGCCTGGCCGCGCGGCTGCGTGCAGTTCGCCGTAGGTGCGGCGGATGTGTGCGCCGATACGCCGGTGTGGGCCAATGGAGCCTGGCAAGTCCATGCCCGCACCCCCGCCGGGTCGTTGGACTACGCCTTGCACATCGCAGGCCTACACAACGTGAAAAATTCACTGGCCGCTGCCGCCTGTGCCCTGTCCGCAGGTGTGCCGCTGGCCGCTGTGGCCCAGGGCCTAGCGGCCTTTGAGCCGGTCAAAGGCCGCTCCAAGGCGCTGGCCGTGCAGATGG
>NZ_JBDTEM010000468.1:0-20511 GCF_039922535.1 Rhodoferax sp. | reverse complement strand
CCATCGTCCAGCGGCAGGTCGTGCCCTGCCGTGGGATGCACCTGCAGGCGGCACTGCCACTGCCGGGCCAGGGCCTGGGAGCAGGCAACCGACACCAACTGGTCTTGCCCGCTGGCCAGCAGCAGCGTGGGGATGGTCATAACTTTGGGTGCACGGTAGCGGGCGGCGGCCAGCAACTGGCGCAGGGCGTTGGCGCGGGTCACGGGGTGCTGGGCGCGCAGGGCCAGCCACTGCGGTAAAACCGCATCTTGCCCGCCCCGGCTGGTGATGCGCAGGATGCTGCGCTCCCAGTCCTCGGGGTCGGCCCCCAGCAGCGCCAGTCGCAGCAGTAGCCCGTAGTTGCGGGGCCGCAGCCGTTGGTAGAACGGGCTGAACGGGCGCAGGCTGGTGTTGATGAGCACCTGCGCCGCCACCTCGTCCGGGTGTGCCGCCGACCATGCCACCGCCACCATCGCACCCAGCGACATGCCCAGCAGGTGGTAGGGCGGCGGCAGCCAGCGGCGGTCCAGTTCGGCACGGCAGTGCTCCACCATGTCTGGCACCCGCAGCGGGCTGGCTTGGTGGCACAGGCTGCCGTTGCCGGGCAGGTCCAGCGCCACCACCTCGCAGCCGGGCAGGGCGCTTTCAAACTGCGCGGTGAATGCGCCCCAGTGGCCGCTCTCGCGGGTCAGGCCGCGCAAGAAAATCCAGGTGCTCATAGGCGGTTCATGGACGGCTGCCATACCAGTGGTGGCTGGCCTGCGCGTGGTGGTAGGTGCGCAACTCGGCACTTGGCAGCCACAGCCGGTGTCCGTGGGCGGCGCGGGCCAGAAAGTCCAGCAGCGACTGGTGCTGGCGCAGCACGCGCTGCTGGCGGTGGGCAATCAGCGGGTTGAAGATGCCGTGGCGCGAGAACAGCTGGCGCGGGTTCTTCTTGACCCACAGCCAGGAACCCATCTCCAGCGTCAGCGGCAAAAAGATGCGCCCGGGCTGCGTGCTGGCTTGCCGGTACAGGTGGTCCCACAGGTCGCCGTGGGCCAGGTACTGCAGGCTTTGCGGCTCGAAGATGTAGCGGTAGTGGCTGTGCGAGGCGGTGAAGATGTTTTTCAGCGCGTGCATCTCGGCCAGGTGGGCGATGGGCGTGCGGGTGTGGGCGTAAGGAAACCACAGCCGGTCGCTGGCCCCAAAGCCCGAATGGCAGTCTACCGACAGGCTGAAGGCGCGCGACAGCAGCTCGGCCTGCACCACTTCGCATACGGCCTGGTTCTCGGCCTCCATGGCCGCGCCAAACGCCCCGCGAAACCACGGCAGCCGCGCACTCAGCCGCTGCCCGCCCACCATGAACGGCACTGGCTCGCGCGCATCCACCGGCGCGTTGCGCATCAGGTCTACGCCCTGCGGATTGGCCCGCGTGCCCAGCGCCATGCCGCCGGGGTTGACGATGGGCATGAACACCAGGCGCACGGATTCGAGTTGGCGGTGCAGCGCACTGTCCCAGGCCAGCCGCTCCACCAGGCTGTGCAGGTAGGCGATCACCACGCCCGCGCCAATCCGCTCTAGCCCGTGCACGCCGCCAAAGTAGCCGACGGCCGGCAGGTCCAGCGCGGGGTTGCCTAAGGTGATGCAGCGCACCGGATAGCTGCCGCCGCCCGGCAGATCCACGCGGCACACGGTGCGCGCCTGCAGGTGGCTGCCGCCCAGGGCGATGGTGCGCTCCAGCGCATCCAGCTCAGGCAGTTCAAAGGGGGATGGGTTGGGCACGCAGGACAGGATAGCGATGCGGGCGGCTCTGCGGGGGCTAATCCAGCGCACTGCGCGGCTATTGCACACGGTCACGCGCCTGTCACGCGGCGGGTTTAGGGTGGGCGTTCTGTTTTAAGAGGAGCCAACCATGGTCTTGTTACGCAAAGCGGCGGTGATGCGCCTGGTGGCGGTGCCGGCCTGTTTGGTCTGGGGTGTCTGGGAGCTGTGCGCCCTGCAGCGGGCGCGCTGGCAGCAACGGAAGTTGTGGCATTGAATCGGATTCCAGTGCAGGTAGTACCTGCGCTGGGTGCTACTTAAAAGATAGCAAACGCTGTTGCCGTGAGGGACGGGTTCAGCGTTGCTTCAGGCCCCATCGGGAATATTCGGCTCGACCAGTTGGGCCAGCATCAACAGCGACTCCTGCCAGCCCAGGTAGCAGAACTCCACCGGAATCGCCGCCGGAATTCCTTCCTGCACGATGCTCAGCTCGGTGCCACAGGCCACCGGGTGCAGCGACACCGTGACCTGCATCTCGCCTGGCAGGTTCGGATCGTCAAACGTATCGGTGTAGCGGATCTGCGTGTGCGGCGTGAGTTCCGTGTAGGTGCCGCCAAAGGAATGGCTGCTGCCGGTGCCAAAGTTGGTGAACGACATGCGAAAGCTGCCGCCCACCCGTTCCTCCGAATGGTGGATTTTGGCCGTGAACCCGTGCGGAGGCAGCCATTTGACCCGGGCATCGGGATCGAGAAAAGCGCGGTACACCCGCTCGGGTGGCGCACGCAGCACGCGGTGCAGGCGGACGGTGTGGGTGGTCATAGGCGGGTACTCCTTTGCAAAAAATAAGGGCTGCGAACGCGTGGCCACTGTTCGCATGTAAATCATCTCTGTTTTACAAGTGTTTGGGGGCTACATTTGGTAAGGGCTTGAACCCCTCCTTATGTAAAAGGGGGGGCGTCGATAGAATCCAAGCGCATGAATACCGACTGGACCGAAGGCTACGTCGCCGAACTGGCTTATCCCCACGCCTACATTGCGGAACTCAATCCGCTGCGTTTGCAATTGCCGTTCTTGCGCGCCGGGCTGGCGGTGCCAGAGGTGCGAACGGCCTGTGAGCTGGGTTTTGGCCAGGGTCTGAGCGTCAACATCCATGCCGCCGCGTCCCCGGTCGCATGGCATGGCAACGACTTCAACCCCGACCAGGCGCTGCATGCCAACGCGCTGGCGACGGCTTCCGGCGCACGCTTGGGACTGACCGACGAAGCCTTCGCCGATTTCTGCGTGCGCGATGATTTGCCCGATTTCGATTTCATTGGGCTGAATGGGGTGTGGAGCTGGGTCTCGGACCAGAACCGCGCGCTCATCGTGGACTTCATCCGCCGCAAACTCAAGCTCGGCGGCGTGGTCTACGTGGGCTACAACACCCAGCCGGGATGGGCTGCGTCCATCCCGGTGCGCGAGTTGCTGCTGCACTATGCGCAGCACGTTGCCGCACCGGGGGACGGCATCTCCAGCCGCATCCAGGCGGCGGTGGCGTTTGCCGAGGACTTGCTGGCCTCCGACCCGGCGTTTGCCCGGGCTAATCCGTCAATGGCGGCGCTGGTCGCCTCCATGAAGGGGCAGGACACCCACTATCTTGCGCACGAGTTCTTCAACAGCAGCTGGCGGCCGATGTCGTTTACCGACATGGCCGCAGCGCTGCAGCCCGCGAAGCTGCGTTATGCCTGCTCAGGCCACCACGATATCGACCGTTTGAACCTGTCGCCGCAGCAGCAGAGTTTGCTGAATGGCATCGCCGACCCGGTGTTCCGTGAGTCGGTACGCGACTTCTGCGTGAACCAGCAATTCCGCAAGGACTACTGGGTCAAGGGAGTCCGCCCGCTCACTCCTCTAGAGCAGGTGCAGGCCTTACGCAGCCTGCGTGTCGTACTGCAGACGCCGCGCGCGGATGTGGCATCCGGCGTGGTCACGGAACTCGGCTACACGCCGCTAGACCCCGCAGTGTTCGGCCCGCTGCTGGACGCGCTGGCCGACCATGTGCCCCAGAGCATCGGCGAACTCGAACAAGCCTGTGCCAACACCCCGGCCGAACTGCCGCAGATGGTGGAGGCGCTGGCCTTGCTGGAGGCCAACGGCGATATAGCCACCGTACAGACCGACGCAGCGCTGGCCAGCGCGCGGCCCCACACCGACCGGCTCAACATCTACCTGCTGGGCAAAGCCTTGGGCAGCGGTGACATCGCCCATCTTGCCAGCCCGCTGACCGGCGGTGCCGTGCTGCTGAACCGTATCGAGCAGCTGTTTTTGTGCTCGGCGCTGGAGACACCGTGCGAGGTGTCGGATCTGGCGCCCCGGGTCTGGCAGGTGCTGGCACCGCAAGGCAAAAAATTACTGGTCAACGGCCAAGCGCTGGGCACCGATGCAGACAATCTGGCAGAGTTGGACCGGCTGGCCCAGGTGTTCGTGCTGCGCAAGTTGCCCGTGCTGACGGCGCTCGGCGTGTGTCCGGGTGCCGTGTTGTTGGACTCCACACACCCATGGAAAACCCCGTCTGACTAAGATTGAAACCGCGACGCTTCGAAGGGGCTTAAGTCCAGTGCCGACGGCCGCTGGGCAACCAAATCTGCCACCAGCATGCCACTTAGCCCACCCAGCGTCAGGCCAATGTGCTGGTGGCCAAATGCGTAGACCACGCGGCTGGACGCACGGGAGCGCCCCAGCACCGGCAGCCCATCCGGCAGGCTCGGCCGGAAGCCCAACCAAGGGGCGGTAGGCGCACCCAATGCGGGCAGCGCGCGCTGCGCCGAAAAGTGCAATAGGTCGAGCAAACCTTGGTGCTTGGTACTGCCCAGACCGGCCAGCTCCACGGTGCCCGCAACCCGGATGCCCTGGGCCATCGGCGTCATGTAGAACCCGCGCTCTGCCCAGCCCACTGGGCGCGAGATGAGCGGCGTTATCCCGGAGGTATCGGGGTACATCACGTGGTAGCCCCGCTCTGCCTCCAGTGGCACCACATCGCCGCACTGGGCCGCCAGGGTTTTGGAATGCACACCCGCGCAGATGGCAACGGCATCATGCTGCGCGCTGCCGTCAGGCGTTTCTACTACAACGCCATCGGCCGATGGCTGCAGGCGGGTCACCTGTGCGGCTTGCACGCGCATGCCTTTGCCCACCAGCCAGGCCTGCAAGCTGTGCAAAAACGCCGACGGGTCTGACAGGTGCCAAGACCCTTCAAACAGCACACCACGTTCAAACAGAGGTTGCAGGGACGGTTCGAGTGCGGTGACCTCGGCTTTGTCCAGCACGCGCGTCTGGATGCCCAGTGAGTTGCGTAACGCCAGCGTGGGGCGTGCGGCCTCAAAATTGGCAGCGCTGGAATACAAATACAGGCATTCGCGCGGGCAGATGAATCGATCCAGTCCGGCGTTTGCAATCAGATCGTCATAGCCACCTTGCGCGCGCCCTAACAGTGCCGCCAGTGCCGTGGCCGAGTGGGTATAGCGGGCGGTGGTGGAAGACTGCAAAAAACCCAGCAGCCAGGGCATCAGCTGCGGCAAATAGCCCCAGCGCACCCGCAGCGGGCTGGTGGCCGACAGCAGGTAGCGGGGCAAATCACGAAACACCGTGGGGTTGTTGACCGGAATGCAGGCGTAGTTGGCAAACGTACCGGCATTGCCGAAAGATGCGCCACCGGCCGCACCGGCGGGGTCGTACAGCGTGACGGCATGGCCATCGCGCATCAGCCAGTACGCCGCAGACAGGCCGACAAACCCGGCACCAATAACAGCGATATTTTTCATAGTAAAAAAGGGCAACGGCCCGCTGGCCGTTGCCCCATCAGAGAGGGTTGAAAAGCGCTTACTGGATGGGCGTGGGGTTGCCACCCTTGAAGGTGTAGACGGTGATGGGTGCTTTGTTCAGGTTGCCTTTGTCGTCATACGAGTAGGTCGTCACAATGCCCTTGTAGCTGGCCTTGTGCAGCTCGGGGCCGACCTTGGCCGCGTCGGTCGTGTTGAGTTTTTGCATGGTGGTCGCCACAAACTCGACCTGGTCGTAGAAAGAAGCCGCATAGGCATCGGGGTCGCGGTTGAAACGCTTCTTGTACGCATCGCGGAATGCGGGGCCGGCAGCCACCTTGTCCAAAATGGCACCGCCCTGCGCGCAGAACACAT
This sequence comes from Rhodoferax sp., assembly GCF_039922535.1. GTDB lineage: Bacteria > Pseudomonadota > Gammaproteobacteria > Burkholderiales > Burkholderiaceae_C > Rhodoferax_B. The sequence goes on along the minus strand of NZ_JBDTEM010000468.1, from coordinate 14,620 downwards.
TGCCATCGGCGGCATCGCCGGCCAGTTTGCCGGTCTCGGCGACACAAATAGCGTCTCCGCCCAGCAGTTTGGCCGTGATGCCCAAGCCCTTCATTTGTTTGGTCATGGGGCCGGCCTGCGCTGCATAGCCACCGTACATGATCACGTCGGGCTTTTTGCCCTTGATGCTGGTCAGGATGGCGCTGAAGTCGGTGGACTTGTCGGTGGTGAATTCTTGGCCGACGATGGTCAGGCCCAGATTCTTGGCTTCTTTCACAAACTCGTCTGCCAGCCCTTGGCCGAAGGCGGTACGGTCGTCAATCACGGCAGCGGTTTTGGCTTTGAGGCCGTTGACCGCGTACTGGGCCAAGCTGGTGCCGATCAGGTTGTCCCCGGCAATGATCCGGAACACATTCTTGTAGCCGCCCATGGTGACTTTGGGGTTGCTGCCCACGGTAGACAGAATGGCACCACTGTCGTCATACACCTTGGAAGCCGGGATCGCGACGCCGGAGCAGTAAGGGCCAAAGACGTACTTGATGCCTGCATCCATGAGTTTTTGCGCTACGGCGACGCCCGCCTTCGGGTCGCACTGGTCATCTTCGGATTCGAGTTCAAACTTCAGCGTCTTGCCACCCACCACCAGCTTCTTGGCGTTAAGGTCATCCACCGCCATGCGGATTCCGCTCTCATTGTCTTTGCCGGCAAAGGCGTTGGCGCCAGAGAGCGGGCCGGTATGGCCGAGCTTGACGACCTGGTCCTCGGCATGCACCAGGCTTGTGCCGCTGAGCGATACGGCTGCCAAGGCGATGGAAAGAGGAAGAAGTTTGACGCGAAATGACATGGAATAAGCCCTGTAAGTAAAAGAAACCTCGGAACCGAAGTTAAGCAAAATACGGGCCTAAGCACAAGGCGTGTTAGCGCTAATACACGAACACCTCCGCGCGCAAAAAAGCCCCGTCCGTTGTGCGACGGCGGGGCTTTGGGGATCGCGTAAGCTACAAATTAAATAGCTGCTAGCGCAGGTGCTACCTGCGCTAAAGCCACCTTTTCTTTAAATCCACTTACACCAGCAACGCATTCACGCGCTTCACATACGCTGCGGGGTCGGCCGGCAAACCGCCCTCTGCCAGCAGAGCTTGGTCGAACAAGATGTGCGCCAGGTCGTTGAAGTGCACCGAGCCTTCGAGCTTCTTCACCAAGGCGTGTTCGGCGTTCACTTCCAGCACTGGCTTCACTTCAGGGGCGACCTGGCCGGCTTGCTTGAGCATGCGGGCGAGCTGGGTGCTCATGCCGTCGTCTTGCACTACCAGGCATGCGGGGCTATCCACCAAACGGGTGGTGACGCGCACGTCTTCGGCCTTGTCTTTCAGCGCCTCTTTCAGCTTGGCCAGCAGCGGCTTGAAGGTTTCGGCGGCGGCTTCGGCGGCTTTCTTTTCGTCTTCGTCGAGCAGCTTGCCCAGATCGACCGCGCCCTTGGCGACGGACTGCAGCGGCGTGCCGTCAAAGTCTTGCAGGTAGTTCAGCGCCCATTCGTCCACGCGGTCGGTCATCAACAGCACTTCGATGCCCTTTTTCTTGAAGACTTCCAGCTGGGGGCTGTTCTTGGCGGCGGCGGCGTTGTCGGCGGTGATGTAGTAGATGGCTTCCTGGCCTTCTGTCATGCGCGCCTTGTAGTCGGCGAACGACACGGTGGTGGTGTCGGTGGTGTTGCTGGCAAAGCGCAGCAGCTTGGCCAGGCGGTCGCGGTTGGCGAAGTCTTCGCCCAGGCCTTCTTTGAGCACCGCGCCGAATTCGGCGTAGAACTGGCTGTATTTGCCGACCAGGGCCTTGTCTTCTTCAGACACCACATCCGTCACGCCATCGGCCGAGGCCTCGGGCAGCGCGTTGTGCTTGGCCAAATCTTCCAGCATGCCCAGCACGCGCTTGGTGCAGCCTTCGCGGATGGCTTTGACGTCGCGGCTTTCTTGCAGCAGTTCGCGCGACACGTTCAGTGGCAGGTCGGCGGAATCGACCACGCCCTTCACAAAGCGCAGGTAGCTGGGCAGCAGGGCTTCGGCATCGTCCATGATGAAGACGCGCTTCACGTAGAGCTTCAGGCCGCCTTTTTTGTCGCGGTTCCACAGGTCTTGCGGGGCTTTGCCGGGCACGAACAGCAACTGGGTGTATTCGGTGCTGCCTTCCACGCGGTTGTGGGTGTGGGCCAGTGGGGCTTCGAAGTCGTGGCTGATCTGCTTGTAGAAGTCGTCGTACTGCTCTTGGCTGATGTCTTTCTTGGCGCGGGCCCAGATGGCGCTGCCTTTGTTGACGGCTTCCCATTCGCCGGTTTGCACCATGCCACCGGGCTGGCGGCCGCCGTTTTCGTCTTCGGGGTTGATCAGGTCGCCATCTTTCCATTCTTCCTTTTCCATCAGGATGGGCAGGCTGATGTGGTCGGAGTATTTGCCGATGATGGACTTGAGCTTCCAGGCGGAGGCGTATTCCAGCGCGTCGTCGCGCAGGTGCAGGATGACGCTGGTGCCGCGCTTTTCGCGGGTGATGCCTTCGACTTCAAAAGCGCCACCACCGCTGGCACCGCCGTCGCTGGACCAGCGCACACCTTCATTCGCGGGCGTACCGGCACGGCGGGATTCCACGGTGATGCGGTCGGCCACGATGAAGCCAGAGTAAAAGCCCACGCCAAACTGGCCGATCAGTTGCGAATCGGCCTTTTGGTCGCCCGACATTTTGGACACAAAGTCCTTGGTGCCGCTCTTGGCGATGGTGCCCAGGTTGTCGATGGCTTCTTGCTGGGTCAGGCCGATACCGTTGTCGGTGATGGTCAGGGTCTTGGCGGCGGTGTCGAAGGACACACGCACTTCCAGATTGGGCGCATCTTCGTACAAGCCAGGGTTGGCAATCGCTTCAAAACGCAGCTTGTCGCACGCGTCCGAGGCGTTGGACACCAGTTCGCGCATGAAGATTTCTTTGTTGGAATACAGCGCGTGGGTGACGAGATGCAGCAGTTGGGCCACTTCGGCCTGGAAGGAAAGCGTTTGCTTGGTCATGTTCGTGTGTGGATGTTTCAAAAAAGAGGTGTCGGCACGCGTTGGAACACACCGGTGCCGGGCAACCCTCAATTATGGCCGGACGGGCCGATTGCAAGACCTGTGGCCACTTACAACGCGTTGGCTTGTCAATGAGGTTTTTAATTTGTAACTGTCGTATACAAAGTTTTTGTCAAAAAACAGCCGTTTATGTGCATTAGTTGCCAGCGCCACATTCCCCTGCGACGATGATGGCCGCCGCATGCCGGTACCGCGCTAGGCGACGGCATGTGGAATGCAATAACAACTTAGGAGTGACTTTATGGACAGCAATCTCAAAAAATGGTCGGCCGAATTTCTCGGCACTTTCTGGCTCACGCTGGGCGGCTGCGGTAGCGCCGTGCTGGCCGCGGCGTTTCCGGGCGTGGGCATCGGCCTGCTCGGCGTGTCGCTGGCCTTTGGCCTGACGGTGGTGACGGGCGCGTACGCGCTGGGCCCCATTTCGGGCGGCCACTTCAACCCGGCCGTGTCGATTGGCCTGGCGGTGGGCAAGCGCTTCCCCGCGTCCGGTCTGCCGGGCTACATCATCTCGCAGGTGCTGGGTGCCTGCGCCGCAGCCGGGGTGCTGTATGTGATCGTCTCGGGCAAGGCCGACTTTGATGCGGCCAAGGCCTTTACCGGTGCCGGTGCATTTGCCACCAACGGCTATGGTGCCCACTCGCCCGGCGGCTTCAGCATGGTGTCGGTGCTGGTCTGCGAAGTGGTGATGACGGCCATCTTCCTGATCGTGATTTTGGGCTCTACCGCCAAGCGCGCCGCCGGGGCCTTTGGTGGCCTGAGCATCGGCCTGTGCCTGACGCTGATCCACCTGGTGTCCATCCCCGTGTCCAACACCTCGGTGAACCCTGCCCGCAGCACCGGCCCCGCACTGTTTGTGCCTGGTGCCATGGGCGACCTGTGGCTGTTCTGGGTGGCACCTATCGTCGGTGCGATCCTCGGCGCAGTCATTTACAACGTACTGCTCAGCGACGAGTAACTTTGGCTCACCCCCAGGCTGCAGTGCTGCGCATTTTTCGCCAACCCCCTTGCAGGGGGCGATACCAGTGGCCTGGCAAAGCCAGTTCCACGGTATCTCTGGAAGGGATATCTATGCACTAAAGTTACATGCTTTTTTGGCCATCAGCGCAGATGGCACCTGCACTGGCAGCTACAAAATGCATAGTATTTAAGAAAGCCGCGATCCGTCACGGCTTGTGGGTTTTTAGCGTTGCTTTGCTGCGCGCAGCGCCACCAGCCCGGCGATCACCACGATGGCCCCGCCCAGCACCGTGGTGGCGCGCGGCACCTCGTGGAAGAACAGGTAACCCCAGGTGGGGGCCCACAGAATGCCGGTGTACTCAAACGGGGTGACGATGCTGGCCCGGGCCATGCGGTAGGCGCTGGTCAAAAACAGCGTGCCGACGGCGGCCACCACGCCGCAGACGGCCATCAGCGTACCGTCCAGCAGGGTGGGCTGGACCCAGGGGCGCACCAGAAACGCCAGGCTGGGATGCTCGGCCCGCACAATGCCCAGCTGGTGCAAGACCAGGGCGGTGGCCAGCGCGCCGAACAGAAAAAACGCGTTTTGGTGGAACGACATCACCGACGCGGCCTGGCTGGTACCCAGACGGCGCGCCATCAGCATAGAGCTGCCGTACATGGCCGCCGACAGCAGCGACAACAGGGCCGCAGGCTCAAACAGGCCGCTGCCGGGCTGCAGCATCACCATCACCCCAGCAAAGCCCACCACCACCGCCAGCCAGACTTTCCAACTGGATTTCTCCCCCAGAAACGGCCCGGCCAGCGCGGTGACGAACAAGGGCACCGTGAAATACAGCGCTACTGCGTCGGCCAGCGGCAGCGCCGGAAACGCCATGTAGTACGCCGTGTACGAGACAAACAAAATCAACGCGCGCAGGGCCAAAATGCCCCAGCGCGGTGTGAACAGGGCGCGCCAACCCACTTCGTGCTGGACCAGCGCCAGCAGCACCGGTATCCCGACCAGCGAGCGGATGGCCACCACCTCGGTGAGCGCATAGGCGCCGCTGACCTGCTTGATGATCGCGTCTTGCAGTGAAAACACGAGCACGCCCAGGCACAAACACAAGATGCCGCGTGCGGTATGGTTGGTCATGGAAAAAAGAATGAAAAAGGGCCGGACTTGAGAGCCCGGCCCTTGGGGTTTAAAGCGCGGATCAGGCGGTCGCTGCGCGTTCGGCCAGCACGCCGTCCAGCCAGTCCACCCGCATCTCCGGCACCGCGGTGATGAGTTTGCGGGTGTAGGCGTGCTCGGGGTTGTGGAAGATTTTGTCGGTTTGGTCGAAGGCCACAAACTGGCCCTGCAGCATCACCGCCGTGCGGTGGGCGATGCGGTGCACGACATCCAGGTCGTGGGTGATCAGCACATACGACAAACCCAGCTCGGCCTGCAGCTTGCGCAGCAGTTTGAGGATTTCCTCGGCCACCAGCGGGTCGAGCGCCGACGTGGGTTCGTCCAGAATGATCAGCTCAGGTTTGGCGGCCAGGGCGCGGGCAATGCACACGCGCTGTTTTTGCCCGCCCGACAACTGGCCGGGTCGGCGCTGCAAAAACTCTACCGGCAGCTCCACCAGGGCCATCAGTTCCTTGGCCCGCTCCAGCACCGCCTGGCGGCCCAGACCAAAGTAGAACTGCACCGGGCGGCCCACGATGTCGAGCAGGTTGTGCCGCGGGTTGATGGCCACGTCGGGGATCTGGTAGACCAACTGGATGCGGCGTTTGAGCTCTTTGTCGCGGGCCTTGAGGGCGCGCGGCAAGGCCTTGCCCTGGAACACGATGTCGCCGCTTTTGGGCGGCAGCAGGCCGGTGACGATGCGCGCCAGGGTGGATTTGCCCGAACCCGATTCACCCACCACGGCCACGGTTTCGCCGCCTTTGACGGTGAGCGACACACCTTTGACCACATGGAAGTCGCCGTAGAAAGCGTGGCAGTCCTGGATGGACAACACGGTTTCTGGCTTGACGGTGGCCTCGTTGGCCCGTTCGCTGGCCGCCGCACCGCGCACGGCTACCAGCCGGGCGGTGTAGTCCTGGTTGGCGTGGGTCAGGATTTGCTGGGTCTGGCCTTCTTCCACCTCTTTGCCGTGGCGCAGCACCTTGATGCGGTCGGCCACCTGGGCCACCACGGCCAGGTCGTGGGTGATGTAGAGCGCGGCGGTGTTGTACTGCTTGATCAGGGATTTGAGCAGGATCAGCACTTCGATCTGGGTGGTCACGTCGAGTGCGGTGGTGGGTTCGTCCAGCACCAGCACATCGGGCCGACACGACATAGCCATGGCCGCCATGGCGCGCTGCAACTGGCCGCCCGAGGCCTGGTGCGGGTAGCGCGCGCCAAAGGTGTCCGGGTTGGGCAGGTCCAGCGATCTGAAGAGCTGGCGCGCCCAGGCCTCGGCCTCGGTGCGTGTCATCAGCTTGTGGATCAGCGGGGCTTCGCAGACCTGGTCCATCAGGGTGTGGACCGGGTTGAAGGCCGCCGAGGCCGACTGGGCGATATAGGCCACGCGTTTGCCGCGCACACTGCGCCGCCCTTCGGCGTTGAGGGCTCGGATGTTCACGCCATCCAGAATGATTTCGCCCGCGGCAATGTGCACCCCGGCCCGGGCGTAGCACATGCTGGACAGGCCGATGGTGGACTTGCCAGCCCCGCTCTCGCCAATCAGGCCCAGCACCTCGCCTTTGCGCAGGCTGAGGTCTACGTTGTCCACAATGGCGTTGCCCGCCAGGCTCTCCAGGCGGAGGCCCTTGATTTGCAGAATGAAGTTTTCTTCCATGGTGGTATCTCTGTTAAGACTTGCGCAGTGCCCATGTGGCGGGCCGTAGGCCCTGCAAACGGGCGCTGCGCAAGTCAGTGTTAATTACAGTTCGGCCTGTGCGCCCGAGGGGCGCGCATCCATGGACAACATCCAGTCCACCACCAGATTGACCGACACCGTAAGCAGGGCAATCGTGGCGGCGGGGTAGATCGGGGCCATCATCCCGAAATTGATGGCGGCGGCGTTTTCACGCACCATGCCGCCCAGGTCGGCATACGGTGGCTGAATGCCCAGGCCCAGAAACGACAGCCCGGCGATGAACAGAAAGTTGAAGCAAAAGCGCAGGCCAAACTCAGACACCAGCGGCGCCCAGGCATTGGGCAAAATTTCGCGGCTGATGATCCACCACAGGCCTTCGCCGCGCAGGCGGGCGGCTTCCACGTATTCCATCACCGACAAGTTCATGCCCAGGGCCCGAGACAGGCGGAACACGCGGGTGGAGTCGAGCACGGCAATCGTCAAAATCAGCACCGGGATGCTGGAGCCAAAAACCCCCAGCACGATCAGCGCAAAGATCAGGCCGGGGATGGACAGCATCACATCCACCAGGCGGCTGAAAAACACATCCACCCAGCCGCCCACCACGGCGCTGATAAAGCCCAGCACGATGCCGATGAAAAATGACAGCAGGGTGATGGCCAGGGCTACGCCAATCGTCATGCGCGTGCCAAACAGAATGCGGGTCAGCATGTCGCGCCCGATCTGGTCGCCGCCCAGCCACATGGCCTTGGAGGGCTCAGCCCAGGTTTCGCCGATGTTGGCCGACTCGGCGTACGGGGCCAGCCAGGGCGTGAACAGGGCGATGAAGATGAATATCGCCACCATGGTCAGGCCGAACCAGGCCGACAGGGTGGGTTTTTGTCCAAACAATTTCATGGGATTTCCTAGTTCTTTTAGCGTTTGTGGCGCAGGCGGGGATTGACCAGAATCACCAAAATGTCGGCCACGGTATTGAGCAGCACAAACACCATGGCGAACACCAGGCCACAGGCCTGGATCACCGGCACATCCCGCTTGGAGACAGCATCGACCATCAACTGGCCCAGGCCCGGGTAGACAAACACGGCTTCGATCACCACCACCCCCACCACCAGGTAGGCCAGGTTCAGCGCAATCACAGTGATGATGGGTGCGGCCGCGTTGGGTAAGGCGTGGCGGGTGATGACGCGCCTGCGTTTGGCCCCCTTGAGGAAGGCCATTTCAATGTAGGGCGTGGACATCACCGACAGCACCGAGCTGCGTGTCATGCGCAGCATGTGTGCGGCCACCAGCAGGGTCAGCGTGATGGCCGGCAGCGTGGTTTGGTAGACACGTTCGGTAAACGGCATGCCCGCAAACACCGTAGACAGCGACGGAAACCACTCCACATTCACGCCCAGGAAGATGATCAGCAGGTAGGCGATGAAAAACTCGGGCAGCGAGATGGCAATCAGCGACACGATGTTGGCCAGCTTGTCGGAAATCTTGCCTTCGTTGATGGCCGAAAACACCCCCAGGCCCACTGCGACCGGAATCGCAATCAGCGCCGCGTAGCCCGCCAGGAACATGGTGTTGCCCAGGCGCGGCAGGATCTCGTCCACGATCACGCGCTTGTTGGTCAGCGCAACACCCAGGTCGCCGTGCATCACGCCGACCAGCCAGTGCCAATAGCGCAGATAGGACGGAATGTCGTAGCCCAGCTCCTTGCGGAATACGGCCAGGGCATCGGGTGTAGCCCCTTGGCCTAGCACGGCCGAGGCCACGTCGCCCGGCAAAATTTCGGTACATACAAAGATCAACACCGACACTGCAAACAGTGTCAGCACGCCTAAAAATAAGCGGTTCAATATCAATTTCGCCATGGCATTTTCCGAGTGGGCTGGACGGCGCAAGCGCCGTACTGGCATCCAAAATGAGAGCTCCGCTGTACCTGTGTGGTCGGCACACAGTGGCCAGGAAAGTCGTTAACCATAAAAAAGCGGAGTGGGGCAAAAACCCACCCCGCTAATCCTTCATATGGTGTCTATCGCAAGTGGCGTTGCTTAGGCAAACCAGCCTTTTTCGGCGATGCGGTCATCGGCCAGGTCGTAGCGACCGGAGACCGTCAAACCTTGCAGTTTGGTGTTGTATGCATCGATGTAGTCCTGCACCGCAAAGCACACCATGCCGGAGTTTTCGCTGATCAGCTCTTGGCAGCGCGCGTACATTTGTGCGCGTTTGGGCTGGTCCAGCTCGACACGCGCGGCCACCAGCAACTTCTCGAACTCGGGGTTGTTGAAACGGGTGTCGTTCCAGGTGGTGTTGGCCTTGAAGGTGCTGGTCAGCTGGTTGTCGATGGTCGGGCGGTTGCCCCAGTACACGGCGCAGAAGGGTGCCTTGAGCCAGACGTTGTCCCAGTAGCCGTCGCCCGACACGCGCTTCAGGTCTAGCTTGATGCCCGCTTTGGACAGCGACTCCTGGAACACCTGGCCAGAGTCGGTGGCGCCCGAGAAGGCGCCTTCTGAGACTTGCAGTTCGATGGGGGCCGTGATGTTGGCCTTTTTGAAGTGGAACTTGGCTTTGTCGGGGTCGTACGAGTGCAGTTTCTGCTTGGTGTCGTAGTACTTCATCTTCGCGCCCACTGTGTGGTCGTTGCCGATCGAGGCGTAGCCCGAGAACACGTTGTCCACAATCTTCTTGCGGTCGATGCCAAACTTCAGTGCCAGCATCAGGTCGTTATTGCTGTAGGGTGCTGTATCGGTGTGCGCCACAAAGGCGAACCGGTTACCCGCGCCTGGCGTGCGCGACAGCTTGATACCCTTGCTCTTGGCCAGCAGCCCGGCGGTTTTGGGGTCCACGCGGTTGATCACGTCGACCTGGCCGGTCACCAGTGCCTGGGTGCGGGCAGCGGCATCGCCGATGTAGCGCAGTTCGACACGGTCAAAATTGCCGCGTTTGGGTTTCCAGTAGGTACCGGATTTGCGTTTGAAGGTTGCGCGCACACCAGGCTGGAACTCTTCCATGGTGTACGCACCGGTGCCGTCGGGCTTGCTGAAATCGGTGTAGCCATTGGGCACCACGATGATGTGGTAATCGCTCAAATTGAACGGCAAATCCAGATTGCCGTTGGTCATCAGAATTTGGATTTGCGTGGGGGAAATCTTCTTGATTTCCTTGATATCGGCCAACAGCGCTTTGGCGGGCGATTTGGTTTCGCCCATGTGCATATTGATCGAGTAAATCACATCGTCTGCATCCAGCGTTTTGCCGGATGTAAAGGTAATGCCTTTGCGGATATTAAAAATCCAGTCTGCGGCACCGGGCTTGACTTCCCAGCTTTCAAACAATTCGCCGGTGGCATCGCCGTTGTCGGCCACTTCGACCAGGTTATTCCAAAGCATCAGGCTGATGTTGATGGCAATCGAATCGGCATAGGTACGGGGGTCCAGGCTGTCAGAAGCTGAGCCACCTTCCACACCCATGCGCAAGGTGCCTCCCTTTTTTGGTGCACTTTGCGCCATCGCTGGCATGGCACCAAAGGTCGCTGACAAACCTAAAGCAGCGGCACCGGTGATCAGTTGGCGGCGGTCCAGAATGATCCTCGATTCTGGGTTGATGTCGTTCATTGGCATATCAAAAATTCCTTCAAGGTCAATAGATAGGGGTCCGCTGGAGGGTCCTGAAAAATCATGCAACTACCCCAAGGGCAAAGTGGCTTTGCACTCGCTAATCATCATAGGGTGTGTTTTTTTTCTTGTATCGGTATATCCGCTTATTCGTGCAATTGATTTTCAAAGCGTGATTCAATTATTTTTATCAGTTCAAGTACGTAAATGCACCTGCGTCGCTGCACCATCAATTAGTGTCGGATTTCAGCTAGCCGGATAAGGTCAGCCTGTTATGCGGCTCTGGACTTTGTAAATTTATGCAAAGCGCGGGCAGAAAAGTATCTTGGTCATGTGGGCCATTTTTTCCAGGCCAAAAACGCCACCACAATCGCCTGCGCAGGCTTTGAAAAGCGGGCATCGGGGTGGCTGCCGTGGACCACCGGGCCGTCAAGTGGCAGGCAGCTTTCACACCGCCGCGCGCCCGTTTGGTCCGTTGTGCATGGCGCAGCGGCCGGTCTGCCAGCCACCGAATCGGTGCAGGCACAAGGGGCGCATGCAGGTTTTTTTGCACGCGGATGGTGCAAGCGCTCCACCTTGCCATGGTCGACCCGGCCACAAAATGTAAGCAGACGTGTGTTAACTTCACCCAGCCACTGCGGTGGCCCCTACAAGGAATTGCTCGTGCGCAAAATACTCATCCCCCTGGCCTCACTTCTCAGCGGGGTGGGCATGCTGGTGGTCGGTACCGGCTTGCTGTTTGCGGCCATTGGTGCCCAGGCCAGTGCCGCCCATTTTTCCTCTCTGGTGACCGGCCTGGTCAACTCGGCCTACTTCGCGGGCTTTGTGTTTGGCACCTATGCCTGCCCGGTCATCATCCGCCGGGTGGGGCACATCCGAGCCTTTGCTTCGATGGCAACAGTGGCCTCGGCGCTGCCCATCATGCATGCCTTATGGGCCAATGCCTGGGCCTGGGGCACGCTGCGATTTGTCACCGGGGTCTGCCTGGTGGGCCTGTACATCGTGGTGGAGAGCTGGCTCAACGTGCTGGCCAACAGCCAGCAGCGCGGCAAGGTATTTGCCGTCTACATGGCCGTCAACGGGGTGGCGCTGGCGCTGGGCCAGTGGCTGATTCTGGTGGGCGACAGGTTCGGCTTTGTGCCGTTTGCGCTGGTGTCCATCCTGTTCTCATTCGCCATGCTGCCGATCACACTGACCCCGGTGAACGAGCCCGTGCCCACCGATGCGCCCAAGCTGGGCCTGTTGGAGTTGTTCACTATTTCACCGATCGGCGTGATCGGTGCCGTGGGCTCGGGTTTGCTCAACGGCGCGTTCTTCAGCCTGGGCACGGTGTTCGCCCAGGGCGCGGGCTTCAGCGACGCGGGCATCGCCACTTTCATGGCCGCCACTATTCTTGGCGGGGCGGTGTTCCAGTGGCCGGTGGGGCATTTGTCCGACCGGCACGACCGCCGCCGGGTGCTGTTTCTGGTCTGCGCTCTGAGTGCCGCGGTGGCGGTGGCGGGCTATTTCATGGCACAGGGCAATGAAATGCTGTTGATCGCCATGGGCGTGGTGTATGGCGGCCTGTCTTTTTCCATCTATGGCCTGAGCGTGGCCCATGTGAACGACCTGATCGACCCCTCGCGGGTGCTGGAAGTCACCGGCGGCCTGCTGCTGCTGTACGGAATCGGCTCCACGGTCGGGCCCACCTTGGGCGGTGCCATGATGGATTGGATGGGCCCTGAGGCCTTGATGCTGTATTTTGCGGGCGCGCTGACCTTGCTGGTGCTGGCGATATGGCGCTACAGCTACCACCGCACACCGCATGCCGACGAACATGCTGTCAAATCCGACTACGTGGTCATGGGCAGCGGCTCGCAGGCGGTATTGCAGATGGACCCCCGGCTGAACCCGGTACCCGCTGCGGCGGAAGGCGGCCAGTCCGAGCCGCCATCGGCAGCACCCTAAATCAATTACTTGGATTGATCTTTTCGCGGGCGAAGGCGGGCGGGGCAGTGGGGGCCTAAACTTTCTGCCACATCCACGGGAGTCCGCATGCAACTCGAATCCATCCAGACCTTCATCGTAGCCAACCCGCCGCCCAGCTTTGGCGGCCGCTACTTTGTCTTCGTCAAGCTGCGCACCCGCTGCGGCATCGAAGGTATTGGCGAGGCCTACACCGCCACTTTCGGCCCAAACGTGGTCGCGGCCATGGCCGAAGACCTGTTTGCCCGCGTCTTCCAGGGCGAAGACCCGATGCAGACCGAAACCCTGTGGCGCCGCGCCTACGGCGAAGGCTTTTCGCTGCGGCCCGACATCTCGCTGATGGGCGTGCTCAGCGCACTCGAGATGGCCTGCTGGGACATCACCGGCAAGGCGCTGGAGCAACCGGTCTACAAGCTACTGGGCGGCCTGGTGAACCCGCGGCTGCGCAGCTACACCTACTTGTACCCGGACCCGGATGAAGACGAATCCTTCTACGGCGACCCCGACCGCTCCGCCGCGCGCGCCGCACGCTATGTGGAAGAAGGCTTCACCGCCGTCAAGTTCGACCCGGTGGGCGGCTATTCGGTGTTCGACCCGCGCCAGCCCACGCTGGAGCGCATGGACATGTCGGAGCGCTTCTGCGCCCGCATCCGCGAAGCCGTGGGTGACAAGGCCGATTTGCTGTTTGGCACCCACGGCCAGTTCACCGTGTCCGGTGCCAAGCGCCTGGCGCGCCGCTTGGAGCCCTACAACCCGCTGTGGTTCGAAGAACCCACTCCGCCCGAGCGCCCCGAGTCCATGGCCGAGGTGGCGCGCTACACCTGCATCCCTGTGGCCACCGGCGAGCGCCTGTGTACCAAATACGAATTCGCACGGGTGCTGGAAACCGGTGCGGCCAGCATTCTGCAGCCGAACCTGGGCCGCGTTGGCGGCATTCTGGAAGCCAAAAAGATCGCCGGTATGGCCGAGGCGCACTACGCGCAAATCGCCCCGCATCTGTACTGCGGCCCGGTCGTGGCAGCGGCCAATATCCAGCTTGCGGCCTGCATCCCCAACTTTTTGATTCTGGAAAGCATCCAGCAGTTTGGCGGCTTCCACGCGGCCTTGCTGAAGAAGCCTTTGCAGTGGGAAGGCGGCTACGTCATCCCCAGCAAAGAACCCGGCCTGGGCGTGGAACTCAACGAAGCAGTGGCCCTGGCCCACCCGTATGACAGCACCCGCCTGCACCTCGACATGGCGCAACACCCCCTGGGCTATTTTTGATATGACGAATTACTTCAACTTCATCAACAACCAGTGGGTGGCCGCCGATAACGGTGCCAGCTACAGGGTCACCAACCCCGCCACCGAAGAAACCGTCGGACAGGTCAGCGCCGCCAGCGCCGCGCAGGCCCTGGCCGCCGTGGACGCAGCCGCTGCCGCCCAGCGCGGCTGGCGTAAGCTGACCAGCATTGCGCGGGGCGACCACCTGCGCGCCTTCGCCGATGCCTTGGTCGCCCGCAAGGCCGCCATCGGCCAGGCGCTGGCGCTGGAGTCCGGCAAGAGCCTGGAAGATGCCGAGAATGAAGCGGTGTACGCGGCAGACATTACCCGCTACCACGCCGAATGGGCGCGCCGCATTGAGGGCGAAATCATCCCCAGCGACACCCCTGGCGAGAACCTCATGCTGCACCGCGAACCCATGGGCGTGGTGGCGTGTTTGATTCCGTTCAACTACCCCGTCTACACCTTGCTGCGCAAGATTGCTCCCGCCCTCATCACCGGCAACACCGTGGTGGTGCGCCCCAGCAACCATACGCCGTGCTCGGCCTTCGAAATCGCCCAGGCGGTGCTCGACGCAGGCCTGCCCCCCGGCGTGGTGAACATCCTCACCATGGGCCACGCCGAGGCCGAGGTGCTCTGCACCCACCCCAAGGTGGCCATGATCACGCTCACCGGCAGCGTCGGCGCGGGCCAGCGCGTGCTGGACTACTCGCGCGTCAACATCGCCAAGGTGTCGCTGGAGCTGGGCGGTAAAACCCCGGCCATCGTGGCCGCCGATGCGGATCTGGAAAAAGCCGCCAACGACATCGTGCGCTCCAAGACCACGCACTGCGGCCAGCTCTGCACCGCGGTGGAGCGGGTCTACGTGCAAGAAGCCGTGTTTGAGGCGCTGGTGGCCAAGCTGAAAGAAAAA
>NZ_JBDTEM010000467.1:0-1617 GCF_039922535.1 Rhodoferax sp. | reverse complement strand
GAGTTTGGCGTGCCCTACCAAACGGTGGAGGCTCTGCTGGCCGACCCCAGCATCGAGATCATCGTCAACCTGACCATTCCCGCCGTGCACGTGGAAGTGGGCCTGCAGGTGCTGCACGCAGGCAAGCACGTCTATTCTGAAAAACCCCTCGGCACCACCACGGCCCAGGCGCGCAGCCTGCTGGAAGCGGCAGACGTGCGCGGTCTGCGGGTGGGCTGCGCGCCCGACACGTTTTTGGGCGGTGCGCAGCAAACCTGCCGCAAGCTGGTGGATGCCGGTGCCATTGGCCAGCCGGTGGCGGGCACCGCGTTCTTTCTGTGCCCCGGCCACGAGCGCTGGCACCCCAACCCGGCTTTCTACTACGCCCAGGGCGGCGGGCCGATGCTGGACATGGGGCCGTACTACATCACCGCGCTGGTCAACTTGATCGGGCCGGTGGCCCGGGTGTCTGGCAGCACGCTGCGCGCCCGCAGCCAGCGCCGCATCACCAGCGAGCCGTTGAACGGCAGCATGATCGACGTCGAGGTGGCCACCCACGTGGCGGGCACGCTGGAATTTGTGTCGGGCGCGGTAATCTCCATCGCCACCAGCTTCGATGTGCCCAAGCACCGCCACAGCCCCATTGAGCTGTACGGCACCGAAGCCAGCCTGCTGGTGCCCGACCCGAACCACTTTGGCGGCCAGATCGAGCTGGCCCGGCCCGGCGAAGACTGGCAGGCCCAGCCCACCGAACACGGCTGGGCCGACGGCATCCTGCGCAGCATCGGCGTGGCCGACATGGCCCACGCGCTGCGCGCCCACCGGCCGCACCGCGCATCGGGTGCGCTGGCCTTTCACGTGCTGGAGGTGATGGAGGCCTTCCAGCTCTCAAGCGACACCGGCCGCCACGTGCCCATTGCCAGCCGCCCCGAGCGCCCGGCCATGCTGCCCACCCTGCAAACCGTTAACAAAGCCACGTCGGCTTGGAGATTTGAACATGCTGAACACGCGTGAAGCCCTGATCGTATGGGGTGGCTGGAGTGGCCACGAACCCGAACAATGTGCCGCTGTGGTGGCCGACCTGCTCCGCCAGGCCGACTTTAAAGTGCGGATAGAAACCTCGACCGAGGCCTTTGCCGACCCGGCACTGGACCAGCTGAGCCTGATCGTGCCGATCTTCACCATGTCCAAGATCAGCAAGGAAGAGGTTGCGAATCTGACCCAGGCGGTGCAGTCGGGCGTAGGGCTGGCCGGGTTCCACGGCGGCATGGGCGATGCCTTCCGCGAGTCGGTGGAATACCAGTTCATGACCGGCGGGCAGTGGGTGGCGCACCCCGGCAACGTGATCGACTACCGGGTCAACATCTGCGGCGGTGACGACCCGGTGGTGGCGGGCATTGGCGACTTCGACTACCACTCGGAGCAGTACTACATGCACGTAGACCCGTCCAACCAGGTGCTGGCCACCACCACCTTTTCGGGCGCGCACGCGCCGTGGATAGACGGCACCGTGATGCCGGTGGTGTGGAAGCGCCGCCATGGCGCAGGCCGGGTCTTCTACAGCGCCTTGGGCCATGTGGCCCAAGAGTTTGCCGTGCCGCAGATGCGCACCATGTTAACCCGGGGTATGCAGTGGGC
>NZ_JBDTEM010000466.1:0-6238 GCF_039922535.1 Rhodoferax sp. | reverse complement strand
TTGCCCAGGTAGTAGTCGTTGCTGTCTTGCAGACCGGCCAGGTCGCGTTGAAGCACAAAATCGTTCCAGCACGATGCCAGCACGCTGGCCGCCACCGGCTTGCAGATGTCGCAGCCCAGGCCGGTGCCGTGCTGGGCCATCAGCGCATCAAAGCTCCTGATGTTGCCCACGCGCACCAGGTGGTAGATCTCTTGGCGCGAGTACGCAAAGTGCTCGCAAATATGGTTGTTGACGGCCATGCCCCGTCGGGCCATTTCGAACTTCATGACCTGGGTGACCAGCGGCACGCAGCCGCCGCAGGTGGCACCGGCCTTGGTGCAGGCCTTGATCTCGGCCACGGTGCACGCGCCCTCGCCCACTGCCGCGCAGATGCCAGCCTTGCTGACGTTGTTGCAGGAGCAGATTTGGGCGGTGTCGGACAGTGCCTCCACGCCCAGGCCGGGTTTGGCCTTGCCGTCGCTGGACGGGAAGATCAAAAATTCGGGGTCGGCAGGCAGGGCAATGCCGTTCAGCGCCATCTGCAGCAGCGTGCCGTATTCGGTCGCGTCGCCGATCAGCACCGCGCCCAGCAGCTGTTTGCCGTCTTCGCTGATGACGATTTTTTTGTAGATCTGACGCAGCTCGTCCACGTACTGGCAGCTACGGCTCTTGGGCGTGCGGCCTTGGGCGTCGCCGATGCTGGCCACGTCCACGCCCATCAGCTTGAGCTTGGTGCTCATGTCGGCACCGACAAAAGCCGCGTCCGCATCGCCTGCAATGTGGCGGGCCACCACGCGGGCCATGTCGTAGCCGGGGGCCACCAGGCCAAACACCTGCTCGTTCCAGGAGGCGCATTCGCCAATCGCGTAGACATCGTGGTCGCTGCTGCGGCAGGCGCTGTCGATCACCACGCCACCGCGCGGGCCGATGGCCAGCACGCACTGGCGGGCCAGGTCGTCGCGCGGACGGATACCGGCAGAGAACACGATCATGTCGGTTTCCAAGTGCGTGCCATCGGCAAACACCATGCGGTGGCGGCCACGGGCACCGTCGGTAATCTCCAAGGTGTTGCGGCCGGTGTGCACGGTCAAGCCCAGCTCTTCCACCTTGGCGCGCAGCACGCGGCCACCGCCTTCGTCCACCTGCACCGTCATCAGGCGGGGGGCAAATTCCACCACGTGGGCTTCCAGGCCCATGTCGCGCAGCGCCTTGGCGCATTCCAGTCCCAGCAGGCCACCACCCACCACCACGCCGGTTTTGGACTTGGCACCGGATGCCTGCATGGCCTCCAGGTCTTCAATCGTGCGGTAGACGTGGATGTGTTCGCGCTCGCGCCCCGGCACCTGGGGCACAAAGGGGTTGGAGCCGGTGGCCAGCACCAGCTTGCCGTAGGGCAGCACGTCGCCGTCCAGAGTGGTGACGGTTTTGGCGCGGCGGTCTACCGAGGCCGCCCGGGCTGCCAGGCGCAGGCTGAAGCCGGTGCGTTCGAAAAAGCCGGGCTCGACCAAGGAAAGGTCGTCGGCTGTTTTGCCGCTGAAGAATTCGGAGAGGTGTACGCGGTCGTAGGCCGCACGGGGTTCTTCGCACAGCACCGTGACCTCGACATCGGTCAGGCCGGTTTCGGCCAGGCTTTCGAGGAACTTGTGGCCCACCATGCCGTGGCCAACTAAAACTATTTTCATCATGCTTATCCTGCAATGACCCGGGGCGAATCGCAGGAAAAAGGTGCACCACATAGTAGCCCCGGCCTAGACCAGGAACATACGATGCAAAGCAGCCTCCGCGAAAGCACGGGTGTGGGTTGGAACATCCAAACGACCCAGCTCTAGGTCAATCGGGGGTTCCGCCTTCATTAGCGGAGGGGTGTATCGCTCCGCGGGCAGCTTTACCTGTGGACAAGCAGGGGCAAGCAGTATCCATGCCAAGGATTTAGGCCTCTGAAGCCAGCAAAGACTGGGATGGATGCGAAAAAGTGCGCGCCATGGGGGCACATACACGATGGAGCCGCATCATCAAGGGGCTGTCCATCACCACATTGGGGCGCAACGCCTGACTTGCGTTTGCTATCTAAAAAATAGCTGCCAGCGCAGGTAGTACTTGCGCCAGAGGCTTATTTGGCTTAAGAAATCCGAATCGGAATGCCGCGCTCGGCCATGCGCGCCTTGGCCTGGGCCACGGTGTATTCGCCGTAGTGGAAGATGCTGGCGGCCAGCACTGCGTCGGCACCGCCCAGGCTCACGCCGTCGGCCAGGTGGTCGAGGTTGCCCACGCCGCCAGAGGCGATCACCGGCACGCTGACGGCGTCGCTCACGGCGCGGGTCAGGGCCAGGTCGAAGCCGGACTTGGTGCCGTCACGGTCCATGCTGGTGAGCAGGATTTCGCCCGCACCGCGGCGCGCCATCTCGGTAGCCCAGACCACGGCATCCAGGCCGGTGTTTTTGCGACCACCGTGGCTGTACACATCCCAGCCGGGGCCGCGGGTGGCAGCGTCCTCTAACGTGCGGCGTTTGGCATCGATGGCCACCACAATGGCCTGCGCGCCGTACTTGGCCGATGCGGCTTCGATGACCTCGGGGTTGCTGATGGCCGCCGAGTTAAAGCTGACTTTGTCGGCCCCCGAATTCAGCAGCCGCCGCACGTCTTCCACGGTGCGCACGCCGCCGCCGACCGTCAGCGGGATGAACACCTGCGAAGCCACGGCTTCGATGATGTGCAAGATCAGGTCGCGGCCATCGCTGGTGGCGGTGATGTCCAGAAAGGTCAGCTCGTCCGCGCCTTGGTCGTTGTAGCGCGCGGCGATTTCCACTGGGTCGCCCGCATCGCGCAGTTCGACAAAGTTGATGCCTTTGACAACCCGGCCCCCGGTCACGTCCAGGCAGGGAATGATGCGTTTGGCCAGCATGAAAGTTTCCAAAAATTAAAGAACGCTGATGCGTTGCCAGCCGGTCCACTGTTCACCCGCCGCAAGCGTCACGGGCGTGTTGACCTGCGCGGCCTCGACGCACAGCATCTGCTGGTAGCCCGCATCGGGCATGTCGGACATAACGGCGCATTTGTCGGCACCGGGGTTCCAGACCACGGTGTCGGCCAGGTTCTCGCTTTGCACGATGCGCAGCTGCACTTCGCCATCGAGCAGCGTGAGCGGCTCGGGCGCGGCCTGGTAGACGCGATCGACTTCGCCGTCAAACGTCACCGTGCCCGGCTCCAGCCGGTTGGTCTGGGCCACATCGTCCCAGTAGGGCTGTGCGGCCAGGCCTTGCAGTTGCAACAGGGGCAAATCGTGCACGCGCAGGTAGGTGTGCAGCGCCAACGCAAAGTCCAGCGGCTCGGAGCCGGTGTTGTCTACGGTAAAGCTGCATTGCAGTGTGCCGGGCGCCATCTCCACGCGCAGCGTGACGGTGAAGGGGTGCGGCCAAAGGGCCAGCGTGGCTGGGTTACTGCAAAGTTGCAACTCCAATGCCTCCAGCGTGTCTTCGGCGGGCAATGCCGTCCACGCGGACGTGCGGGCAAAGCCGTGCTTGGGCAGGCTGCCGCGCATGTTGAACTGCGGAAAGCAGATCGGCACGCCACCACGGATGGCGGTGTGGCCGTCGAACACCGCTTGGGGACTGAGATAGAGCCGCTCTGCCCCGCCGCTGGTCCACGACAGGATGTGCGCGCCGTGCAAAGCTACCAGCACCGTGTCGCCACAGGCGTGGTCCAGGCGCAGGCAGGGTTGGTTCTGAAAGACTTCGGGGTAGGCCTGCAACTCAGACATCGCCGAAATTGTCGGCCAGCACTTGGGCCGAGGTGAAATCCAGGTCGCCGGTGTAGATGGCGCGGCCACAAATCACGCCTTCGATGCCTTCGTCTTCCACGTCCAGCAGGCGCTCGATGTCGGTGATGTTGCTCAGGCCGCCCGAGGCGATCACCGGCGTGTGCAGGGCCTGGGCCAGCTTGACCGTGGCTTCGATGTTGATGCCCGACAGCATGCCGTCGCGGCCAATGTCGGTGTAGATAAAGGATTCCACGCCGTAGTCCTGGAACTTCTTGGCCAGATCGACCACTTCGTGGCCGGTGAGCTTGCTCCAGCCATCGGTGGCGACCTTGCCGTCCTTGGCATCCAGGCCGACGATGATGTGGCCGCCAAACGCGGTGCAGGCATCTTGCAGAAAACCGGGGTTCTTGACCGCTGCCGTGCCGATGATGACGTAGCGCAGGCCCGCGTCGAGGTAGCGCTCAATGGTGTCCAGGTCGCGGATGCCGCCACCCAACTGCACGTCGATCTCGCCGCCTACCTCTTTGAGGATCTTGCGGATGGCCATCTCGTTCTTGGGCTTGCCCGCAAACGCGCCGTTCAAGTCCACCAGATGCAGCCGCCGCGCACCCTTGTCGACCCAGCTACGGGCCATGGCGGCGGGATCTTCGCCAAAGGTGGTGGATTGGTCCATGTCGCCTTGTTTGAGGCGTACGCAGTGGCCGTCTTTCAGATCTATTGCAGGAATAAGAAGCATGGTGCCGTGAACAGCGGGTTGGTAAAAAAATTAGGGAGACCAGTGGAGGAAGTTGCGGTACAGGGATAAACCGTGTTCGGCGCTCTTCTCTGGGTGGAATTGTGTCGCAAAAATATTATCACGTGCAATCGCCGCGCTAAACGCTGCGCCGTACTCCGTCAAGCCCGCGCTGTGGCGTGCATCCGACGGATCGGCGTAAAAACTATGCACAAAGTAGAAGTAGCTGTTGTCTGGCACCTCGCCCCACACCGGGTGGCGCTGGCCGCCGTGGCTTTGCTGCTGTACCTGGTTCCAGCCCATCTGCGGCACTTTGAAGCGGCTGCCGTCGGCTTGCAGGCGGCCCGCCAGGTCAAAACGGCGCACGGTGCCGGGGATCAAGCCCAGGCCGGGCGTGTCTTGCTCTTCGCTGTGGTCCAGCAGCATCTGCATGCCCACGCACACGCCCATCAGCGGCTTGTTGCGGGCGGCATCCAGCACGGCTTCTTTGAGGCCCGAGTCGTGCAACTCGCGCATGCAGTCGCGCATGGCACCCTGGCCGGGCAGCACGATGCGCTCTGCCGCCATCACGTCTTCGGGACGGGAGGTCACCACCACGGTGTAGCCGCTGGCCGCTGCCACATGCATCACGGCTTGGGATACCGAGAACAGATTGCCCATGCCGTAGTCCACCACGGCGACCGTTTTATTTGCTATCAATGTCGTAGCTGCTTGCGCAGGTTATATAAGCGTTAGAGGCCTATTTTACTTAAAACTTTACAAGCTACCCTTGGTCGATGGAATCACGCCCACCGAACGCGGATCCAGCTCCAGCGCGGCGCGCAGGGTGCGGCCAAAGGCTTTGAACACGGTTTCGGCCTGGTGGTGGGCGTTCACGCCCTTCAGGTTGTCAATGTGCAGGGTGACAAAGGCGTGGTTCACAAAGCCCTGGAAGAACTCGTAGGTGAGCTGGCTGTCGAATGTGCCGATCATGCCGCTGGTAAACGGGATGTGCATTTCCAGGCCGGGACGGCCTGAGAAATCGATCACCACGCGGCTCAACGCCTCGTCCAGCGGCACGTAGGCGTGGCCGTAGCGGCGGATGCCCTTTTTGTCGCCCACCGCCTGGTGCACGGCCTGGCCCAGGGTGATGCCCACGTCTTCCACGGTGTGGTGGCCGTCGATGTGCAGGTCGCCTTCGCAGTGGATGTCCAGGTCGATCAGGCCGTGGCGGGCGATCTGGTCCAGCATGTGGTCGAAGAAGCCGATGCCGGTGTGCAGCGTGGACTTGCCGGTGCCGTCCAGGTTGAGCTTCACGGTGATTTTGGTCTCATTCGTGTTGCGGGTAACTTCGGCGGTGCGGGGGGCTAAGGTGGTCATATCGTGGTTTGGAAGGCGGCCAGCATGCGTTCGTTCTCTTCGGCGGTGCCAATGGTGATGCGTACGCAATTTGCCAGCAAGGTATGCATTTTAGAAACGTTCTTGATGAGCACGCCTTGGGCCTTCATGCCTTCGAAGGTTTTGGCCGCATCAGGCACCCTGACCAACAGCATATTCGCATCGCTGGGCCAGACTTTCACGCCCGGCAAAACCCCCAATGCTGCGAAAACGATAGCGCGCTGTGTCCGTATCTCCTGCGCCTGGGCTGCAAAAACCTCTAAATGCGCCAGCGCAAACAAAGCGCACTCGCAGTTCAGCACGCTGACGTTATAGGGCGGGCGCACCTTGTCGATCTCGGCCACCAGCGCCTGCGGGCCGATCAAATAGCCCAGGCGCACACCGGCCAGGCC
>NZ_JBDTEM010000465.1:0-3332 GCF_039922535.1 Rhodoferax sp. | reverse complement strand
GCTGCAAGGGCACGGCCGCCGACTCGACTGGCTGCAGCGGCAGGGTGACGGTAAAGGTGGATCCCGTGCCGAGCTTGCTCTGCACCGCTATGTCACCCTGCATCAAGGTCGCCAAGCGTTTACAGATGGTTAAGCCCAGGCCGGTACCGCCGAAGCGCCTTGTGATGGATGTCTCACCCTGCTTGAACGGCTCGAAAAGCTCTTGCAATGTTTCTTCCGACATACCGATGCCGTTGTCGGTGAAGCGCAGCACCAACATGCCAGCTTCCATGGTGACGCGGATGGACATCCGCCCGTGCCGTGTGGGCTGGCCAATACTGAACTTGATGGCGTTGCCCGCCAGATTGACCAGTATTTGCCGCAGGCGGGTGGGGTCACCCCATATCTGCGGCGGTATTTCTGGGGCAATAAACAGGGTCAGGTCGACATGTCTGTCTAGCGTCATCGGCAACAGCGAGTCACACACGCTTTCCACCAGGTCCGACAGTGGAATGGCGACGCGCTCAAGCTCCAGGCGGCCCGCCTCGATCTTGGAAAAGTCCAGGATCACATCAATGATGCCGAGCAAGGAAAACGCGGACGCCCGGATGGTGCGTGCGGCATCCGCCTGGTCCTCGGGCAGGTCGCTGTGGCACAGCACCTCGACCATGCCGATGACACCATTCATGGGCGTGCGGATTTCATGGCTCATGGTGGCCAAGAATGCACTCTTGGCGCGGGTGGCTTCTTCGGCGGCTTCGCGTGCTAGGACCAGCTCGGTGGTACGCCTGGCGACACGCAGTTCTAGCCCGGCGTTGATCGCCAAAATTTCTTCTTCGGCACGTTTTCTTTTGGTGATGTCCACGCTGAATAGAGAAACGCCGTCGGGCGACGGCAGGGCGCTGACCTGGAACCACGAACGCCCGCCGTCGGGATAGGCGAATTCATGTTCGCCGTGTTGCGCGGTGCGGGTCTTCATGCAGTGCTCAACGATGCGGTAAATCAAGGTGGTCTCAATGCCCGGGTTGACTTCCATCACCGTACGTCCGACCAGGCTCTCTTCGGGTTGGCGTACTTGGCGCGCGGCGGCCGCATTGATGTAGCGGTAGCGCCAATCAAAACCAATCACTTGGCAACCCTCTAGCATGTCGTCTAGCGTGTGGCGGTGCATGGCCGAGCTGTTGCGTAGGGCGGCCGCCATGCGCTCGGTCGCGGTGGTGTCTCGGACTGCGGCAACCACCACCAAGTCTCCGTCCAGCTCCAAAGGACTTAGGCTGATGTCCACCGGAAACACGGTGCCGTCTTTGCGCAAGCCATGCAGATCGGGCCGCCCCGCCCCCATGAGCCGTGGCACGGAAGATTGCAGATAGCGCTGACGCAGGTCTTCATGTTTGGCGCGGGCATCGGGCGGCATCAGCACTTCAACGGGTTGACCCAAGAGTTCGGCACGCGGCCAACCAAACAGCACTTCTGCCTGGCGATTCACCTGGACGATGGTGCCGTCGCGCGAGGTCATGACCAATGCGTCTGGCGCAAATTCAAACAGATCGGCGAAGCGGCGTTGGTTCGCCTCCAAGGTGGCGGTGCGCTCCACTACCCGCTGCTCCAGTCCCGTGTTCAGCTGGCGTACATTTTCATCGGCCGTGGCCCGCGCCAACATCTCGCGCCGTATGGCCAGGGACAGCAGGAAAAATATCGCGGCAGTGCCTGCCAAGGTGGCATACAGCAGCAGCAGGGAGCGCTGGCGGTCTACCTCGGCACGTAACTCCCCATCGGTCAGCAAAACCGCTTGCAGCCCATCTATTTCAGCCACCAGCGCCCGAAACTCTGCCGTGGTGCTCCCGCCTTCCTGGCCATTGAACGCGGCGACAAGCGCTACTGTGTCTTTGCCTTTGCCTTCGCCGCGCAACAGCATGTGTTCCAGTTCTGAGAGCCGACCTTGTTCCAAAACCCTCAACCGCGCCAGCACACCGGGCTGCACCAAGTCTTCATCGACCAGGATGCGATTCGCCAACTCACGGCTGCGCGCGTTTTTGAGAATGCGCTCAAAATCGGCCTGTCGTTCTAAGGAACCGGTCATCAGGAACGCAAGGGCGTTGAGCTCCGCATCGGATACGGCGGTATAGCGTTGGGCGAGTCGTACCCGAAACTCCTGAATCCGCGACACTTTCTTCGCAGACTGCATGGAGTCGATGCTGGCCCGGTACGTGATGCCGCCCCCAACGATGAGCAGCGCAAAAATACCCAGCACGCCACCGCCCACTTTGAGCTCAATAGACGCACGGGTCAACACCGAGGGCGCGGCCTCCAGGTGCCGATCACGGCTAACCAGCCAGGTGCCTATGCCGAGCAACGCAAACGAAATCGCGGTATGGGTGGCAATGCTGGGCAGTACTTTGACGGCGAAGAAGCTGGTGGCGGTGGATACCGCCCCTAACACGCCGATGGCACTGATGCCCATCACGATGGGAAGCAAGACCCACAACACAGGCTGCAGCCGTGCGCTGGGCAGCACCACCAATGCGAGTCCTATCGCAGTAAAAGCCAGCGCCGTGAATACCGACATGCGACCCGGTAGCGCGCCCAGGGCTTGGGGCGTGTCGCGGAACAGCAGTTCGTCCATTCCCAACTGCCAACCAAACACGAACTGGCTCAAGGTACTGAGCCCGACCAGGCTCACCAATAACCCCAACCCCCCGACAACGCGGCGTGGGACGGATGCCGTACGGCCCACCGAGATGAACAGTGCGGTCCCGGCGAGCACCATGGTCGTAGCGGTGTTGGCCTTCATCTCGAAAGTGCCTGGCCAAGCGCTTTTCAACCAGGGTATTTCTGCTATCCACCCCAGCAAGGCGAGTAGGCCCAGCAAGATGGTGATACCGGCAGCAGAACGCGCAATGGTGGTGCGAATAGCAAAAGCAGACAGGTGCATCTATACAGCGAGCGCATCCGTTGGGGATCACGCCTTAGTTACATTTGAACACCAATTTGTTAAACGGTTGGTGCCGCCGCGCGCAATCCTGAAAATCCTGGGCGGTTACCTGGTTTTCGCGCACCGGGCAGGGGCTGTACCCCCTGCAGGTGTCGATTCACCCATTTTCTGGGTCTGGCATGAAGCCCCTAAGCTTTATAGGCGGATCAGACCGCCGCTAACCTGCCATCCATCCCGATACCCGCCAGACATCTTCCAAGGAATCCCCACATGACCGATACAACAGCCACCACCGCTAGTGTGGTGTTGTGCGCTATCTGGAACATAAAACCGCGTCTTTTTGCCCATGATGTCGTTGCAAATCCGCGCAATAGCGGAGCTATTGCTGTGGTTTGCGCCTAATCCTGGCCAAAAATCCATC
>NZ_JBDTEM010000464.1:0-3992 GCF_039922535.1 Rhodoferax sp. | reverse complement strand
AGCCCGACAGCGTGCCCTGCATGGCTTGCTCGGCCAGAGCGGGGTAGTCGGCGGGGGATGCGGCTTGGGACGCACGTTCGGACAGGGTGTGGAAACGCAGGAACGCGGCCTCGCCCACCACCAGGTTGCCGGGCAGGTCGTCGCCGCACAGGGCCAGGGCGCGTAGCACGTCGTCGTCGCTCCAAAAGCGCGGGTCGGGCAGCAGCTGCAGCTCGGGGTGGGCATGGGCAAAGGTCCGGCCCATGAAGCCCTGCGGGCGCATATCGTCCAGAAACCAGGGCAGGCCGTCAACGCGCTTGCTCAGGCCGTCGGCCTCGTCCACCCACACCGCGCCGCTGGCCAAGGGGGTGAGGCGCGCAAACGGGCTGGGCTGACCGTCGGCATCGATGCGCACCACCGGAATGCTGCTGCCCACGCCGCGCACCGTGCGCGGCAGTACGTAGCGCTGTGAACGCGCCGCGCCCACCTTGTGCACCTGGCCGGATTGCAGCAACGGTGCCAGCGCCCGCGACACCGTCGGCTGGCTCACGCCCAGCGCGGCCTGCAGCTCCGCCGCCGTGGCCACACCGCCGCGCTGGCGCAAAAGGGAGAGCAGATCGGGCGTGCGGGTGGCCATAAGGGTGAATAGATAAATAGGTAAAAGATTCTTTTTAAATCATACGCTTAACTAAATTTATGAATAGATAGTATTGAAACCAAGTTGTAGCCAGAATTTCAGAAAAATTGGCCATTTTTAGACATCTAAAGTGCCACCAGCGCAAGTGTCACCTGCACAAGGCGCTATGGTTATAAGATTTAAAAACCATAGCAACACGCCAGCGACGCTGGCGCAGCTGCAGGGCCGCACTAGGGTTTACCGCAGTGCACGGCCCAGGGTGGCGGGTGGTACATTCCGCATCCATTGTGGAACCGGTTCCACATCACTATGGAATGCAGAACGGATGGCGACCATCAAGGATGTTGCAAAGCTGGCGGGCGTGGGCGTGGGCACCGCGTCGCGGGCCATGTCGGGCAAGGGCGCGGTGTCGGCCGATGCGGTGGCCCGGGTGCAGGCGGCGGTGCAGGCACTGGACTTTCGGCCGTCCAACGTGGCGCGGGCGCTGTCGCTCAAAACCCTGGGGATGGTGGGCGTGTACGTGCCCGAATTCGGCGCGCCGTTCACCTCGCGCATCCTGAACGCCATTGATGCCGAGCTGCGCGCGGTGGGCCGCCACATGGTGGTGGCCAGCGGTTGCGGCCACGGCGACGCACGCCAGCAGGCGCTGGAGGGCATGGAGTTTTTGGTGCAGCGCCAGTGCGACGGCATGCTGGTGTTCAGCAACCATCTGTTGGAGGCCGATTTGCAGGCGCTCCAGCTGCGGTTTCCGCGCGTGGTGCTGCTGAACCGCCAAAGCCCGGCGCTGGGCGAGCGGGCCTTTTTTGCCGACCACGAACAGGGCGGGCGGCTGGCGGCGCGGGCGCTGCTGTCGCAAGGCCACCGCGCCATTGCCACCATCCAGGGCGCGCTGGATGCCCCCGACAACGCGCAGCGCATGCAGGGCTTTTACGCGGCACTGGCGCAGCACGGCATTGACGTCAAATCGGCCCACCGCATGGACGGCGGCTTCAGCTTTGCCAGCGGCCACGCGGCGGCCACCCGCCTGCTCAAACGCAAGGACCGCAGCTTTACGGCGGTGTTTTGCGCCAACGACGTGATGGCCATGGCGGCCATTTCACGCTTCACCCAGGCCGGGCTGAAGGTGCCGCAGGACGTGTCGGTGATCGGCTACGACGACACCGATGTGGCCACCTACACCGCCCCGCCGCTGACCACCGTGCACATCCCCATCGCCGAGCTGGGTGCCCACAGTTGCCGCCACGTGCTCAACCTCTGCTACGGCCTGGCGCTGCCAGTGCAACGCGACTTTACGCCCCATGTGGTGTGGCGCGAATCGCTGGGCACGGGGCCGCACCCCGCCCTTTAAGAAAAACCAAGGAGACCTGTTGTATGGCCATCGCTCTCGGCATCATCGGTGCTGGCAATATCTTCCCGGCGTACCTGCGCACCCTGCAGCGCAGCCGCCTGTTCCGCATCGTCGGTGTGGCCGACGCGGTGCCCGCTGCGGCGCATAAGCGTGCCGAAGAATTCGGCCTGCCCGCCATGGCCGTGGAGCAGCTGCTGGCTAGCGATGCCAGCATCATCCTGAACCTCACGCCGCCCCAGGCCCACCACGCCACCGGCCTGCAGGTGCTGCACGCAGGCAAGCACTTTTTTACCGAAAAGCCGCTGGCCGCCACGTTTGCGCAGGGTAAGGAACTGGTGGCCTTGGCGAAGCGCAAAAAGCTGCGCATCGGCTGCGCACCCGACACCTTTTTGGGTGCCGGTGCGCAAAGCGTACGGGCGCTGGTGGACGCGGGCACGGTGGGCGCCATCTGTTTTGGTACAGCGCAGTTCATGGGCCACGGACCCGACCATTGGCACCCGAATCCGGCCTTCTTCTACCAGCCCGGTGCGGGCCCGATGTTTGACATGGGCGTGTACTACCTGACGCACCTGGTCCACCACCTCGGCCCCATCGCCAGCGTGCGCGGCACAGCCCACACGGCCCACACCACGCGCACCGTGCCGCTGGGCGAGCGCAAGGGCCAAAAGATTGCCGTGGATACGCCCACCCACATCGTCAGTAGCTTGAGTTTTTCCAGCGGGGCTGAGCTGGTGCTGACCTGCAGCTTCGACGTATGGAAGCACAGCCACGCGCCCATCGAGCTGTACGGCGAAGACGGCAGCATCCTGGGCCACGACCCGAACCAGTTTGGCGGCACGGTGAAGTTTGCCCGCCAGCTGGACGACTGGACCCGCAGCACCGACAAGCGCCCCTACACCACCAATGCGCGCGGCATCGGCCTGATCGACATGGCCCAGGCCATCGCCGCCGACCGCCCGCACCGCTGCAGCGAAGCCCTGGCCCTGCACGTGCTGGAGGTGATGGAGCGCGCCCTGGATGCCGCCCGCACCGGCAAGCCGCAGCGCACCACCACCACCTGCGAGCGTCCTGCGCCGCTGGACCAGAAACTGTTTTGACACCCCAGGACGCACGATGAAAATCTCGGTACAACTCTTCTCCCTGCGCGAAGCGGGTGACCTCGACGTGCAACTGGCTTTGGCACGCAGCTGCGGCTTTAGCTGGGTGGAAACCGTGGCCACCCACGGCCTTGCGCCCCAGGCTTTTGCCGACAAGGTGGCCGCGCACGGGCTGCAGGTGTCGTCCATGCACGCCGCGCTGGCGTTGCTGGAGACCGACATGGCCAGCGTCATCGAGGCCTGCCGCCTGACCGGCTGCCCGCTGGTGGTGATGCCCTGGTTGCCCATGGGCGAGCGCTCGCCCACCGCTGCAGGCTTTGTGGCCCTGGGCCAGCGGCTGGCCGCGCTGGGCGATGCCTTGCGCGCGCACGGCGTGCAACTGGCGTACCACAACCACGATTTCGAGTTCTTGCCCTACGAGGGCCGCACCGCGCTGGAATGGATCTTCTCGGCCGCCACGCCCGCGCAACTGGGCTGGGAGGCCGACCTGGGCTGGGTCAGCCGCGCCGGGGCCGACCCGCAGGTGTGGCTGGATAAGTTGGCCGACCGCCTGGTGGCGGTGCACGCCAAAGACATCGCCCCCCCGCGCATGGCGCTGGCAGAAGACGGCTGGACCACGCTAGGCCAGGGCGTCGTGCCCTGGGTGGCGCTGCTGGCGCAGCTGAAAACCCGCACCGACCTGGTGGTGTTCGAGCACGACCACCCGGTGGATTTCGCGGGCACGCTGCGCAACAGCCATTCATTTCTCACCCAACACCTCACCAACATCTAGGCTGATATGGCACACAACAGCATCCAAGGCCCGGCCATTTTCCTGGCCCAGTTTGCGGGCGATACCGCTCCTTTCAACACCCTGCCCAACATCGCCCGCTGGGCTGCCGGGCTGGGCTACAAGGGCGTGCAAATCCCCAGCTGGGATGGGCGCTTGTTC
>NZ_JBDTEM010000463.1:0-3017 GCF_039922535.1 Rhodoferax sp. | reverse complement strand
CGGGTTGATCACCACCCGCGTGGCCGGGTCCACTGCCGTGCCGCGCTTGCGGCGGCGGCGTTTTTCGGTGGCGCAGGTCTGGTCGTAGATGAGGATGGTGGTGCCCTTTATTTCGCGGAACTCGCGCTGGATGTCGTCCAGCAGGTCGCGGTGCTTGACCTCCACGCCCGCCGCCAGAGCCACGCCTGCGTACTTTTCAGGCTCGTCCGTCACCACTACGGTTTTGATAGCACCTTCTGCAAGCACAGACTGCGCAATCTGCACTACCGAGTGCCCTTCTGGGCGCTCGCCAATTTGCTGGCCGCCGGTCATGGCCACCGCGTCGTTGTACAAAATTTTGTAGGTGATGTTGACCCCCGCCGCAATCGCCTGGCGGATGGCCAGCAGGCCGCTGTGGAAGTAGGTGCCGTCGCCCAGGTTGGCAAAGATGTGCTGGTCGGTGGTAAAGGGCTGCTGGCCTACCCAGGGCACGCCCTCGCCGCCCATCTGGGTAAAGCCCACGGTGCTGCGGTCCATCCAGGTGGCCATGAAGTGGCAGCCAATGCCGCCCATGGCGCGCGAGCCGTCGGGCACCACGGTAGAAGTGTTGTGCGGGCAGCCGCTGCAAAACCACGGTGGCCGCGCCTGCGCCGGGCTGGCCTCCAGCACCTGCATGGCGCGGTCGGTGGCGTCCAGCAGGGCGATGTGCGTGTGGATGCGCGAAGCCACGTCCTCGGGCATACCCAGCTTGTGCAGCCGCTGGGCGATGGCCCGGGCGATCAGCGCGGGCGACAGGTCGGCGTTGGCGCGCAGCAAGGTGTTGGCCGTGGGGTTGGCCATGGACCATTCGCCACCGCTCAGGTCGCCCTCGGGCTCGTTGAACTTGCCCAGCACATTGGGCCGCACGTCGGCGCGCCAGTTGTACAGCTCTTCTTTGAGCTGGTATTCGATGACCTGGCGCTTTTCTTCCACCACCAGGATTTCTTGCAGGCCGGTGGCAAATTCGCGGGTGAGCTGCGCCTCCAGCGGCCAGACCACACCCACCTTGTGCAGGCGCAGGCCGATACGGCGGCAGGTCGCATCGTCCAGTCCCAGGTCCAGCAGGGCCTGGCGGGTGTCGTTGTAGGCCTTGCCGCTGGCGATCACGCCGAACCGGTCGTTCGGGCCTTCGATGGCGTTGTAGTTCAGGCGGTTGGCGCGGATGTAGGCCAGCGCGGCATACCACTTGTAGTGCATGAGCCGCGCCTCCTGCTCCAGCGCGTGGTCGGGCCAGCGGATGTGCAGGCCACCGGGCGGCATCTGGAAGTCGGTGGGAATTTTGATCGCCACGCGCTGCGGGTCCACCATCACCGTGGCGCTGGACTCGACGATCTCCTGGATGGTCTTCATGCCCGCCCACACGCCCGAGAAGCGGCTCATGGCAAAGGCGTGCAGCCCCAGGTCCAGAATCTCCTGCACATTGGCAGGAAAGAACACCGGCAGCCCGCAGGCTTTGAAGATGTGGTCGCTCTGGTGCGCGGCGGTGCTGCTTTTGCTGATGTGGTCGTCGCCCGCCACCGCAATTACCCCGCCAAACTCCGTCGTGCCGGCCATGTTGGCGTGCTTGAACACGTCGGAGCAGCGGTCTACCCCCGGCCCCTTGCCATACCAGATGCCAAACACGCCGTCGAACTTATTCGTGCCCGGTGGCGAAAAGCCCAGTTGCTGCGTGCCCCACACGGCCGTGGCGGCCAGTTCTTCGTTCACGCCCGGCTGGAACACGATGTTCTGCGCCTTCAGGAACGGGGCGGCCTTCCACAGCGCCTGGTCGTAGGTGCCCAGGGGTGAGCCCCGGTAGCCGCTGATGAAGCCCGCCGTATTGCGCCCCTGCCGGGCATCGCGCTGGCGCTGCAGCATGGGCAGCTTGACCAGGGCCTGCACTCCGCTCATGAAGGCCGGACCAAAATCCAGGCTGTATTTATCGTCCAGCGAGGCGGCTTCTAGGGCCTTGCGCAGCGCGTCAGGTAGAGGGGCATTCATCGTGTTTGTCTCCTGCGCAGTGGGCTGCGCTATAGAGAAAAGTGTATGCCTGTACCCCGGAAAAGTCTTTGCGTTCTTTGCCCGCATTCGCCTACTATGCGCAAGAACCTTGCTTAAGAACCACCATGCTCGATAAATTTGACCTCACTATCCTCGATGCCTTGCAGGCCAATGCCCGCCTGACCAACGCCGAGCTGGCCCAGCGCGTCGGCCTGTCAGCCGCACCGTGCTGGCGACGGGTGCGGGCGCTGGAGGAGGCGGGTTATATCCGCGGTTACCGGGCCGAGATCGACCGGCACAAGATTGGCCTGGATGTGCTGGCCTTTGTGCGGCTGGACGCGGTGCAAAACAGCGGGCCTGCGCTGCAAGGGCTGGAGGACGCGATCCGCCTGATCCCCGAGGTGGTCTCTTGCCACTACATCAGCGGCACCGGCACGTTCGAGCTGCAGGTGGTGTCGCGCGACCTGAATACCTTCAGCCAGTTTGCCCGGCAGGTGCTGGTGAATCTGCCGAACGTGAAGGACTTGCACACCAGCTTTTCACTGGGCGAGGTGAAGGGGAATGGGGTGTTGCCGTTGGGGCATTTAGGGTGACGGGGCAGCTCAGTTTTTAATAGCTGTCTGTGCAGTTGCTACGTGCGCTGGGGGCTCTTTTGGCTTGTATTTCCTATGCGGATGGCCGGCACGATGACCCGCTGAGCTAATAGGGGTCAGATCCCAATTGCGCGCGCCTTGTTGAAGGCCTGCGAAGGATATCCACCCGCATTTGGGCTCTGACCCCTATTGGCGGTTTGACGTGCGTGTCTGCTTGACGGGGGTGGACGCAACAGCCATCCCTGGCCGGGCTGTGCCCCCGGCAGGGCAGTAACTTTTCTTTGCTTGGCCAAAGAAACGTCACCAAAAGAAAGGCCACCCCCACTACCTGCGCCCTCCGCTGGCGCTGCGGGAACCTGCGGTGCTCGCTTTGGGCGGGGTCTGGCTAAACTCGCTGCGCTCAAACAACGCCAGCCCTGATCCGCC
>NZ_JBDTEM010000462.1:0-5308 GCF_039922535.1 Rhodoferax sp. | reverse complement strand
CCCAACAGCGCGGAGGCAATCATGCCTCCCAACACCGATGGCGGTTGACCCACGGATCCCATAGTGTTCACCACACCCAACACCGCCGCCACAATTCCGAATGCGGGAAGGGCACCGGCGAGCCGCGCAATGGCGGCAATCGGGGCATGGGCTTCGGCATGGTGGGTGTCGATCTCGCTGTCCATCAAAGACTCGATTTCATGGGCGTTTAGGTTGCCCGACACCATCATTCGGAGGTAGTCAGTCATGAACTCGACTACATGGTGGTCGCTACCGACAGTGGAGTATTTCTTGAAGATTTCGGAGTTTTCGGGGGACTCCACATCGCCTTCAATCGCCATCAACCCTTCTTTGCGGGCCTTTTGCAAAATGTCGTACATCAAGGACAGCAGTTCCATGTAGCGCGTCTTGGTGTACTTGGAGCCCTTGAGCGCCTGCGGCAACAGGGCCATGGTGGCTTTGAGTACTTTAGGCTGGTTGTTTACCGCAAAGGCACCCAGCGCGCCCCCGAAGATGGTGATCAGCTCAAAAGGCAGGGCGTGCAGGATCACCGAAATGTTGCCACCATGAAAGATGTAAACACCGAAGATGCAACCCATGGATACGGCATAGCCGATGAGGACAATCATGTCAGGATGGGGCTAGAGTTTGTGCGGTGTGGAGGGCATTGGCATCAAAAGCGGCTTTTAACCCGTCTAAATGTATCGGATTTGTTGCACCTTACCCTGAAAATAAGAGCCACAAAGTGGCCTTTAATCAGCCTTGTTGCAGGGACTTGAGGGTTTATCCTTTCATGAAATAGATGTTCTGTAAACCATCTTTTATGCAAGGCTGGGTGACTATGACTGATTCGACGGACGCTGATAGTCTTGTCTTGCCCGATGGCGACGCAACACAGGATACCTTGCTGAAGGCGTTGGAAGCCCATAACAAGTGGGAGTTCGAGGCTGCCCATGCCCTGTACCTTGCAGTGTTGGAGGATGATCCACTGCACGCGGATGCGAACCACAACCTTGGGGTCTTGCTGGCCGTGCAGCTGCTGCGTCCGCAAGAGGCCTTGCCGCATTTCGAAGCCGCACTGAATGCGGATGCGGGGCGACCGCAATTCTGGTTTAGCTACATCGATGGCCTGATTCGCTGCCAGCACTTTGACCTTGCGCGCCAGGTGCTTCCTCTGGCCAAGGCGCAGGGCTTGCAACTGGCCATGGTTAACGCGTTGGCTGAGCGGCTGCCCGCCGTGGTGGAAGAGTTGCCCTTGGTGCCGGATATGGAGCCCAGCACACAAGAAAAGGAGCAGTTAGTCACCCTTTTTAACCAGGCTAACTACGAGCAGGGTGAGGTGCTGGCCCGTGCCCTGGTGGTGCGTGCTCCGCGCAGCGGATTTTCATGGAAAGCACTGGGTACCATGCTGCAGCCGCAAGGAAAGAATGAAGAGGCGCTGGAGGCCAAGAAGAAATCGGTGGAGCTGTTGCCCGACGACGCTGAAGCCCTGCGTAATTTGGGGCGGGCGTATTTTGAAATGGGGCAGTCGCTAGAAGCCATACCGATTCTGGAGGCTTGTGTTGCTCTGCGGCCCGACGACGCAGTGTCTTTCAATGCTTTGGGTTGTGCACTCAGCCTGCATCGGCGAGTCAAGGAGGCGCAACAGTGTTTTGTGCGTGCGCTGGTGATACAGCCTGATTTTGCAGAGGCCCTCAATAATTTGAGTGGCATTTTCAATAGCCATGGATTGGTGGATGAGGCCATACAGGCCCTAGAGCAAGCCTTGCTCGTTAAGCCAGACCACAAGATTGCTTACGACAACCTGTTGTTTGTAGTGAATTACCACTCGGATAAGACGGCAGAAGATATTTACGACTTCTATTCGGGGTACGAGCGGCGCTTTGGTTTTCCGCACAAGGCCGTCTGGGTACCGCATACGAATGACCGTAGCCAAGGTCGTCGTTTGAAGGTTGGTTATGTATCGCCGGATTTCAGATCCCATGCCTGTTCATTGTTCATGTTCCCTTTGCTGGCTAGGCACGATCCCGCAGAGGTGGATGTGTATGCCTATGCCGAGCTCTCGGAAGAGGACACACTCACGCAGCAATACAAGCAACTGGTCTCCCATTGGATTCCCACGCGGGGCATGAGCGATGCGGCGCTGGCGCAGCGTATTCGGCTCGATGGAATCGACATCCTGGTGGATGTGGCCGGTCATACCTCTGGGAATCGGCTTGGTGTATTTGCGCGTAAACCTGCGCCGGTTTCCCTGAGCTGGATGGGGTATGGCTACACCTCGGGGTTGCGCGCCATCGACTACTACTTGACCGACGAGGCCAGCGCGCCCCAGGGCAGCGAGCACCTTTTCTCTGAAAAACCATGGCGCTTGGAAGGCACCAGTTTTACCGCCTACCGCCCTCGGGATAGCATGGGAGGCGTAAGCCCTTTGCCCGCTTTGGAGCGTGGCTACGTCACGTTGGGAACCTTGAGCCGAGGTGTACGTATCAACCACCGCACGATCAGGGTCTGGGCTTGCATCCTGCAGCGTTTGCCTACTGCGCAGCTTGTGATTGACAGCGGTTCCTTTACAGATGCCAGCGTGGTCGACGTCTTGGTGCAAAAGTTCACTGCGCACGGCATTGCTCGCGACCGCCTGCAAATTGGTTGCCACAGCCCCCCATGGGATTTGTTGCGTGGCGTAGATATCGGATTGGACTGTTTTCCGCACAACTCGGGTACCACCTTGTTTGAGACCCTGTACATGGGGTTGCCGTTTGTGACTTTGGCGGGCCGCCCTAGTGTGGGCCGCATTGGTAGTTCTATATTGCACGGACTGGGGAGTCCGCAGTGGATTGCCTACAGTGAGGAAGAGTATGTGGAAAAGGTCGTGGCTTTGGCATCCGATCTGCCAGCGCTCGCCGATATAAGGGCCGCGTTGCGGCCCCAAATGCGGGCAAGCGCCTTGATGGACGAAGTGGGCTTTGCGCGCAAGGTCGAACAAGCCTACCGAGAAATGTTTACCCGCTGGGCGAGCCAGAAGATCGGGCCGACGTCGATAGCAAAGCCGGTAAAGCATGGCCGCGCACCCTCCGCAGATGAGATGAAGCTGCTCACCTCGCTGTTCGAATCGCGCGACTATGCTGCAGGCGAAGTGGCGGCGCGTGAGATGGTGCAGCGCTATCCCCAGCATGGTTTTGGCTGGAAATCGCTGGGTGCCATGTTGCATCCTCTGGGGCGCAAGCTGGAGGCGCTCGAGGCCAAAAAGAAGGCTGCGGCTCTGTTGCCGCATGATGCCGAGGCGGCCTGCAACCTGGGCCGTTCTTTGCAAGATGAGGGCTACTTCCTGGAGGCGGAAAAAGCCTTGCTACGGGCTCTGCAGCTCAAGCCAAAGTATGCCGAAGCCCATAACAACCTGGCTATTACCTACCAAAAGTGGGGCCGCATTGCCGAGTCCGTCACGCATTTTCAGGCTGCCCTGGCCTTGCAGCCTAAGCACCCGTGGATGTATGACAATTATTTGTTCACCCTCAACTACCACCCCGATCTGCCTGCGGAAGACATCTTTGAGAGCTACCGCGAATACGAGCGCCGCTTTGGTGATGCCTACCGTCCCCACTGGGTGGCGCACAACAATCCGCGCGGCCTGGGCCGGCGGCTCAAAGTGGGCTATGTATCGCCCGACTTTCGCAACCACTCTTGTGCCTCCTTTTTGGAGCCCTTGCTGGCCCACCATGACCCCGCCACGGTGGAGGTCTACGCCTACGCGGACCTGATCCACGAAGACGCGGTAAGCCAGCGTTACAAGCAATATGTGGCCCACTGGGTCCCCACGCGCGACATGGGCGACGCGGCGTTGGCGCGGCGCATCTTTGCTGATGGCATTGACATCCTGGTCGATGTGGCCGGGCACACCGCGGGTAATCGCTTGAATGTGTTCGCACGCAAACCGGCACCCGTGTCCATGAGTTGGATGGGCTACGGTTACACCACCGGCCTGCGTGCCATCGACTACTACCTGACCGACGCCACCAGCGCCCCGCCGGGTTGCGAGCACCTGTTCTCCGAAGAGCCCTGGCGGCTGGACGGAGGCTGCTTTACGGCGTACCGCCCGGTAGAAGGCATGGGGGCTGTCAGTCCCCTGCCCGCACAGGACAACGGCTACGTCACGCTGGGCACCCTGACCCGTGGGGTGCGCATCAACCACCACACCATCCGGGTGTGGGCCGAGATTCTGCGCCGCCTGCCAACAGCCCACATCGTGATCGACAGCCGTTCGTTTATTGACACTGCGGTACAAGAAGAAGCCATCCAGAAGTTTGCTGCCTACGGCATTGCGCAGGAGCGTCTTCAGATCGGCTTCCACAGCCCACCGTGGGACGTACTGCGTAGCATCGACATTGCGTTGGACTGCTTTCCCCACAACTCAGGCGCCACGCTGTTTGAGTCACTCTACATGGGCCTGCCATTTGTCACTTTGGCCGGTCGCCCCAGCGTGGGCCGCATTGGCAGTTCCATCCTGCACGGCCTAGGGCATCCCGAATGGATTGCCGAGTCCGAAGAGGACTACGTCGCCAAAGTGGTGGCTTTGGCATCCGACCTGCCAGCGCTGGCCCGCTTACGCACCACGCTACGCGCCCAGATGCAGGCCAGCCCCTTGATGGACGAAAAAGGCTTCGCCCACAAGGTGGAGCAGGCTTACGGGCAAATGTTTGAACGCTGGGCCACCCGTACCTCCATCGGGGCACTGGAGGCCGTGCCCAGTGCCGATGAGATGCAGCAACTGGTCGGCTTGTTTCAGTCGCAGGCGTTTGAGCCGGGCGAACAGTTGGCCCGCTCGCTGGTGGCCCGCTATCCCCGGCATGGTTATAGCTGGAAGTTACTGGGCTCCTTTTTGCAGCAGCTTGGCCAGCTGGACGCTGCTTTGCAGGCCAAGCAGCGCGCCGTACAACTGCTGCCGGACGATGCGGAGGCCTTGTTTAATTTGGCGCGCGCCTATGAGCAGCAGGGCGCGATGCCCGCGGCCGAGGCCAGCTACCGTGGTGTGCTGGCCCTGTATCCCGACGATGCGGAGGCTCTGCACAACCTGGGCAACACGCTGGTCGGCCAGGAGCGGCGGGTCGAGGCCATACCCTGCTACCGCGAGGCCTTGCGGCTCAAGCCAGACTTCGATGCCGCCGCCGAAAATCTGGGCGGCTTGCTGGCCGATGCGGGTCGCTTGGTGGAGGCTGAGTCGGTGTGGCGCGGCCTGCTGCAGCGCAAGCCGGGCGACATGTCGGCCTCTGTGCACCTGGGGCGGGTACTGTTGCGGCAAGGGCGGCAGTCAGAG
>NZ_JBDTEM010000461.1:0-10264 GCF_039922535.1 Rhodoferax sp. | reverse complement strand
AGTCGGCCAAAGAGCTGGTGGGCGAGTTCTATATGAAAACCGGCGGCATCAAGGAAGGCCTGCCCCTGGCCTTTACCCCACCGGCTATCCAGGGCCTGGGCCAGACCGGTGGTTTCGAGTTCTACCTGCAAAACAAGGGTGATGGCGGCGTGCGGCGTTTGGCGCAAATTCTGCCCACGCTGTTGGCCGAGGCCAACAAGCAGCCTGAGCTGCAAGGCGTGAAGACCCTGTGGCAAGCCAATTCGCCGCAGTTGTATGTGAATGTGGACACCGAAAAAGCCCGCTCCATGGGCATCGCCGTGGCCGACATCTACAGCACGCTGCAGGCTACGCTGGGCAGCTACTACGTGAACGACTTCAACAAAAGTGGCCGTATCTACCAGGTGCTGATGCAGGCCGAGGGCGAGTACCGCTCCAAGCCGGACGATATTGGTAACCTGTACGTGCGCAGTAACGCTGGCAAGATGATCCAGATTCGCAGCGTTGCCGACGTGAGCTTTGTGTCGGGACCGGATTCGGTCCAGCATTTCAACGCCTTGCCCAGCATCCAGATTTTGGGGGATCCCAAGCCAGGCTTCAGTTCGGGCCAGGCGATTCGTGCGATGGAACGCGCGGCTGCCAATGTGCTGCCCACCGATGTGGGTTACGACTGGGGCGGTTCGGCCTTCCAAGAGAAGCGCAGCAGCGGCTCCAGTGGCCTGGCCATTGGTGCGGGCTTTGTGATGATTTTCCTGATCTTGGCGGCACAGTATGAAAAGTGGTCGCTGCCGTTCTCGGTGCTGCTGGCCCTGCCGTTCGGCATCTTTGGTGCCCTGGTGGCGGTGTATTTGCGCAACTACACCAACGACGTGTACTTCCAGATTGGTCTGGTCACGCTGCTGGGCTTGTCGGCCAAGAACGCGATTCTGATCGTCGAGTTTGCGACCATGAAGGTGCACGAAGGCCTGACCCCGGTGGCCGCGGCCCTGGAAGCGGCCCGCTTGCGCTTCCGGCCGATTCTGATGACCTCGCTGGCCTTCATCTTGGGCGTGGTGCCACTGGCCTTCTCCAGCGGTGCGGGTGCGGCTGCGCGCCAGTCCATTGGTACCGGTGTGCTGGGTGGCATGTTGGCGGCCACCTTTCTGGCGGTGTTTTTGGTGCCGCTGTTCTTTAAATTGGTCAACGACTGGAACTTCCGCAGCACGCCGGAGGACTTCCAGGGTCTGAACAAACCCCACGGCGAAGGAGCGCAGCATGTCTAAGCGCACTCTACAATCATTTGCTATTACTTTGGTAGCTGCTTGCGCACTGTCCGCCTGCGGTATCGCCCCCGTAGGCCCTAATTACCAGCGCCCGGCGCTAGACCTGCCCGTCACCTTGACCAGCAGTGGCACGGCCACCAGCGTGGACTGGCTGGTGTGGTGGAAGGGCTTTAACGACCCGGTGCTGGACGGCTTGCTCCAAGAGGCCGCCAGCAACAGCCAGGACCTGGCCCTGGCCACCGCCCGGATTGCCGAAGCCCGCGCCACGCTGGACCAGAACGCGTCCAACTTCTACCCCTCGGTGGATTTGAACGCCAGCGCCACGCGCCGCCGTGCCAGCGAGAATTCGGCCTCGTTCACGCCCGGTGCCAACCCGTATTCCAACGACCGGCAGTTGGGCCTGAGCGCCAGCTACGAGTTGGACTTCTGGGGTAAATATGCCCGTGCAGACGAAGCCGCCAAGGCCCGTCTGCTGGCCCAGGCCGCCAGCCGGGGCACGGTGCTGACCACGCTGTACGCCAACGTGGCGCAAAGCTACTTCGCTCTGCGCGCCCTGGATGCCCAGCAAACCCTGGGCGAGCAGACCCTGGCCACCCGCACCGAGAACCTGCGCTTGCAAAATCGCCGCTTCAGCGCCGGGGTGATTGGCGAGCTGGACCTGCGCCAGGCCGAATCCGAAGCTGCGGCCATCCAGGCCACGCTGCAACAGACCGTACAAAGCCGCAGCAATGCCGAATCCGCGCTGGCCGTGCTGCTGGGCCGCAAGCCCACCGACATCGCCAACCCGGTGCTGGTACGCGGTGCCGACCTGGGCACGCTGTATGCCGCGCAGGCGATTCCGGCCGACCTGCCGTCCGATGTGCTGACCCGCCGCCCGGATGTGGTGGCCGCCGAGCAAAGCCTGATTGCGGCCAACGCCGACATCGGCCAGGCCCGTGCCGCCTACTTCCCCAAGCTCAGCCTGACGGCCGGCGTGGGCTACCAGTCCAAAGACCTGTCGGACCTGTTCGATCCAGCCTCCTTGTTCTGGAACCTGGTGGGTAATCTGACGCAGCCGATCGTCCGCGCCGGAGCCATCGATGCCGTGGTGGCCGCATCCAACGCGCGCCAGCAGCAGGCGCTGGCCACCTACACCCAGACGGTGCAAAACGCCTTCCGCGATGTGCACGACGCGCTGAACAACGTGGCCGCAGGCCGCGACATCACCGCCACCACCGCCAAGCGGATCGATGCCCTGCGCAGCACCCTGCGTCTGGCCGACTTGCGTTACAAGAACGGCTACTCCAGCTACCTGGATGTGCTGAACGCCCAGCGCGACCTGGCGCAGGCTGAATCCGGCCTGATCGACATCCAGCGCGGCCAGTTGAATGCCGTGGTCAGCCTGTACAAGGCGTTGGGCGGCGGCTGGGATGCCAGCAGCGTTACGGCGCAGATCGCAAAACCGTAGTTTGTGCTTGCGGTCAACGCCCCCACGCCTTGCGGCTGGGGGCGTTTTGCCGTCTCCAGCACGCCGGGCGCGCCTGTGATACCTTCCACGCCCGGTCAAGATTTATGTACGACTGGACACAGTGCCCCACCGGTGGGCGAGCCGCCCATGGTTTGGGCGCTGTGTCTTGTCCCTTACGGATACCCAAGATGAGCAGCTCCACCCCTCCCGCCGCATTGCTAGAACGCCTGCAGGCCCTCGCGCCCGAACGGCTCCAGGGCATCCGCCGTGGCCTGGAGAAAGAAAGCCTGCGCGCGCAGTCCAACGGCAGTCTGGCCTTGACACCCCATCCTGCCGCACTCGGCTCGGCCCTGACGCACCCCCACATCACCACCGACTTCAGCGAATCCCAGGTGGAGTTGATCACCGGCGTGCACCAAGGCGTGGAGGCCTG
The DNA here is from genome assembly GCF_039922535.1 of Rhodoferax sp. Taxonomy (GTDB): domain Bacteria; phylum Pseudomonadota; class Gammaproteobacteria; order Burkholderiales; family Burkholderiaceae_C; genus Rhodoferax_B. The sequence goes on along the minus strand of NZ_JBDTEM010000461.1, from coordinate 7,143 downwards.
CCTGGACGAGCTCACCGAAGTGCACCAGTTCACCTACCGCACCCTGCAAGCCCAGGGTGACGATGAAATGCTGTGGGTGTCCAGCATGCCCTGCGGCCTGCCGACCGACGAGACGATTCCGATAGGCCGCTATGGCAGCTCCAACGTGGGCCGCGCCAAGAGCGTCTACCGCATGGGCCTGGGCCACCGTTATGGACGCCGCATGCAAACCATCTCGGGTATCCACTACAACTGGTCGCTGCCCGGCGTGAGCAGTGAAGAGTACTTTGGCCTGATCCGCAATTTCCGCCGCCATGCGTTCCTGCTGCTGTACCTGTTTGGTGCGTCGCCCGCCGTGTGCTCCAGCTTTGTGGCCGGGCGCCAGCACGAACTGCAGCAGCTCAACGACCGCACCATGTACATGCCGCATGGCACCTCGCTGCGCATGGGCCGCCTGGGCTACCAAAGCGATGCCCAGGCTTCGCTGGCCGTGAGCTACAACAGCCTGGAAGGCTATGGTGCATCTTTGCAAGACGCGCTGACCCGCCCGTACCCAGCTTACAAAGCAGTGGGCGTGCGCGGCACCGGCGGCGACTACAACCAGCTGGCCACCAGCCTGCTGCAGATCGAGAACGAGTTCTACGGCACCATCCGTCCCAAACGCGTCATCTACCCCGGCGAACGCCCGCTGCACGCCCTGCGCGAACGCGGTGTGGAATACGTCGAAGTGCGCCTGCTGGACCTGGATCCGTTTGTGCCAGTGGGCATTACCGCCCAGACCATGCGCTTCATCGACGTGTTTTTGCTGCACTGTTTGCTCAACGACAGCCCGCCCGACAGCCCACAGGAAATCACCGAGTTGGCGCACAACCAGCACCGTGTGGCCGCCCGAGGCCGTGAGCCCGGCCTGACGCTGGAACGTGCCGGCCAGGAAGTGCCGCTGGCCGAGTGGGGCAGTGACCTGGTGGCCCAGTGCCGCCCCATTGCCGCAGCCCTGGATGCCACCCACGGCGGCAGCTTGTACAGCGATGCGCTGGCCGCCGCAGATGCCGCTTTGGTCGACCCCAGCCTGCTGTCGTCGGCCCGCGTGCTGGCTGCCATGCATGGCATGCCCTGCGGATCGTTCGTGCCCTTCATTGCCCAGCAGTCGCTGCAGACCCGCCAGCACCTGTTGGACCTGCCGTTCAGCACCGCGCAGCAAAGTCGCTTTGAAGCGATGACCACCACGTCGGTTGCCGCCCAGAAAGCCATCGAAGCCGCCGACACCATGCCCTTTGATGTTTACCTGCCACAGTACCTGTCGCCCGAGCGCTTGGTCGTTAAGAACCGCCGCGTGGAGCCCCTGCCGGTGACCGCCTGATATTGCACATGAAATAGGCCTCTGGCGCTTGTTCTACCTGCACGGGAAGCTACTTAAACAGTAGCAATCAAGGTGCGGGTGCAGCCGACCACACCAGCGTTTGCCCGGTGGCCGACACCAGCCGCAGCGTGGGGACCGCACCTTGGCTGAACTCGACGCGCAAGCCCTGGGCCAGCAGGCCGCTGAGGGCCTGGTCGGCCTCCATCAATCCCCCCGCGCAGGCCATGCGCGTGGACATCAGCGGCCCCGCCTGTAACTGGTTCGCTGCATCGATTTGGTAGCTGCCGCCCATGGCGTTGCAGCCGCCCCGTATGCCGACCCGCCCGTCTTTGAATTCCACCGTGAAGCGCGGGTCGGCACGCGGAAACAGCGCGGTGATGGCCTGCCCCTGGCCGTCGGTAGCCGATTGCAGCGTCCAGCGCACGGCGCTAAGGCGGCGCTCCAGCGTCGGGCCAGAGGCGGTTGACGGGGAGGGCTTGTAGGCACAGGCCGAAAAGGCCAGGGCGGCTAAAGCCAGCAAAAAAGCCAGACGGATGGGCATAAAAATCTCCTTTTCGGCGTGCAATAGGACTATCCCATGGTAGGCGAATTATGCTGCCCAGGTTATTTTTGCACTGTGCCTGTTTTTTAAGCGTCGCAAGCTTTACCCTTTAAAAACAGATACTTAAGCCAGGCATACAGCGGTTTGCCCGGCTTATCCACAAACTTGTCCCGAATTGGCAGGGTTAACTTTGGCCCGGGAATCTGCCATTTCACAACACCGCGTGGTGGTGCAGCATCGGCATGTTTGACCCAGAGCATAGTTGTTCATATAATTTTAATGATTGAATTTTCAGTAATTACTGAAAATTCAATCATTAAAAAAATGAAACCCACTCCATCTACCGTCCGTTTGCGTAGCCTGACCCCTTGGGGTCTGGGCGGTGTGGTGCAGGGTCTGGCCGCTGTGCTGTGGCTGCCCCAAGCGGCCTTGTTAGCCTGGGCGGTGCAAGGCCTTGCCGCAGGCAGCGGCCCGAATGCAGTGCTTCTGCCCGCCGCCGGGGTGCTGTTGCTGGGCGTGTTGCGCGCAGCGGCCGAGGCCTGGGGCCTGCGCCGGGTGTTTGCTGCGGCCCGGCAGTATGTGTCGGACCTGCGAGCCCGGGTGGTTGCGGTGCTGGCGGCGCGTTCCCCGCTAGATTCCGCCCGGCCCGCTTCGGGGCTGGCCGCCAGCGTGGTGGCCGAGCAGGCCGAGGCGGCGTTGCCCTACCTGGTGCGTTACCAGCCCGCGCGTTGGCGGGCCATGGTGGTGCCGCTGCTGATCCTGCCCACCGTGGCCTGCTTTTCCTGGGCGGCGGCCCTGGTGCTGCTGTTGGCCGCCCCGCTGATTCCGATCTTCATGGCACTGGTGGGTTGGCGTGCCCAGGCGGCCAGCGCCGCGCAGATGGTAGAGATGGGCCAGATGAATGCGTTTTTGCTCGACCGCCTACGCGGCCTGGCCACCTTGCGCGCCCTGGACGCGGTGGATGCCACCGCCCACCGGCTAGGGGCCTCGGCCCAGTCGCTGCGCCAGCGGACCATGGCGGTGTTGCGCATCGCGTTCTTGTCGTCTGCGGTGCTGGAGCTGTTTGCGGCCCTGGGCGTGGCCATGGTGGCGGTGTACGTGGGTTTCCATCTGTTGGGCAGCATCCCCTGGGGTAGTTGGGGGCAGCGCTTAAACCTGGGTGAGGGCCTGTTCATCCTGCTGCTGGCCCCGGCCTTTTTTGAACCCCTGCGCGAACTGGCTGCGGTGTGGCACGACCGCGCTGCGGGAGAGGCCGCTCTGGAGGCGCTGGAACAACTGACCCAAGACGGCGTACCGTTGCCGGGCGCTGCGGTGCCACCTGCGGGTCTGCGTAGCCTGGGTGCGCCTTCAGTCCAGGTGCAAGGCCTGCACTTTGGCCACCCAGGTGAGGCTGCGGTGTTTGCCGGCTTAGCCCTGCGGGTGGCGGCGGGTGAACATGTGGCCTTGATGGGGCCCAGCGGCGCGGGCAAGACGGCGTTACTGCACCTGCTGGCGGGCCTGGTGCCTGCGCAGCAGGGGCGCATCAGCATTGGCGGCGTGCTGCTGACCGAGGCCTCCGCTTCGGCCCTGCGCCAGCGGATGGGCTGGATAGGGCAAAAGCCGCATATTTTTGCGGGTTCGGTGCAAGAGCATGTGTTGCTGGGTCGCTGCGGTGTGGCCCCGTGCCGTGTGCTGGCCGCGCTGCAGCAGGCCGGTCTGGGCCGCGTGGCGCAGGCGGGTGTGGCATTGGGCGAGGGCGGGACCGGCTTGTCGGGTGGCGAGCTGGTGCGGCTGGCGCTGGCTCGGCTGGTGCTGTATGCCGATGCCGACCTGCTGCTGGTGGACGAACCCACGGCCCATCTGGATACCGAAACTGCCCAGGCCGTGGCCGATGCGCTGCTGCAGTTCGCCCAGGGCCGGACGTTGATCGTCGCTACCCACGACCCAGTGCTGGCCGCGCGTATGCACCGGGTGGTGCAGCTGGATGCCGGCCAGGTGAGGGCCGCAGCATGAGCAAACGCTGGCGCGATGTGCGGGTGGTGTTGGCCATGTTCTGGGCCACGCAGCGCAAGCGCTTGGCGCTGGGCGCTGCGTGTGCCGCCCTGACGGTGCTAGCCGGTATGGCCTTGCTGGGCTTGTCGGGCTGGTTTATTACCGCCACCGCCCTGGCCGGGTTGCAGGCTGCCACAGCGTTGCATTTCGATGTATTCATGCCGTCCGCAGGCATCCGCCTGCTGGCCCTGGGGCGCACCGGCTCACGTTATGCGGAGCGGCTGGTAACGCACGATGCCACCTTTGCCGCGCTGGCCGATTTGCGCGAGCGGCTGTTTCGCGGTTGGGCCCGGCCCGATGCGGCGCGCCAACTGCTGGCGCAACCGGCCCGCCTGCTGTTTCGCCTGACGGCCGATATCGACGCGTTGGAGTCGTTGTACCTGCGCCTGCTGGTGCCCGCTTTGGCTGCGTTGGGCGCTGCTATGTTGGCCGGGCTGGTGCTGGGCTTTTTGCAGCCCTGGCTGGGCGTGCTGCTGGCCCTGTGGCTGCTGGCTGCGGGTTGGGGCATTGCCCTGGTGGTAGCGCAGCGCGCCGGGCCTACAGCGGTGCGCCGGGCCCATGCACTGGAGCTGCTGCGGGAACGCGCCGTCGATCTGGTAGCTGGGCAGACCGAGTTGGCCATGGCCGGGCAACTGCAGGCCCAGCGCGCCGCCCTGGCCGCCGCTGACCAGCAACTGGCCCGGGCCGATCTGGCCCTGAACCGCCTGGAGGCCCAAACCGGTGCGGCCTACGGCATGGTGGGCAGCTTGACGCTGGTGGCGGTGCTGCTGGCTGCTGCTGCGCTGGTCGCGCAAGGCCGCATCGGTGCACCCGCCGCTGCGCTGGCCCTGCTGCTGGCCTTGACCGCCACCGAACCCTTTGCTGCGCTGCGCCGGGGCGCACTGGAGGCGGGTCGCAGCTGGCGCGCTGCCCGGCGGCTGGCGCCTCGCATGGCGCAGGCCGAGCAGCCCAGCCCGTTTATAGGCGGCGACCTAGATGTCGCCGTGCAGTTCACATCGGTCAGCGTGGCCTATCCCGGCAGCCCGATGCGTGCGTTGCAGCCTACGTCATTTACGCTGGACCAGGGCGAGCGGGTGGCCTTGGTGGGGCCAAGCGGGGCGGGTAAGTCCACGCTGCTGGCCTTGGTGGCAGGCGAGTTGGCGGCAGATGCGGGCACAGTGCAGGTGCAAGCACATAGCCTGCTGACCCAGCGCAGCGAGCTGTTTGCGGACACGTTGCGCGACAACCTGCGCTTGGCCGACCCCATGGCCTCGGATGCCCAACTGTGGGCGGTGCTGGAGGTGGCGGGTCTGGCCGACGCGGTGCGGGCGATGGCGGCAGGGCTGGACACGCGCCTGGGCGAGGGCGGGCAGGGCTTGTCGGGTGGCCAGTTGCGCCGCCTGGCCTTGGCGCGTCTGCTGCTGCGTCCGGTAAGGCTGTGGCTACTGGACGAACCCACCGAGGCGCTCGATACTGAGACGGCCCACGATGTCTTGCAGCGCCTGCAGGCCCAGGCCCAGGGCAAAACCCTGTTGATGGCCACCCATTTGCGCCGAGAGGCCGCGCTGGCCGACCGCCTGCTGTGCCTGCGCGATGGCCGCGTCACCGCCGATCTGCGGCGCGGGACGACTGAATTTGAAGCCGCGCTCCAGACTTTGCGACCCGATTGAACTAAAACGAAGGAAACCCCATGGACCTCAATATTGTGGATCTGTCCCGGCTGCAGTTTGGCTTGACGGCGCTGTACCACTTCTTGTTTGTACCGCTGACCATTGGTTTGGCGGTGCTGCTGGCCATCATGGAGACGGTCTACGTGATGACCGGCCGCCCTATCTGGCGCGACATGACCCAGTTTTGGGGCGGGCTGTTTGGCATCAACTTCGCCATGGGCGTGGCCACCGGCATCGTGATGGAGTTCCAGTTCGGCATGAACTGGAGCTACTACAGCCACTACGTGGGGGATGTGTTTGGCGCACCGCTGGCGATCGAGGGGCTAATGGCCTTTTTCTTGGAGGCCTCCTTTGTGGGCTTGTTCTTTTTTGGTTGGGACCGACTGTCCAAGCTGGGGCACCTGGCCGTGACCTGGGCCGTGGCCTTGGGTACCAATTTATCGGCGCTGTGGATTCTGATTGCCAACGGCTGGATGCAAAACCCGGTCGGCGCAGCCTTCAACCCGCAAACCATGCGCATGGAAGTGACCGATTTTTATGCCGTGTTGACCAACCCGGTGGCCCAGGCCAAGTTTGTCCACACCGTGTCGGCGGGCTACACCATGGCCTCGTTGTTTGTGTTGGGTGTGTCGGCTTGGTATGTACTACGCGGCCGACATACTGAGCTGGCTAAGCGCTCGATGACAGTGGCGGCATCGTTCGGTCTGGCTGCCGCGCTGTCGGTGGCGGTGCTCGGCGACGAGAGCGGTTACTTATCCACCGAGCACCAGAAGATGAAGCTGGCATCCATCGAAGCGATGTGGGAGACCGAGCCCGCACCTGCTGCTTTTACTGCATTCGGCTTTCCGGACCAAAAGGCCCGCGAAACCCATTTCGCCGTGCATATTCCGGGGGTGATGGGGCTGATCGGCACCCGCTCGCTGAATACGAAAATCTTAGGGATTGACGATCTGGTCAAGCATGCCGAAATGAATATCCGGGTAGGCATATCGGCCTATGACGCGTTGCAAAAGATCCGCGACCCGGCCACCGATGCAGCGGCCCGTGAGGTGGCTACAGCCATCTTCGAGAAGAACGGCGGTGCCATGGGCTATGCGCTGCTGCTCAAACGCTATGTGGACGATCCGCGCCAAGCCACGGCTGAGCAGGTGGCCCAAGCCGCCCACGACACCATACCGCCCGTAGCACCCTTGTTCTGGTCTTTCCGGGCGATGGTGGGTCTGGGCATGTTCTTTATCGTGCTGACGGGCACCTTCTTTGTACTGTCGGCCCGCCGCAAGCTGGATGCCCATCCTTGGTTGTTGAGGGTGGCGGTCTGGGCAATTCCGCTGCCCTGGGTTGCGGCTGAATGCGGCTGGGTGGTGGCCGAGCTGGGCCGCCAGCCGTGGGTGATAGAGGGGGTACTACCCACCGCAGTGGCGGTTTCCAGCCTGGGCGCCGGCACAGTGCTGGCCACGATTGTGGCGTTTGTTGCGCTGTACACCGTACTGTTCGTAATCGAGATGAAGCTGCTGCTCAAGGCCATCCGCAAAGGGCCGCAATCGCACCCCGCGCTACCGTCTTCGCCCCCTCCGGTGCGCAAC
>NZ_JBDTEM010000460.1:0-4200 GCF_039922535.1 Rhodoferax sp. | reverse complement strand
AGCCCACCAGTTGGCGGCTGATGGTCAGGCCCAGCCCGGTACCACCAAAGCGGCGGGTGGTAGAACCATCCGCCTGGGTAAAGGCCGAGAACACATCCTTTTGCAGCGCCGGGGCAATCCCAATGCCGGTGTCCACCACGCTGAACCGCAAGATGATGGTGTCTTCGTGCGCGGTGAGCAGCTCGGTGCGCAGCTCCACCCGGCCCGCGTGGGTGAATTTGATGGCGTTGCTGGTCAGGTTGGTGAGCACTTGCTCCAGGCGCAATGCATCGCCTTTTACCATGCTGATACCTGCGGGCAAGGGCTGGATGATGAGCTCGATATTCTTGTTGCCTGCAGCGATGCCCATGGTGCCGGCCAGGTTGTCCATCACGTCACCCATACGAAAAGGCGTGCACTCTATCGCCATATGGCCAGCTTCGATTTTGGAAACATCCAGGATGTCGTTGATGATGCCCAGCAATGAGCGGCCCGAGGCCCGTATCTTGCGCACCATGTCGTGGGCATCTGTGTCCAGCCGTGCCTGCTCCAGCAAATAGGCTAGACCCAGAATGGCATTCAGGGGTGAGCGTATTTCGTGGCTCATATTGGCCAAAAACTCGGCCTTGCTGCGGTTGGCAGCCTCGGCCACGTCGCGGGCCTTCAGCGTGGCAGCTTCGGCTTGTTTCTGGGCCGAAATATCCTGCGCAAACACCAGGGTGGCAGGCCCATCGGCCAACACCACACGGGCCGTGGTTTTGAACACCGGTACCAGGCGACCGTCCTTGCCCAAGCCGACCGCTTCGAACATCTGCTCCAACGGGGAGTCGCCCAGGATCAGCGCCTCTTGGCGGTGTAGGAGCGTACGGGACTCCTCCGACAACATGGCACTCCAGGGCAGACCGACCAGGTCATCGGCGGCCGAATAGGCGTGCAGTGCGCGGTAACGGGGGTTGGAATAGACAAAATGCCCGGCCCGCAATATGGCAATCGGCACCGGCGCGTCTTCGATCAGCGTACGAAACCGGGTCTCACTTTGGCGCAGGGTGTGGGCCATTCGGCGTTCGGTGACATCCCGGAAGGTGAGGATGACCTGGTCCACCTGCCCCATGGCATCCAGAATGGGCGCTGTGCTGTATTCCAGAACCACCGACTGGCCGGTATCCTTGCGACGCACCGTGACTTCAAAGTCGCGGACAAAATCACCGCCTTCCCCACCCCAGCTCAACCACCGCCCAGGAGACAGTGCCTCGCCCGTAGGCAGTGTGACTTCCATGTTAGCGTGCAGCTCTTGCATCGGCGTTGCGGCGTCAAAGAGACCATGGAGGCTGCGCGCGGCCTGGTTGGCACGCACGATATTCTGGTGGCTGTCAAAAACAAAAACACCTTCGGTCATGTTGTCAAAAACAGCTTGCAGGCCATTGCGCGTACGTACGACTTCTTGCTCGGCCAGTTTGGCCGCAGTGATATCCATGTGGGTACCCATCAGGGTAGTGCCTCGGCCCTGTGCGTCACGCTCTATCGCCTGGGCCCGCCCCAGAACCCACACCCAATGGCCCAACCGGTGCAGGATGCGGTAGCTCACTTCGTACAAAGGCACGCTGCCATCCACACAGGATTCACGGGCAAGGGCATACGCAGGCAGGTCCTCGGGGTGGACGCGGCTGCGCCAAAACTCAGGTTCGCTCTGGAATTCCTGCTGTGTGTGGCCAATCATGCCCAGCGAAATGTCATCGAACGTGCGCTTCTGCGTAGGCACATGGAAGCTCCACAACCCCAAATTACCGCCACGCAACGCCAGCTTTAGCCGGTCGGCAGCGTCAAGACGCTCACGATCCCGCTCAAACGCCAAGTCCTCGATGCGAAGTCGCCGAACCTGTCCCCACCACAGACCGCCGCAGCAGAGCAGGACCAAGGCCAGATAAAGGGCACCGTTGGTGATGGCCTGGTGTTGTAACGGCTGCAGAATGGCGCTCAAATCACGGCTGATACCAATCACCAGCCCTTTGTCCACGTGCAACTCGACGGGATGGACGGTACGCATGGCCATCAGACGCTGCTCGCCGGTTCTGGGTATCGTGCCCATCAAAACGTTACTGGTCTTGCCGCTCAACACGTGCCGACTGAAAAAAGTCCCAGGTTTGTTGTAGTTGGTGCCGTCAATATTGGTCCTAAGCGGGAAATTCAAAAACTGCAGGCCATCGCTATGGACCAGAAAACCCCACATGTCCGGGGCATACATCACCGGTCGGAAAATGCTGGTGAAATATTCTGGGTCGAGCGCGGCGATCACCATCCCCGCAAACTCCCCTGCAGGCCCAGGCACCATCCGGGCGGTATTGACGACCAAATCGTTACGCAAAGACTTGTAAGGCGCCGAGACATACAAAGTGGCTAGGCTCGGGTGCGACTGAACACTTTTGAAATAGTCGCGTTGGCTGAAATTGACACCTACCAAATCGGGGCTGTTCGCGGCAATCGCCACGCCCCGCGCATCGATCAGCACCATGGCCCGAATACCCGGCATGGCATTGGCCAGCGCGCGTAGACGCCGAGACACATCTTGGGGATTTTTGGCACCTGGAACCACCAAGTAGTCCTTGATGACCTCTTCCATTGCCAAGCTGATCACCGCCAGATTGCCCCGGATGTCGTTGGCAATCACATTCGACTGCACCTGCAAACGGTCTTGCTCGGTAGCCAGGGTGCGGCCCACCTCAACGGAGTACACGTAGGCGATGAAGCCACCTACCAGGGCAAGTACCGCCACCAGCAACAGCCATTCAAGCAGTCTACGTCGCGGAACCAAGCGCCTAATATTTGTAAGCATCGATCCATGCTAGCCCAATTTACCGGTTGGACTTTGAAATTCGCATATTTTCAGAGCTAAATACAGGCCGTCAACACCCTCCATTTGCATTCAATTTTGAACCTATTGCAAGATCGACATCGCTGCAAGCCTACCGTCACTTCCGAATGGACAGACGATGACACACCAGGCCGAAAACAGAGCCCAAATAAGGCAAGGCGAAGTAACGGCATATTCAGAGAGCCCGGCCAATCGAACAACCAACCAAAGCGTTCTTTCGGCCTGCACCACAGGCAGATACAGCGCAAGCAGCTACATATTAAATAGCATTTTGTTTCATCCTTATTGGGGATGCGGGTGCGGAACACGGCTTCTAGAATTTAAGCGGGATACCGTCGCCCGACACACAGTGCGAGGCGCTGCAGGCGATGGAAGCACCAAACCCGTTCGGCACGATTGGAACAAGAAGTTTGGGGCCATGTTCATGCTTCCACATTTGAGAGGTTCACATGCAAACTGAAATTCCGGCAAGCAATACAGGAATGCCCCTTCCCTTCGACTCCCATCAACAAAATGAGTTGGCGAAGATCGGAGCGGCCTTTCTAGCGGGAGCCCAGTTCGGCAGCACCCATAGCCAACCCCCGCAGTTTTCGTCCGCGGCCGTCCCTGCCGAGAAGCCGTTATGCATCCACAAAATTCCGTCCATGCCGGTCCTGCTCAACGGCAAGCGTGCGGCACCAGAGTCGGTGAAAGACTTCGATGGCAAACCCCTTTACTACCTGCTGGACGAACGGGCTTACGACGGCGACAGCCTGCAGATATTCACAGATGCCACGAAGGCCGCGAAGGCTGTTGCCGACCGCCCAAAGAACTCAAAAACCCCGGCTGCGGCAAAAGACGTGGCCGCGCGTGGCATTTCCCTCGGGACGGGCTCATCGTCTCAGCAGATCGGACAAGCGCTGATCGGTGCGGTCCTTCTTTTTGAAAACGCCCAGTTCGGTGGCGCGCAGTGGAGCTTCAGCGCAGGCACAACGGGTTACGAAAATGGCGATGGCACCATCCCCAATTTTCTGCAGGTGTACCCCACTTTATGGTGGTGGACCAACATCAACGACCGGGTTTCATCCGTGTCCAACCTGTGTGTAGTGCGGGCCTATCTGCGGCCGCGTACCTCGTTTGCGGTATTGCACCAACACATCAACTTCGGTGGAGCCCAGCTCTGGGTGCCCGAACGCCAGTCATTTCCGGATCTGAAACAGTTTGGCTGGGACAACACTGCATCGTCTATGTCGTATGCGCTGAGCCCGGGCTAGTCTTACAGTTAAAAAAGCCCGTTTTCTGATTTAGAACGGGATGTCGTCGTCCATATCGTCAAAGCCGCTGGATGCACGCGCTGGCGGCGGCGGCGCGGG
>NZ_JBDTEM010000459.1:0-8124 GCF_039922535.1 Rhodoferax sp. | reverse complement strand
GTGCCCGCCTGCCGGTAGGCGCGCACCGCCTGCAACAGGCCGGTCACGTCTTGCGGCGGCAGCACACAGCGGCGCACCAGGTAGTCGCCCACAAACATCAGCGCCACCAAGGGCAGGCCCAGCAAATTGGCAAAGCCCGACCACCAGCTTATGGGCGCAAAGCTAAACAGCAACACCGACACACTGGCCATCAGACCGAAGTACAAGGTCCAGGCCCAGGTAACGCCGCGTGTGTAGCGCTGCAACTGCGGCGACAGCGGGCCGTGTACGGTGGCGGCAAAGCGCGACACCAGCGGCGTTTGGCCTGCGGCCAGGGTGCGGCCAAAGGCGATGCACAGCAGGCTTTGCATGCCCGCGTGCTCCAGAAAAAACAGCCAGTGGTAGTGCAGCCTCAACCAGTCGCCCATGCTGACCAGGCCGACGGCACCGGCTGCGCACAACGCCAGCATCAGCGGCCGGTGCGCCGACCGCCAGGCCAGCGAAACGGCCAGTACCAGGACTAAAAACAGGGCCACTAACACCTCCCACACACCGGGCGTGGGATGCACGGAAGCCAGGTGCGCCAGCAGCGAATAGGCCAGGCAGAGTGCAACGCCCCCGGCGACCTTGCCCCAGCGCATCCAGCGGGCAAAGGTCGGTGCAATCACTTGGTACGCTGGGCCGCAATGTGGTGGGTCAGGCTGCGCAGGGAGCTGAAAATCTGGGCGTTGTCTTCGTGGTCGGCGCGCAGTTGCAGGCCGTATTGCTTGGACACGCTGAGCGACACCTCAGGATGTCGATCGAATCCAGGCCCAGGCCATCACCGTACAGCGGTGCATCGGGGGCGATGTCGGCAGCGGCCACTTCCAGGTTCAGCGCCGTCACGACCAGTTCGGCCACTTCCCGCAGAAGTGCCGCGTCGACGGAGACCAAGGAAGTAGCGGGCGCGGCTGGTGTGGGGAGTGCGGACATGGGGAAATCTTCTAAGAGAGGCGGCAAGCCGCAAAAACAGAGCGTGGGAACCCCGGATTTTAACTGGCTACCGCCACGCCTGACCTCTCAGCTGCCGGTGGAACGGCCTCCTTACGGAAACACCGCAGCACGACCACCGGGAAGTGCGGGTCGCCACGGCTTACCCTGCATGCCTCGTCAATCCACCCGCATCTGCGGTCGGCTGATGTCACCAAAGCCCAACGAGGGTGTACCCGACTGGCGCTTGGCACTGTTGGCCACGCTGGCGGCCGCAGGGCAACTTCCCGTCGCAATAAACGACAAAGCGGCAGCCGTGAGCGACTCAGTGGGGTCGCCCAGCGCATGGTTCACGTCGTCGGCCACGGAGCAGCTGGCGACGATGCCGTTATCGGGCACAGAGACATTTTGCGCATTGGCCAACACCAGGTTCACGGCGTTGTAGGTGGTGCCGCAGGCATCGGCGGGCAGAAATGCATACGGTTTTCCGTAGCTCAAGCTGCCAATCGTCCACACGGCCATGTACGGGCGCAAGGCGTTGATGACCAGTTCGCTGGCCGAAGCGGTGTTGGGCGTGGTAAGGACGAACACCCGGCTCAACCCCTCTAGCGGCGCAGTGGGCAGGCCGCCGCTGGTACCGACAAAATTCTGGGTGAAGTTGCTGGCCGTGTGTTTGGCATTGAACTGGTACTGGGCAAACAGCTTGCCGATCTGTGCCGACCCGGCGATCAGACCCGCCAGGTAACGCGCCTGCTGGGTGCTGCCGCCGCCGTTGTAGCGCAGGTCCAGCACCAGCTCGGTCACACCCGCGGCCCGGAAGCGGTCAAAGGCTGCGCCCATCGCCACCGCCCCGGAGGCGATGAACTCCTGGTACATCAAATACCCGGTTTTGGCCCCATTGGGGGCCGTAAGCACCGCCACAGTATTGACCGGGCTGAGTGCGTAGACAGCCGACTGCGCGGTGAAACTGCGCTGGGTACCCGCCGCGTTGTGCACCACGAAGCTACGGGCCACGCCGGCAGTGTCCACCGCGGCCAGCCCCCCATTGGCGATCTCGACCGAGGTCTTGCCGTCGATGCGGTCAATGCGGTCACCGCGCTGCAAACCGGCCAGACCTACCGGACTCAGCGGCTCCACCAGCCGAACCACCAGCGTGGTGCGCGCCGCGTCCAACCAGTCCAGTGCGTAGCCATAGCCGGTGCGGGTGCCTTCGGCATAAAACTGGTTGGCGCTGGCCGTGGTTTGGCTGTAGCTGTAACGGTCTGTGGGCTGGTACAGCAGTGCGTCGAAGTAGCTGTCCATGCTGGTGGCCGCCGCATTGGCCACACCCTGTTTGTCGTACCAGAAATACTGGTCGTTCATGTAGTCGCGCAGCCAGGCCCGCTGGCCCGACACGTCGCAACTGGCCGGGGCACTGGGATAGCCCGAAGCGGGGGCCGCCACATTGCCCCCGCTATCACCACCGCCGCCACAGCCCGCCAGCACCAGCAAACCCACCATCCCCGCACACACAAAACCACGCATAGTCGGTATCTCAAAACAAATTGGAACGGCAGTGTCGTATACATTTGTTGCAAAAAATTTTCCGTGTCAAGCATGCATCGCATGCAAACGGTTCTGTGGAATTCAGATATTTAAGGTCTTTTTTCAGGTATAAAAAATGGCTCCAGCGCAATATTTACCTGCGCAGACAGCTATTAAATTGGTATAAAAATACCATAGCAAACTACCGCGCGACAGCCCCGGCGAAACCACGCCATTCATCCCCAAATTGGAGGATGTTTGCTGTCTTGCTTGGTACCCGGCCACCCGTCCGCGGGCGGCCACCTTGGCCCCGCGCTGGCTTTAAAATCCTGCCTCCTGCTTGATAACTACAAGCCATCCGGCACTCCCCATGATCCGCATCTCCGAACTCAAACTCCCGCTCGACCACGCCGAGGAGGCGCTGCCCGCTCTGGTCGCCCACACCCTGGGCCTGGCACCGGCGCAGATTGCGCACTTCACCATCTTCAAACGCAGCTTCGATGCCCGCAAGGCAACGCTCATGCAGGTCTACATCGTGGATGTAGCCCTGGTCGATGCGGCGCAAGAGGCCGAGCTGCTGCGCCAACACCCCGACAACCCGCACCTGCGCCCCAGCCCCGACATGGCCTACACCCCGGTGGGCCAGGCACCAGCCACCTTGGCGACGCGCCCGGTGGTGGTCGGCTTCGGCCCCTGTGGCATCTTTGCGGCGCTGGTACTGGCGCAAATGGGCTTCAAACCCATCGTGCTGGAGCGCGGCACCACGGTGCGCCAGCGCACGCAAGACACCTGGGGCCTGTGGCGCAAAAACGTGCTCAAGCCGGAGAGCAATGTGCAATTTGGCGAAGGCGGGGCAGGCACTTTCTCGGATGGCAAGCTGTACAGCCAGATCAAGGACCCGCGCTTTCTGGGCCGCAAGGTGATGCAGGAATTCGTCAAAGCCGGTGCGCCCGAAGAAATTTTGGTGGCCGCGCACCCGCACATTGGCACCTTCAAGCTGGTCAAGGTGGTAGAACATCTGCGCGAGCAAATCATCGCGCTGGGCGGCGAAGTGCGCTTTGAGCAACGGGTGACCGACGTAGAGATAGTGGACGGGCACATTCGTGGCTTAACCGTACTGGACCAGGCCACCGGCACCACATCCGAGTTGCGTGCCGACCATGTGGTGCTGGCCCTGGGCCACAGTTCGCGCGACACCTTTGCCATGCTGCATGCGCGCGGCGTGTACGTCGAGGCCAAGCCGTTTTCCATCGGATTCCGCATTGAGCACCCGCAAAGCCTGATCGACCGCGCCCGCTGGGGCCGCCACGCAGGCCACCCGCTGCTGGGTGCAGCAGACTACAAGCTGGTGCACCACGCCAGCAATGGCCGCGCCGTCTACAGCTTTTGCATGTGCCCTGGCGGCACCGTGGTGGCCGCCACCAGCGAGCCGGGCCGCGTGGTCACCAACGGCATGAGCCAGTATTCGCGCAACGAACGCAATGCCAACGCGGGCATCGTGGTGGGTATCACCCCCGAAGACTTCCCCGGCAGCCACGCGCTGGCGGGCATCGACCTGCAACGCCAGCTCGAATCCCAGGCCTACGTGCTGGGCGGCAGCAGCTACGAAGCCCCTGGCCAGTTGGTGGGCGACTTCATTACCGGGCGTGCCTCCACCCAGCTCGGCAGTGTGGAGCCGTCGTACAAACCCGGCGTGAAACTGGGCGACCTGCACAGCGCCCTGCCCAGCTACGCCATCGAGGCCATCCGTGAAGCCTTGCCCGCCTTTGGCCGCAAGATCAAAGGCTTTGATTTGCATGATGCCGTGCTGACCGGCGTGGAAACCCGCACCTCCTCGCCCATCAAGATGACCCGCGGCGAAGACTTCCAAAGCCTGAGCGTGCGCGGCCTGTACCCGGCCGGCGAAGGTGCCAGCTACGCAGGCGGCATCTTGTCGGCAGGGGTGGACGGCATCAAGGTGGCCGAGGCGGTGGCGCGGAGTTTGTTGAACACGCCGTGAGTCGCATCCAGACACAAGCAGGTCCAAAACAAGGCATCGCGCCCAGCCAGAGCTTTTACATTGGGTTTCTACTAAACCCAGGGAGTTCCATGCCAGCCGAAACACCGAAAAAGACCCTGTACAAGGTCATTCTTGCCGCCTCGATTGGCAATTTTGTCGAATGGTTTGACTTTGCGGTGTACGGCTTTTTGGCCACCGTGATTGCCAAGCAGTTCTTTCCCGGCGACGACCCGCAGGCCAGTTTGCTGAAGACCTTTGCGGTGTTTGCCGTGGCGTTTGCGTTTCGACCGCTGGGTGGCGTGGTGTTTGGCATGCTGGGCGACAAAATTGGCCGTAAACGCACGCTGGCCATCACCATTTTGCTGATGGCAGGGCCACCACGGCGATTGGCGTACTGCCCAACTACGCGGCTATCGGCGTGGCCGCGCCGCTGCTGCTGACTTTGGCCCGCTGCATCCAGGGCTTTTCGGCCGGGGGCGAATACGCGGGGGCCTGCGCCTATGTGATGGAACACGCGCCGCGCCAGCAGCGGGGGCGCTACGGCAGCTTTTTGCCGGTGTCCACCTTTTCGGCGTTTGCGGGGGCGGCCGTGGTGGCGTTTGCGCTCAACACCTGGCTCAGCCCCGAGGTGATGGCCGACTGGGGCTGGCGCGTGCCCTTTATTCTGGCTGCACCGATGGGGCTGATTGGCCTGTACCTGCGCACCCGGCTGGCCGAGACCCCGGCCTTTCAGGCGGTGGCGCTGGAGGACGACGTGGCCACCCACGCCCCGCTGCGCGAGGCCTTTGCCAGCCACGGTGGACGGATTGTCTGGCTCAGCCTGTTTATCTCGGTGACGGCGCTGTCGTTCTACACCTTCACCACCTACTACTCCACCTACCTGCAGGTGGCCGGCCACATGGACCGGGGCAGCGCGCTGCTGGTGTCGGTGGGCACCTTGCTGGTGGCGATGGCTTTGTGCCCGCTGGCCGGGCGGTATTCGGACTACGTGGGCCGCAAGCGCAGCATGTTGACGGTGTGCGTGCTGGCCATCGCAGCGGCCTATCCGTCCTTTTTGCTGGCCAGCACGGGCAATGTGGCGCTGGGTTTGCTGGGCGGAGCCCTGCAGGCGCTGGCCGCGGTGCTGTCGGGCGTGGTGACCGCCGCCCTGCTGTCCGAGCTGTTTCCCACCCGCATCCGCTACACCGCGTCGGCCATCAGCTACAACATGGCCTACACCGTGTTTGGTGGCACGGCCCCGCTGGTGGCCACCTACCTGATCGAGCAAACCGGCAACCCAATGGCCCCGGCTTTTTACCTGATCGCCGTGGCCGCCGTGGCCTTGCTGGGCTCCATGCAGTTGCCGGAGACGGGGGACGTGGATTTGGCGCGTGCGGACTAAATACTATCAATTTTGTAGCTGCCAGCGCAGGTGGCACCTGCGCTGGATGCCATTTAGAGCATAAATGTATTGCAACGACTGCCACGCGCTGGCACAGTAGCTGCATAGAACACCTGTCTACACAGGTTGCGGCTTCCGACCCCAAAATCGGCATCGCAAAGGGTGTTTCTTCCAACCCCACATGTACGTTACCGGGAGCTTTGCATGCGTATTTCTGCCAAAAACTGGGTTTCTTTGCTCACCTTGGGGGCCTGTATAGCCACCGCCGCACACGCGGAGGACACCAAGCTGGTGCTGGGCATCTCGGGTTGGACCGGTTTTGCACCGCTCTCGCTGGCCGACAAGGCGGGCATTTTCAAGAAGCACGGGCTGGACGTAGAGATCAAATTCATCCCGCAAAAAGACCGCCATCTGGCCCTGGCCTCCGGGGCCATCCAGTGCGCGGCCACCACGGTGGAGACCCATGTGGCCTGGAACGCCAACGGCGTGCCCATCGTGCAAATTTTCCAGCTCGACAAGTCCTACGGTGCCGATGGCATCGCGGTGCGCAACGATGTCAAAAGCTTTGCCGACCTGAAGGGCAAAACCGTCAGCGTGGACGCGCCTGGCACCTCGCCCTACTTTGGCCTGGCCTGGATGCTGGCCAAAAACGGCATGACCATCAAGGACGTCAAAACCACCACCCTCTCGCCACAAGCTGCCGCCCAGGCCTTTGTAGCTGGGCAGAACGATGCGGCCATGAGCTACGAGCCGTATTTATCCTCGGTGCGCGACAACCCGGCAGCGGGCAAGATTCTGGCCACCACACTGGACTACCCGATGGTGATGGACACCATGGGCTGCGCGCCCACCTGGCTCAAGGCCAACCCGGCGGCGGCCCAGGCGCTGACCGACTCTTACTTTGACGCACTGGCCATGATCAAGGCCGACCCCGTCAAATCCAACGAGCTGATGGGCTCGGCGGTGAAGCAAACCGGTGAGCAGTTTGCCAAATCGGCGGCCTATCTGCGCTGGCAAGACAAAGCCGCCAACCAGAAGTTCTTTGCCGGTGAAATCACCGCCTTCATGAAAGATGCGGAAAAAATCCTGCTCGAATCCGGCGTGATCCGCAAAGCCCCCGACGACTTGGCCGCCACCTTTGATGCCCGTTTCATCAAGTAGGTCGGGCGGTATGGCCCCGCTGGAACCGGTCAGCGCCCGCGCGCGCTGGCAGCTGGGGCTAGCGTTTTTCGTATTGTTTGCGGCGGTGTGGGCCGGCTTTACGCTGAGCGGCTATGTATCGCCCACGTTTTTGGCCAGCCCGGTCACCATGGTGCGCGAGGGCTGGCTGCTGTTGACCCAGTACAACTTTGCGTTCGACATCGGCATGACGGTGTGGCGGGTGCTGGGCGGCTTTGTGCTGGCCGCCGTGCTGGCCGTGCCGCTGGGCATTGCCATGGGCACGTACAAGGGCATAGAGGCGTTTTTTGAGCCCTTTGTGTCGTTCTGCCGCTACCTGCCTGCGTCGGCTTTTATTCCGTTGCTGATCTTGTGGGCCGGGATTGGCGAAGCACAAAAACTGCTGGTGATCTTCATCGGCTCCTTCTTCCAGCTGGTGCTGATGGTGGCCGTGACCGTGGGCGGCGCGCGGCGCGACCTGGTAGAGGCCGCCTACACCCTGGGCGCGGGCCACCGGGGCATCATCACCCGGGTGCTGATTCCCGGTGCCGCCCCCGGCATTGCCGAGACGCTGCGGCTGGTGCTGGGCTGGGCCTGGACCTATGTGATCGTGGCCGAGCTGATCGGATCCAGCAGCGGCATCGGCCACATGATCACCGACAGCCAGGCGCTGCTGAACACCGGGCAGATCATCTTCGGCATCATCGTGATTGGCATCATCGGCTTGCTGTCGGACCTGGCATTCAAGGCGCTGAACCGCCGCCTCTTTGCCTGGAGCGTGCTGTGACAGACCAGCTCGCCATCCAAGGCGTATCGCGTGTCTTCGAGTCGCCCAACGGCCAGCGTACCCAGGCGTTGCAGCCTATCGACTTTGCCGTCGCAAGCAACGATTTCGTCACCATACTCGGCCCCTCGGGTTGCGGCAAATCCACCCTGCTGCGCATCGTCGCCGGGCTGGAGCGGCCCAGTACCGGCCAGGTCTTGCTGGACGGCACGCCCGTGGACGGCCCGGGGGCCGACCGGGGCATGGTGTTCCAAAGCTACACCCTGTTCCCGTGGCTCACGGTGGCGCAAAACATCTGCTTTGGCCTGCGCGAACGCGGCCTGCCCGAAG
>NZ_JBDTEM010000458.1:0-3156 GCF_039922535.1 Rhodoferax sp. | reverse complement strand
GGCTTCAACCAGGCGCTGGAGCTGGCCCGCCACCTGGCCCCGCACAAAACCCAAGCCCAACTGCTGCTGCGCACCCGCCACACCGCGCCCCAGCCCACGCTGAACCGGGCCGAGCGTCTGCGCAATGTGCAGGGCGCGTTTGCGCTGGAGCCATTGCGGGCCGATGTACTGCGTGGCCAGCGGGTGGTGCTGGTAGACGACGTGATGACCAGCGGCGCGTCGCTGTTTGCCGCGGCGGCCGTGCTGAAACAGGCCGGGGCCGTGCACGTCACCGGGCTGGTGGTGGCGCGCACCCCGGTAGATTAAAACGCCCGAATCACCTCGGCCACACGCCGCACGTCGGCCTCACGCACGTCCAGGTGCGTCACCAGCCGCAGCTTGTACAGGCCGATGGCCAGGATCTGGTGGGCCTTTAAATGCGCCATAAATGCCTCCGCCCGCTCGGGGACGATCTGCAAAAACACCATATTGGTGTGACCAAGCTCCACCTGCAGGCCTGGCACATCGGCCAGCAATGCGGCCAGCAGCCGGGCGTTGGCATGGTCGTCGGCCAGGCGCGCCACGTGGTGCTCCAGCGCGTACAGGCCGGCCGCCGCCAGCACCCCGGCCTGGCGCATGCCGCCGCCCAGCATCTTGCGCCAGCGGCGGGCTTGGGCGATGAAGTCCTTGCCGCCCAACAAGACCGAGCCGACCGGCGCACCCAGACCTTTACTCAAGCAGATGCTGACCGAGTCAAAACCCGCGACCAGGCGGTGCTCGGCCTGCGCCAAGCCCTCGCCCGCCTGCTGGGAGGCCACCACGGCGTTGAAAAACCGCGCCCCATCCAGGTGGCACTGCAAACCCCGGCCATGGGCCAGCGCCAGCGCTGCTGCCACGTAATCTTGCGGCAGCACCTTGCCGCCGATGGTGTTCTCCAAGGCCAGCAAACGCGTGCGGGCGTGGTGGAAGTCATCGGGTTTGATGGCCGCGGCAATGCGCTCCAGCGGCAGGCTGCCGTCGCTGGCGTGGTCCAGCGGCTGGGACTGCACGCTGCCCAGCACCGCCGCGCCGCCCGCCTCCCATTTGTAGCAATGCGCCTCCTGGCCGACGATGAACTCGTCGCCGCGCTGGCAGTGGGTCATCAGCGCCAGCAAATTGCTTTGCGTGCCGGTGGGACAGAACAGCCCGGCCTCGAAGCCCAGGCGCTCGGCCAGCGTGGCCTGCAGCAGGTTCACGGTCGGGTCGTCGCCAAACACGTCGTCACCCAGCGGCGCGACGGCCATGGCGGCTTGCATGCCGGGCGTGGGGCGGGTCACGGTATCGCTGCGCAGGTCAATGGTGGGCATGGTGTTCCAGGGGTTGTGGGCGGGGTCCGAGTCTCTCCGATAATCCGGCCCTATGTTTAACATCGTCTTGGTCGAACCCGAAATCCCGCCGAACACCGGCAACGTCATCCGCCTGGCGGCCAACACCGGCTGCAATCTGCACCTGGTGGAGCCTCTGGGCTTCTCGATGGACGACAAGCACATGCGCCGCGCGGGGCTGGACTACCACGAGTACGCCACCCTCACCCGCCATGCCGACTGGCCCAGCTTTCTGGCCACCGCCCAGCCCGACCCGCAGCGCCTGTTTGCCCTGACCACGCGCGGGACCGGCAGCGTGCACGGCACCGCCTTTGCCCCCGGCGACTGGCTGGTGTTTGGCTCGGAAACCAAGGGCCTGGCCGACAGCGTGCGCGCCGCCTTTGCCCCAGAGCAGTGTTTGAAACTGCCCATGCGCCCCGGCCAACGCAGCCTGAATTTATCCAACGCCGTGGCCATCACCGTGTTTGAAGCCTGGCGCCAGTGCGGATTCGGAATGCTATAGATTAAATAGCTTTTCGCGCAGGTTCCACCTGCGCCAGAGGCCCATTTCTTATAAATTTATAAACCTAGGCATCCAGCCAGGCCGCCAGCGGAGCCCACTGCTCCAGGTCTTTTTCAACCCGGCTCGGGGCCACATCGAACAGGCTTAGCCCGCCGGCGGCCAGGTGCACGTAGTTTTGTGTGTCCCGCAAGTTGGTGATTACCGGCACTTCCAGCCCGTCCAGGTACTCGCGCAGGCGGTCGGCGGCAAAGGTACGCTCGTCCACCCGCATGCCCACCAGGCCGACCTGCATCTTGTCGATGCGGCGGTGCTCTGCCAGGCGGTCCAGAAACTTGCGCGTGGCAAAGATGTCGAACACGCTGGGCTGCAGCGGCACCACGATCTTGTCGGCCAGCCGCATCACGTCCTTGAAGCGCTTGCCATCCAGCCCGCCGGGTGTGTCCAGCACCACCACGTTGCCCGCTTTGCCGCCATTGGGCGGTTTGGCGATGTCGTCCGCGTCTACTTCCCAGGCCTGGATGGGCGCAGCCGTCGCCGGGCGCAGGCTCAGCCACAAATGGGATGACTGCTGGGGATCGGCATCACCCAACAACACGGTATGCCCCTGCGAGGCGTAATAGCCCGCAATCTGGGTGGACAGCGTGGACTTGCCGACTCCGCCTTTGGGACTGGCAACAACGACGATGGGCATAAATGGCTCCTAATAGGGGGAAACGCGTAAATTTTTGCTATGTTAGCGGCATGCAAGATCCCAGCGCCTCCGCCCCATCCCGCATCTATGTGCTCGCCGCCCATCCCAACTGGCGTGCGTCTCGCGTCAACCAGCGCCTGCTGGCGGCGGCGCGCGCCCTGCCCGCCCGCGCGGACGGCCCGCAGATCGACATCCAGGACCTGTACGCCAACTACCCGGACTACGCCATCGATGTGGCAGCCGAGCAGGCCCGCATGGAAGCCGCCGACCTGCTGGTGCTGGTACACCCCATCCAGTGGTATTCGATGCCCGCCTTGCAAAAACTGTGGATGGACGAGGTACTGACCTATGGCTGGGCATTTGGCGCGGTGTCGGCAGAAACCGAAGAAGCCGCCCCCAGCGGCGCGCCCGGCACCTCCCTGCGCGGCAAATCCCTGTGGCTGGTGGTGACCACCGGCGGGCAAGAAGACTCGTACCACCCCGACAGCTACAACCGCTATCCGTTCGACGCCTTCTTGCCGCCCTACGCCCAGACCGCCGCTCTGTGCGGCATGCACTTTTTGCCACCGCTGGTGCTGCACGGTGCCCACAGCGCGGGCAAGCAAGAGGTGCAGGACCAC
>NZ_JBDTEM010000457.1:0-4940 GCF_039922535.1 Rhodoferax sp. | reverse complement strand
TTTTCTGTGCGGATCTAGCGCCGCTTTCTCCGCTCTGAAGACCCTTATAAAATGCGCTGACTTGGGCAGCGCTAGATCCGATCCGCCACGCCTGCCCGGTCAGAGTGGTTTTGCGATCCGTGGGTCTACCGGGAACAGACATGGCGCGTATTTTGGTGATCGAAGACGAAGCTCCGATCCGTGTGAATCTGCTGCGCTTCATCCGGCTGGAAGGCCATGAAGGTGTGGCTGCGGCCGACGGTCAACAGGGCTTGCAAGCCGCGCTGGACCACCCGCCCGCGCTGATTTTGTGCGACATCATGATGTCCCCCTTGAACGGCATGGACGTGCTGGCCGCGCTCCAACGCCATCCCGTGCTGCAACACATCCCATTCATCTTTTTGTCTGCCAGCGCCGAACCCGAGCGCCTGGAAGAAGCCTTGCGCTCCGGGGCCAGCGGCTACGTTATTAAGCCTTTCAACTTTGCACAATTGCGCGCGGTGCTGCAGCAATACCTGCCGGTCATCCCGGCCCCTTGATAACTTGACCGCATGGCCCGCATCCTGATCGTGGACGATGACCCCGCGCTGCTGCGCCTGCTGGCACTGCGCCTGCACTACGAGGGCCATACCGCCATCGAAGCCGCCAGCGGCGCCGCGGCGCTGGCCAAGCTAGAGCAAGAGCTGCCGCACACCATGATCACCGACCTGCAGATGCCCGGCATGGACGGCCTGCAGCTGTTTGAGGCCGTGCACCGCCGCTACCCGCTGCTGCCGGTGCTGATGCTCACGGCCAACGGCACCATCGCCCATGCCGTCAAGGCCATGCAGCGCGGCGTGTTTGGCTACATCACCAAACCGTTTGAGGGTGCGGACCTGATGCGCGAAGTTGACCGTGCGCTGGCCGTGTCATCCGCCCTGGGGGCCGACATGCCCAGCGAAGACGGCGGCGAAACCTGGCGCGAGGCCATCGTCACCCGCAGCCCGCTGATGGAGAAGCTGCTGGCCGAGGCGCGGCTGATGGCCCAAAGCGATGCCTCCGTGCTCATCTACGGCGAAAGCGGCACCGGCAAGGAACTGCTGGCGCGGGCCCTGCACGCCTCCAGCCCCCGTGGTGCCGAGCCGATGGTGGCCGTGAACTGCGGAGCCATCCCTGAGAACCTGGTCGAGTCCGAGCTGTTTGGCCATGCCAAGGGTGCGTTTACCGGTGCCGTGCGCGACAGCGTGGGCCTGTTCACCAGCGCCCACCGGGGCACGATCTTTCTGGACGAAATTGCCGACCTGCCCCTGGCCATGCAGGTCAAGCTGCTGCGTGTGCTGCAAGAGCGCGAGGTGCGGCCCGTGGGCGCGGCCAAGTCGCACAAGGTGGACGTGCGGGTGATCTCGGCATCCAACCGCCTGCTGCAAGACGAGGTGGCCGCAGGGCGCTTTCGGGAAGACCTGTTTTACCGCCTGAATGTGGTGGGCCTGACCCTGCCGCCCCTGGCCGAGCGCCGCGAAGATGTGGTGCTGCTGGCCAACCACTTCATGCGCAGCCTGTCGCAGCGCTACGCCAAGTCCATCACCGCGTTTGCCCCGGGCGGGCTGGAGCAGCTCAGCACGGCCGCCTGGCCCGGCAATGTGCGGCAGCTGCAAAACGTGGTGGAGAAATGCGTGGTGCTGTGCACCGGCTCCATCGTCCCCGCCACCCTGGTGCAAAGCGCGTTGACCAGCCAGGGCAACGAACTGCTGCCGCTGGACGAGGCGCGCAAAGAGTTTGAACGCGGCTACCTGACCCAGCTGCTCAAAATCACCAACGGCAGCGTGGCCCAGGCCGCCAAACTGGCCCGCCGCAACCGCACCGACTTTTATGCGCTGCTGGCCCGGCACGGCATCGATGCGGGCCAGTTCAGGGCCTGACGGGAATTGCTATGGTTTTAGTAGAAAAAATTAAGGATAAAAATGGCCACTGGCGCAGGTATAACCTGCGGCAGCAGCTATTTATTTTGCAGCTATTTTCTAGAAATTAGCAGCAGCGGTATTGCCGTTTCACCCACACCGCCATCTGTGATGGCCCCCGGTTTTGCCATAGAAAGTACGGAATGGCCTGCACCGCCACCGGGGTGGGCGTGGCTTGCGCGTCCGGGTCCACCGCTTGGTACAGGCTGCTACCCCAGCCGTGTGCCTTGGCGACATGCTGGGCCTGGCCCTTCAGCAGCACGGCACCGCCCAGTAGCGTGGCATCGAACACGGGCGTCAGCGGCGTGTGCGCGTCCAGTACCAGGCTATTGATGTCGGCACCGGGGTGGTCTACCGCTTCCAGGCAGTACAGCACCGGGCCCCGGCTGATGGCCATGCGCCCGGCGTTCTCGTGCACTTCGGGGTGGCTTTCCCACTGGCGCACGGGCATGGGCAGCACCAGCTGCACCACGTCACCAGCCTGCCAGTGGCGCTGCAAGGGCACGTAATTGGCAGCCACGGCAGAAATGTCCACCGGGTCGCCGTTGACTTGCAGGCTGGCACCCTCTGTGCACCAGCCCGGAATGCGCAACTGCAGGCTAAAGCTGCCAGCAGTTTCCACCGTGATCTCTACCGTGCCGTCCCAGGGGTAGCGGGTGTGCTGCGCCAGGTGGATGGTGTGCGTGCCCAGCGGAATGTGGGCCGTGCCCTCGATGTACAGGTTGACCCAGATCTGGTCGGCGCGGGTGCTGTACACGTAGCCGGGCAGCTCGGCCAGGGTGCGCGCTACATTGGGCGGACAGCAGGCCACGTCATACCAAGCCTGGCGGTGGTGGCTGCCGTCGTCTTCCAGCGGGTTGACGTAGAAGTAGTGGCTGCCGTCCAGCGACCAGCCGGGCAGCATGCCGTTGTACAAAGTCCAGCGACCAGCCGGGCAGCATGCCGTTGTACAAAGTCCATTCGATCAGGTCGGCGTAGCGCGCCTTGCCCGTGGCGGCCAGCATGCGGTGGCACCACATCATGCTGCCGATGGCGGCGCAGGTTTCGGTGTAGGCGCGGGCGTTGGGCAGCTCGAAGTCTTTGCCCAGCGACTCGCCGTCGTGGCGCGCACCCAGCCCGCCGGTGATGTACATGCGCCGTGTGGTCAAGTGGGTCCATTGCGATTCCAGCAACGCCAGCAGCTCGGCATCGCCGGTTTCCAGCACCACGTCGGTCACACCGCAGACCATGTACAGGGCGCGCACGGCGTGGCCGCACAGCTGCTGCATCTGGCGATACGGAACGTGGTCCTGAAAGTACTCCAAGCCCCAGCGCCCGCTGTGCAGCAGGCCCTGGCCACGGGCGTCGATAAAGAAGCGGGCCTGCGCCAGGTAGCGGGCGTGGCCGGTTTCACGCCACAGCTCGACCAGCGCCATTTCGATCTCTTCATGGCCGTCCACGGCGACACGTTTGCCTTGGTCTGCCGGGCCAAACAGCGTGCACAGCAGGTCGGCAAAGCGGCAGGCCACGGTCAGCAGCCGGGTGCTGCCGGTGGCGCGGTGGTGAGCCACGGCCGCCTGGATCAGGTGGCCGCCGCAGTACATCTCGTGCAGGTCGCGCAGGTCGGTCCAGCGCTGGCCTTTGCGCTCCACGCTGAAGTAGGTGTTGATGTAGCCGTCCACATCCTGCGCAGCTTCGATCAGCGTGATGGCTTCGTCAATGCAGGTTTGCAGCGCCGGAACGGGGCCCTTGGCCTGCGCCCAGGAGGCGGCCTCGATCCATTTGTACACGTCCGAGTCGTTGAAGAAAATGCCGGCGTACGGATCGCTGCAGTCGCCTGTGACCCGGCGGAAGTTGTTCAAGCGGCCGGTGCTTTCCAGCAGGGCGTACTGGGTGGGCAGGGTGGTGGCCAGGTTGCGCTGCACGCGCGGGCCCCAAAACTCCCCGGCCAGGCTGACGGCAGCCACCGGCACGGGGGTGAGTACGGTCGCCGGGCTGCGGCTGACATCTACCGCGTAGGCGGCGGGGTTTGCATTCGGCACAGAGGCTCCTTTAGACGCTAATGGGTAAATCATTACTTGACGGCACCGGCCACAAGGCCGTCGATGTAGTGGCGCTGCAGCAGCAAAAACAGCAGCGCACAGGGAAGAATGGACAGGGTGATGCCCGCCTGCATCACGCCCCAGTTGACCGAGCCCAGCTGCCCGCTTTGGGCGTTGAGCAGCATCACGGGCAGCGTGAAGGCGCGGGCGTCGGATATCAAAATCAGCGCGGCCAGCAGCTCGTTCCACGAACCGAAGAAGGCAAACAAGCCCACCGCGGCCAGCCCGGGCCCGACCAGCGGCAGCATCACCTGGCGCAGCAAATTCAAGGGGTTGCAGCCGTCCAGCACGGCAGCTTCTTCAATCTCGATGGGAATGGCATCAAAGGCGTTGCGCATCATGAACACCGCAAACGGTAGCTGGAAGGTGGTGTAGACCAGCGCCAGGCCGACCTGGGTGTCCTGCAAGTGCAAGATGCGCAGCAGGATGAACAGCGGGTTGAGGATGGACTGGTAGGGAATCATCAGCGTGACCAAGATCAGCATGAAGATGGCGTTGCGCCCCGGAAAGCGAAACCGCGAAAAGCCGTAACCGCCCAGCGTGGACAAGACCAGCGTGGCAAATACCGTCATGGTTGCCACCGAGGCGCTGTTCCACAGGTAGAGCCGGATGCCTTGGCCGTATTCGGCCAGCTTGCGGTAGTTCTCCAGCGAGAAGCGGCTGGGCCAGTACACCGGCGGCGAGGCCATGGCTTCTGCACTGGTTTCCAGTGAGGTCAGTGCCGACCAGGCAATGGGGAACAAGAACATCAGCAGCAGCAGGGTGCACACGCCAAAGTACAGGGCGTTGGTGCCCAGCCCGCGCCTGGCCATACTTAGCATACTTAGGCGGTGGGAGCGGGCGGTATCAGTCATTGCCATCTCTCAGCAGGTACATCTGCAGCACCGACAGGGCAAGCAAGATCAGCAGCAGCACCACCGACATGGCCGCGCCATAACCCAGC
>NZ_JBDTEM010000456.1:0-3019 GCF_039922535.1 Rhodoferax sp. | reverse complement strand
CCTTGACGTGGCCAAACAGCTCGGATTCCAGCAGCGCCTCGGGGATGGCGCTGCAGTTCACCGCCACAAACGGGCCGTGGGCGCGCGGGCTGGCGCGGTGGATGGCGCGGGCCAGCAGCTCTTTGCCGCTGCCGCTTTCGCCCCGGATCAGTACCGAGGCATCGCTGGGCGCGACCAGCCGGGCCTCGGCCAGTACCTCGTCCATCACCGCAGACCGGCTGACGATTTCTTCGCGCCAGACCTCGCCCGCCGAGCCCGGCAGGGGCCGCGCCGTGGCCGATACCGCCAGCGCTTTGCCCACGGCGGCCAGCAGCTCTTGCCCGTCAAACGGCTTGGTCAGGTAGCTGAAGACCCCGCGCAGCGTGGCATCCACCGCGTCGGGAATACTGCCGTGGGCGGTGAGCAGAATCACCGGCAGCCCGGGCAGCCGCGCCTGCACCGCGTCGAACAAGGCCAGGCCGTCCATGCCGGGCAGGCGCACATCGCTCAGCACCAGTTGCGGCCGCAGCACCTCCAGCCGGGCCAAGGCTTCTTCGGCACTGGCCACTGCGGTCACCAGGTGGCCGGCCGCGCCCAGGCGCAGGGACAGCAGGCGCAGCATGTCGGCATCGTCGTCCACCACCAGAATTTGTACACGTGCGGTGCTCATGGTGCTTTGCTCGCGCCGTTGCGAGGGGCCAGGGAGCGTTCAATGGCCTTCAGCGCTTCGAGTTGTTCGGTGAGCTGGTCGATGCGGCGCTGGCTGTCGCGCAGTTGCTGGGTTTGGCGGTTGATTTGTTCGTCCAGGCGTTTTAGCTCCGTGGCGCGGGCGGACAGTAGCCGCGCCCAGTCGGCCCAGGGTTGGGCAGCGGGATCGGCCGAGGTTTGCACAGCATCCAGCTGGGCCAATGCCCTGGCGGCATCGCCAGGACCACGGGTATGCAGCCAGACCAGGGCCAGGTGCACCGCGCTGGCCGGTGTAACGGGTTCGGCGGCAATGCGGGCGGCTACCGCGGGTAGCGCGTCGGGGGGCGTCTGGCGCAACTGGTCTTGCCAGCGCAGCAGCGCGTGCCCTGCTTGGGCCACCGGGTCCGGGACGGGCACGGCTGTTAACGGCGGTGTGCTGGCCTCCGGCACCTGGGACGCGGGCTGGGTGTCGATCGGCAATGCAGGGCGTGGTGTCTCTTGCGAGGCATCGGGTGGCGGGCTGGCACAGGCGGCCAAACCCAGCAGGATGGCCACCAGGCTGGCAGCGCTGAGCCAACTTAGGTATTTAGACATGGGAGGTATCCAGGGGTAAAAATATGCGGAAACAGGCACCGCCTGCGTCGGCCATCAGCTGCACCCGCCCGCCGTGGGCAGTAACCTGCTCGCGCACGATGGCCAGGCCGATGCCGCTGCCGCGTGGTGGATGGGCACCGGTGCTGGTGCTGAGCTGGGGCGGTTGCGCGCTGCCTCGGTAAAACGGGTCAAAGATGTGTTCCCGGTCGGCGGCGGCGACACCGGGGCCATCGTCGTTGATTTGCAGGGCGATGTGCCGGTCGTTGGTGCTTCCCAGCAGGCCGACCCACCAGCGGATGCGCCCGCCCACCGGGCTGAAGCGGATGGCGTTGGACAGCAGGTTGCCCAGCGCCATGCCCAGCCGCTCTGGGTCCACCGGATGGGTCAGGCTGGTATCGCCTTCCACCACCACGGCCAAGCCGCGGGCCTGCCAGCTCAATCGCTGGGCCTGCACTACGCCTTCTAACAATGTGTGCAGCAGGGTGGGGCGGCGCTGCAACTGCCGGGCATCGAAGGCGGCGGCGTTATAGCGCAGCAGGTCTTCAATCTGCTGCTGCAGCACGCCGGTGTTGTGCTGCAAGATGCCGACGATCTCAGTCTGCTCTGCGCCCAGCGCGCCGCCCACGCCCTCGCTCAGCAAGGCCACGCCTTCGCGCAGGGCGGCCAGCGGGGTTTTAAGTTCGTGTGAGGTGTGGCGCAGAAAGCGGGCCTTGTCTTCGTCCAGCTCGGTCAGGCGCAGGCGCAACCAGTCGAGCTGGCGGCCCAGGCTGGCCAGGTCGGACGGGCCGCGGATCACCACCGGTTCGTTCAGCCGCCCCTCGCCCAGTGCCACGATGGACCGGCCCAGGCGGCGCAGCGGCTGCGTTAACCACAGCCCAAAAGCCAGCGCCGCCACCGCTGCCGCCACGATGGCCACCAACACCTGCTGCACCTGGCGGCTGCGCTGCGCCTCCAGCGCGTCTTGTAGTTCCTGGTTGTGTTCGGCAATGCTTTGCTGCACCTGCAGCGTCAGCCCGCGCGAGATGCCGTCCAGCGTGCGGAACTCGGCTGCCACCGTCTCGTCCCGGGCCGCCACGGCCAGCCGCCCATCGGCCAACTGGCTGCGTATACGCACCACCGAGGCCAGCCACTGCTGGGCCAGCGTGGCCGTGGGCGGGTACTGGCCCAGCGGCAACAGCAGCACCTGCGCTTGGTTGGCCGCATCGTCAAAGCGCTGGCGCAAAGCGTTGTCGCCCAGCACCAGGTACTGGCGGGCGGCCCGCTCCATGTCGGTGCTGCGCTCGGCCAGGCCCCGGGTAGACAGATTGAGCTGGATGCCCTGCTGCCCGGCCTCGCGGCTTTGGGCCAACACCCCTTGCAGCGCCTGCAAACCGCTGAGCGACACCGCGCCCAGCAGCAGCGCGATCAGCACGAAGGCGAACAGCAGCAGTTGGCGGAAGGAGGCGCGTAGGGTCAAATCGGGAGGGCTCCTGGACAGGTGGGTAAAAGCCGTAACCAGTATAAAAGACTGTGCTGCACTGCAGCATTTGACTGCCCGTAGTAGGGCTATGCTGAGGGCAGGGCCGCCGCAACCATCTTCTTAATTTATAAGCTTTTTAGGCCTCTAGCGCATATTCTGCCTGCGCAAGCAGCTATCTATTCCATAGTAACCACCATGCACACCCTGACGCAGACCCTGACGCTTTCTCAAGCCCGCAACCTGCACCTTGCCGCCCAGGGTTTGCTCACCACGCCGCGCCGCAAAGCCACCCCGCTCGCC
>NZ_JBDTEM010000455.1:0-4440 GCF_039922535.1 Rhodoferax sp. | reverse complement strand
ACGGGTTGAAGTGCGCGCCGCTCACGGGGCCTAGCAATTCAATCAACACATACAAGGCCCACACCGTTGCCAGCGTGTTGGCCAGCAGCGCCACAGCTAGGTTGCCGCCCGCCAACCGCTCGGCCATTACGCCCGAGCCAATCACCGCGCACAGCAGCCCGGCCGTGCCCAGGCACTCAGCCAACAGCTGCTGGACAAGCCGGGGGTTAGCAGTCGGCACAGACCGCCTCCACCGCGCAGGGTGCACCCTGGCAGCAGTGCTCGGTCAGGTAACCCAGCAGCGCGTTCATCTGGTCGAAGTTGGCGCGGTAGATCAGGTTGCGGCCGCGCGGCTCGCTGCTGACCATGCCCGCATGGGCCAGTTCCTTGAGGTGGAAGGACAAGGCGCTGGGCGCCACCCCCAGCTGCTCGGCCATAACGCCCGGGGTCAGGCCCTCGGCCCCGGCCACCACCAGCGCCCGGAACGCGCGCAGGCGCTGCACCTGAGCCAAGGCCAACAGAGACCGGACGGCTGCGGGTTCTTCCAAAGGAATTAATTTCATATTTCAATGATAGTTGAAATATAGGATGAAAAACAGCTGCCCAGTGGCCGCTGCAAGCCTTCAGATGCCCATTTGCAAAAACGCTACCGGATCGCGCGCAATGCGCAGGCCTTGCTCGCGCGCGTGGGCCAAAGCGTTGTCTTCCGAGACAAACGGGTTGTCGAAGCTGAACATGCGCTCGCTGGGGATGGGCATGCCGTAGTGCTGCGCAATGCCGACCCGTGCCAGCCAGGTGCCGTCGATCATCGGCTTGGCAAACAGCGAGACGACACAGTCGCCGACGTGGAATTCTTTCAGGTCTGTCATGGCGGGCTCCTTGGGCGGCAGACGAAATGGTCTGCACCCAAGATGCTGCGCCCGGTATGTGACGCTATGAAGACAAGCCTGTCAGGGCACCGGTGTCAGCTTCGCCACACTCAGCGCCAGCCACTTCACGCCGTGGCGCGGGAAGTTGATTTGCGCACGCGCATCGTCGCCGCTGCCTTCCAGCAGATTGACTTTGCCCTCGCCAAACTTGGTGTGGAACACCTGCATGCCCACGCGCAGGCCGTGGCTGGGCGCGGCTTTTTGCGGCGGCAAGGGAGGGCTGGCGAAGGGAGCATCTTCTTTACCAAATCGGCCTCCAGGGCTGTATCCACTTGCGCTACCAGCTATGGATTTGGAAGCATAGCCAGATCCATAGCTGGAGGACTTGGAGGTGATCCATTTCAGCGCCGACTCGGGTAGCTCGTCGAAGAAGCGGCTGCGCGGGTTGTAGCGGGTCTGGCCGTGCAGCAATCGGCTTTGCGAGAAGCTGAGGTACAGACGCTGGCGGGCGCGGGTGATGGCCACGTACATCAGGCGGCGCTCTTCTTCCAGGCCCTGGCGGTCGCTGAGCGAGTTTTCGTGCGGGAACAGGCCTTCTTCCATGCCACCCACAAACACGGCATCGAATTCCAGGCCCTTGGCCGAGTGCACGGTCATGAGTTGCACGGCATCTTGACCGGCCTTGGCCTGGTTATCACCGGCTTCCAGAGCGGCGTGGGTCAGGAAGGCAGCCAGGGGCGATAGGGTTTCGCCACTGTCCTGGTCGATAAAGCCGTCGGCGGCGGGCAAGCTGGGGTCCAGGCCCTGGCTGGCGGGCGATTGGCTGAGTTCGTCCAGCGGCAGGGCCACGGCATCGCGGCCAAAGCCTTGCTGGGACACAAAGCTTTCGGCAGCGTTGACCAATTCTTCCAAATTTTCGACCCGGTCTTCGCCTTCGCGGTCGGCCTTGAAGTGGGCTAGCAGCCCGCTGTGGTCCAGCACCAGGTCGATAATTTCACGCAGAGTACGGCCTTCGGTCTGCTCGCGCAGCACGTCCAGCTTGGCCACGAAGGCTCCAAAGTTGGCCCCCGCCTTGCCGGGCACGATGCTGACTGCGTCGTGCAGCGAGCAGCCGCTGGCGCGGGCGGCGTCTTGCAACACCTCCAGACTGCGTGCTCCGATGCCGCGCGGCGGGAAGTTGACCACGCGCAGAAAGCTGGTGTCGTCGTTGGCGTTCTCCAGCAGGCGCAGGTAGGCCAGCGCGTGCTTGATTTCGGCCCGCTCGAAGAAGCGCAGGCCCCCAAACACGCGGTAGGGAATGGCGGCGTTGAACAGCGCGGTCTCGATCACCCGGCTCTGGGCATTGCTGCGGTACAGCACGGCGATTTCCTGGCGCGACATGCCGTCGCGCACGAGCTGTTTGACCTCGTCGACGATCCATTGGGCTTCGTCCAGATCGCGCGGGTTTTCGACCACGCGCACCGGCTCGCCGGGGCCTTGGTCGGTTCGCAGGTCTTTGCCCAAACGGTTGCTGTTGTGGCTGATGAGCTGGTTGGCCGAGTCCAGAATGTTGCTGAAGCTGCGGTAGTTTTGCTCCAGCTTGATCTGCTGGGTCACGCCGAATTCGCGTACAAAGTCGGCCATATTGCCGACCCGCGCGCCGCGGAAGGCGTAGATGCTTTGGTCGTCATCGCCCACCGCCAGCACGCTGCCGCCGGGCATGGCCGTGCCTGCAGCTAAATCTTTGGGGCCGTGGCCGGACAGCATCTTGATCCAGGCGTACTGCAGCTTATTGGTGTCTTGGAACTCGTCAATCAGGATGTGGCGAAAGCGCCGCTGGTAGTGCTCACGGATCGGGTCGTTGTCGCGCAGTAGTTCGTAGCTACGCAGCATCAGCTCGCCAAAATCCACCACGCCTTCGCGCTGGCACTGTTCTTCGTACAGCGCGTAGATCTCGATTTTCTTGCGGGTCTGCGGGTCGTGGCTCTCCACCGCGTCGGGGCGCAGGCCCTCTTCCTTGCAGTTGCCGATGAACCACTGGGTTTGCTTGGCCGGGTACTGCTGGTCGTCGATGTTGAACTGCTTCATCAGGCGCTTGATGGCGCTGAGCTGGTCCTGGGTGTCCAGGATCTGGAAACTCTGCGGCAGATTCGCCAGCTTGTAGTGGGCCCGCAGCAGGCGGTTGCACAGACCGTGGAAGGTGCCAATCCACATGCCGCGCACGTTAATGGGCAGCATGGTGGACAGACGCAGCACCATTTCCTTGGCAGCCTTGTTGGTAAAAGTGACCGCCAAAATGCCGCCGGGGGTCACACGCCCGGTTTGTAGCAGCCAGGCGATACGGGTAGTGAGCACCCGGGTCTTGCCGGAACCGGCCCCGGCCAGAATCAATGCGTGGCCGGTGGGCAGAGTCACAGCCGCCAACTGCTCAGGGTTAAGGTTGTGTAAGAGCGGCGCATCCTGTGCGACCAAGTTAGTATTTGCTGAAAACATAGGTCGATTGTAGGAACCCCATGAAACAACCCTTGCCCTTCTGGGCCGCAGCGCTGCTGCTGGTACTGCACCAGGCGGCATCCGCCCAGGTTTCCTGCTCCAGCGAAGGCCAAGCTGCGCCCACCACCTTGCTGGAGCGCTTCATCAGCGCCGATTGCGAGGCCTGCTGGGCCGATGCGCATGCCACCCTGCCCCCACCCGGCGCGGTGGCGCTGGACTGGCTGGTACCCGGCACCATGGGGGACGACGCGCCCTTGTCGGCGGCGGCCCGCCATGACGGACTGGACCGCAAGCAAGCCAGGGCACGGGCTGTGCCACCTACCATCCCATTACCACCACCGCTTCCGCTGCGGGTAGCCCGTGGCCCGATGCTGGGAGGCTACGTCGGCACCTCCATCGCCTTGCAATCCGCCCACGAAGCAGCCTACGGCCCGCTCACCGCGTGGCTGGCCTTGGTAGAGACCATTCCGGCCGGAAGCGATGGCACAGCGGTCGAACGCAATCTGGTACGCAACACCCTGGTGCTGGACTGGAGCACGCCCGGTGAACACTCGGAAATCCGCCCCTTGAGCGTGCCCGCCGGTGCCCAGGCCGCCCGCCTGCGGGTCATCGGCTGGGTGGAAGATGCCAGTGCGCGGGTCGTGGCGATGGCGCAGTCGGTGTGCGCACCTGAAGACGATTAACACGCAATGTGTTAATTTGCGGTCCGCAGGAGGACTAGATCCATGTTTTCGGTCTATGGAATTACAGGGCGGGTGTTCACCGGCACGGTGGAACAACTGCGCCATATCGACAAGGTGAACGCAGTAGCACGGCTCCACCCCATCGAGCCTAACGATCTGGTGCTGGAACCCGAGTTTTCCGTCCCCACGTTCGAGGCCGAAACACCGCATCCCAAAGCCTTGCTGCCCGCCACCGCGGTGGCGGCCTACGCCCAGGTGAGCCAACCCGAAACCCCGCGCCAGCCGCTGGACAAGGTAGGCCTGCTGATGACCCAGCCCGCGGTCACCGTCCGTACCGATGTGCCATTGGCCATTGCCGCCGCCCTGCTGGCCCGCCACCGTGTCGGCCAAATGCCGGTGCTGGACGGAAAAGGCCAACTGGTCGGGCTGCTGCTGCG
>NZ_JBDTEM010000454.1:0-8449 GCF_039922535.1 Rhodoferax sp. | reverse complement strand
CCAGCTTGAAATAGGTGAACGAGGCCCGGTAGATCCAGTGCACTATGGTGATGGTGCTGTTGAAGGGGCCGCCGCGGGTCATCACAAAAAACTGCTCAAAGGCCAGAAAACTGCCTATCACCGACATGGTCAGCGCCAGCGCAAAGGTGCGCCGCATCAGCGGGACAGTGATGTAGCGGATTTGCCCCCACCAGGTGGCACCGTCCAGCTTGGCGGCTTCGTACAGGTCTTGCGGAATGGCCTGCATGCCCACCAGCAGAATCACCATGGTGAAGCCCGCCGCCTTCCATAGCACCATCACCACAATAGAAGCCAGCGCGCTGCTGGTTTCGCCCAGCCACAGCACGGGCTCGTCGATCACGCCCAGGTCCATCAGCACTGCGCTGAAAATGCCCACCTGGTCGTTGAACATCCAGGTCCACAGCAGGCTGGCCGATGTCATGCCGATCACTACCGGCAAGAAGAACGCGGTGCGGAATACGCCCACAAAGCGCACCTTGCGGTGCACCAGCAGCGCCAGTCCAAACGCAAACAGAAAGATGGCGGGCGTGACCACCAGGGTGTAGGTGGCGGTGAAGCCCAGGCTGCTCCAGAACGACTTGTCCTGCAGCAGGTCCAGGTAGTTTTGCAGCCCGGCAAAGCTGGGTTGCCCCAGCAGCGGCCACTGGTTAAGCGACATCCATACCGTCATCAGCAGGGGCACCAAAAAGAACACTGTAGTGACCGCCAGGCAAGGCAGGATGAACCAGTAACCGGCACGCTGGCGCGGCGGAATTTTCCGAAAGAAGGCAAACATAGCGTGGATGTGGAAAGGGGGGCGGCTGGCGACACGGCCCCAGGCCATGCCGCTAGATAACTATCAGGGCGCGGCCAAAATCTTGCGGAAAGAGACCTGCGCATCCTTGATGGCCACGTCTACCCCTTTGCCAAACACCGCCTCCTGGATCATCGCCAGCCAGGGGCCGTTCGGGTCGTTGATCAACTGGTTGAACTTGGCGGAGTAGGGCGTGCGCCCGGCCTGCATGGCGGCAGAGGCCATGGCAAAGCGGGCGTCTTGCTTGCTGTAGGAGTTGTCGGCCAGGTCGGAGCGCACGGGGATGCTGCCGTTCTTGGCAAACTGCTCCACCTGTACCTCTTCGGACAGCGCCCATTGGATGAACTCCCAGGCTTCCTTTTTGTGCTTGGACGCGGCGGGAATAGCGATGGAGTCACCGCCTGCGAAGCTGGACGTGCCGCCCTTGTCACCGGGCAGCGGTGCCACACCAAAGTCAATTTCAGGGTGTTCCTTTTTCAACAGGCCAATCGCAAAAGCGCCGGTGCCGACCATGCCGATCTTGCCGGTGAAGAAGGGGCTGATGAAGTTGGCACCGTTGTCCGTCTTGGCGCCCCCGGGCATGGCGCCGTCGGTCCACAGGCGGCGGTACATGGACAAGGTGTTGCGCAGGGCTGGGTTGTCTAGTGTTTCCTGCTTGCCGTCGGCCGACAAAATGTCGCCGCCCGAGGCCCAGACATAGGGTGTCAGCGTGAAGATGTTGCAGCCGCCGCAAGCGCCCGAGAAGTAAAAGCCCTTCACGCCCTTGCCCAGGGCCGCAATCTTGCGCGCGGCAGCCTCCAGCTCGGCCATGGTTTTGGGGGGCTTTTCGGCATCCAGACCCGCGCGTTTGAACAAAGCCTTGTTGTACAGCAGCAAGGAACTTTCGGCGCTGAAGGGCACGGCAAACTGCTTGCCATCGTACTTGGCCAGCCGCACATGGGAGGGCGACAAGGTCTTGGCAAAGGGCAGCGCATTGGCATCGGCCGTCACGTCGCTGAGCTGGCCTGCCGCGGCAAAGGCGGGTACAAAAATCAGGTCGATCGCCACCACGTCCGGGGCCGCGCCACCGGCCACCGCAGTGCCAAATTTGGTGACAAAGTCGTCGTTGGGGATAACGGTCAGCACCGCCTTGCTGGCGTGGCTGGCGTTCCATGTCTTGACCATGGGCTCCACGAAACCGGCATCGGAGGCACGGATCCAGAAGCTGAACTCCTGGGCGGTTTGCGCCTGGGCGCTGGAAAACAGCAGGCCGGCCGCCACGGCCACGGCCCACTGTTTGGCCTGGGTTGAAATTCGCATTTTTTGTCTCCTGTTTGGTTTTTAGCAGGGGTGGCCCAAGAACACGTTCTAAGGGCTCGCCCTGTGTCTCTGCGGATACTTTCGTTCCGGCTTAGCACGCTTTTCCCGACATTTTTACCGAGCCACCTTCGATGGCCGGTAACGCTTTCAGGTACACCGATGTTGACAGCAAGAACGGCCTGCAGCAAGATGACAAACCCAAGACAAAACAGGACAAATCCGACTTATTTGTATGGCCGACTCCGCACTTTCCCTAGCTTTTAACCTGGCGATCCAAGCCACCAACGGCGGCATGTTCGTGTCGCGCGGGGTAGGCCAGCACCCGCGCCGTTCTATCGACTCGTTTGAGCTGATCTACGTCAAGCGCGGGGTGCTGGGCATTGAAGAAGAAGGGCAAGCGTTCAACGTGCGGGCTGAAGAAACCCTGCTGCTGTGGCCGGGCAAAGAGCATGGCGGCACCAGCCCCTTTCCGCCCGATTTGCAGTTCTTTTGGGCCCACTTTGTGCTGGCCGATGGCGCAGCCGCCACCGAGCTGGCGCTGTCGGTGCCACAGCATGCGCTGGTGCGGCGGCCCGAGCAGATGAGCAGCCTGTTTCGGCGCTTGCTGAACGAGCAAGAGCTGCTGGGCGAGCGCCAGGTGCCCATGAGCCTGATGCTGATGCTGATCTTGTGGGAGGTCACGCATTCGCGCGCAGCGGGCAGCGGCCAGGATGGCTCGGGTGCCGTGCTGGCAGGCCGCGCCGATGCCTTGATACGTACCGGTTTTGCCAGCCCCATGAGTGCGTCTACTCTGGCCACGCAACTAGGCTGCAATGGCGACTATCTGGGCCGGGTGTTTCGCAGCATCTACCGCTGTACGCTGACCGAGGCCATCCACACCCGGCGCATCCAGCGGGCCAGCGCGCTGCTGTCCGAAGGCAAAACTTCCATCGATAGGGTGGCCACCGAGTGCGGCTTTGAGGACGCGGGTTACTTTCGGCGGCTGTTCAAGCGCGCCACTGGCATGAGCCCGCAGGCCTATCGGCGTCTGCACGTGCGGGTCCACACCAATACGGACTAAATCGGGGATTGTCGTAGGTGGCGTAAGCGGTGGAAGCTATGTAATTTGTAGCATTTGAATATCTTTGTGGCCTGTAATGTCGTCCAAGACGGGTGTCCAGCCGTTGTACAAAGATATTTACAGCTCTGTGAAAGCGCCATGTTTCTATCCCCACTTCGTATTCTTCGCACCGCTGCGGTGCTGCTGCTGGCCACTGCAGGCATGGCCCAGGCCCAAAACGTCTACCTGAACGGCACCGTGGGCGGCAGCGTGGCCCCCGGTGTGTACGGCCAAATTACCTTTGGCAATAACCCGCCGCCGCCGGTGCTGTATGCCCAGCCGGTCATCATCCAGCGCGCTCCTGTGCTGCCGCCCCCGCTGTACCTGTATGTGCCACCGGGCCATTCCAAAAACTGGCGCCGCTACTGCGCACGCTACAACGCCTGCGGTCGGCCGGTGTATTTTGTGCAGGTGAACGAGCGCAACCGTTGGTGGGCACAGCCGCACGGCGGTCCACGCCCCGACCACGACCGGCGTGACGAGCGCGGTGACCGGGGCCATGGCCGCGGCCACGATGACCACGGACGTCACAACGACCACGGCCGCGATGACCGAGGCCCCGGCCATCGGCAGTTTGACAACTAAAACCGCCTCTGGCGCATACAGAATATGCGCTAGCAGCTACTGATTCTGTAGCGCTAGGCTGGGGCCACTCTAAAACCCTGCCAGCACCACCTTGCCGTGGGCCTTGCCGCTTTCAATCAGGGCGTGGGCCTGGCGCAGGTTGGCGGCGTTGATGCTGCCAAAGCTGCTGCTCAAGGTAGAGCGGATGCGCCCCGCGTCCACCAGGGCGGCCACCTCGGCCAGCAACCTGCCCTGCTCGGCCATGTCGGGGGTTTCAAACATCGAGCGGGTGAACATCAGCTCCCAGTGCAGCGACAGCGCCTTGGACTTGAGCGGCATCACGTCTAGCACCGGCATATCGTCGATCAGGCCCAGGCGACCCTGCGGCTTCAGGCTGGCGATGATTTGCGTGAAATGCTGCTGCGTCTGGGTCAGGCTGGCGACCAGATCGACCGGGCCAAAGCCTCCCGTGGCCAGGGCGCTGGCCAGCGGCTGGCTGTGGTCGATCACCGCGTGCGCACCCAGGTCCAGGCACCACTGCCGGGTTTCGGGGCGCGACGCGGTGGCAATCACCCGCAGTTGGGTGAGTTGCCGTGCCAGTTGGATGAGGATGGAGCCCACGCCGCCCGCACCGCCCACTACCAGCAGCGTTTGTCCTGCGCCACCGCCTTGGGGCACGCCCAGCCGGTCGAACAGCAGCTCGTAGGCGGTGATGGTGGTCAGCGGCAGCGCGGCGGCCTGCGCGTCGCTCAGGCTGGCGGGCGCGCGGGCGACGATGCGCTCGTCCACCGCATGCAGTTCGCTGTTGGCACCGGGGCGGATGATGGAGCCCGCGTAGTACACGCGCTCGCCCACCTGGAAGTTGGCCACGCCGGAGCCGATGGCCTCCACAGTGCCCACCGCGTCCCAGCCCAGCACTTTGGCCTGCCCCGCAGCGGGTGCGGTGTTTTTACGGACCTTGGTGTCCACCGGGTTGACGGAAATGGCTTGCACACGCACCAGCAGGTCGCGCGGCATCGGCACCGGCGCGGGCAACTCCAGGTCGAGCAGCGACTCGGGGTGGCTTATCGGCAAATTGCTGTGGTATCCAATGGCTTTCATAGCGTGTCCTTTTTACGATGCAGCGACTGTAGAACGACAAGCCCGTATTGATAAGATGGCTGGGAATGGAATCACTTTCAAATGAAAATTGAAAATGTGGCGGATCTGCAGGTGCTGGTCCACACTGCCCGTGGCGGCACCCTGACGGCGGCGGCCCAGGCGCTGGGCATCACCCCGGCGGCAGCCAGCGCCACCCTCAAGCGGCTGGAAACCCAGCTGGGCTCGCGCCTGTTTGAGCGCTCCACCCGGGCCATGCGGCTCACGCCCCAGGGCCAGATCCTGCTGGACTACGCCCAGCGCGCGTTCGATCTGCTGGCCGAGGGCGAAAGCCTGGTGGCGGCCGACCGGGGCGCGCTGGTCGGCACCGTGCGGGTGGCCGCGCCCTCCGACCTGACCCGCAACGTGCTGCTGCCCTGGCTGGGCGAATTCCAGGCCCTGCACCCCGGCTTGCACCTGGCGCTGTCGGTGGGCGACAGGCCGCTGGACGTGACACGCGACGAGGTGGATGTAGCGCTGCGCTACGGCACGCTGGCCGATTCACGCCTGGTCGCCCGCTTGCTGGCGCAAAACCGCCCCATGCTGTGGGCATTGCCCGCGTACCTGGCGCAGCACGGCACGCCCGCCACGCCACAAGACCTGCTGCAGCACAACTGCATCACCTTCGTGCGGGGGGGGCCGCCAGCACCGGCGCTGGCGTTTTGCCTTGCACGGCCAATGGACGGAGGTGCGCGTGCAGGGCGACCGCAGCGTGGACGATGCGTCTCTGGCCCGGCAATGGGCGCTGGCGGGGGCGGGCATCATCTTCAAGTCGGCCCTGGACGTGCGCCAGGAAATGGCCAACGGCAGCCTGGTGCCGCTATTGCCCGCCTGGGACACCGAGCCCTATCCGCTGCACGCCCTGCTGCCCAGCGGCCGCTTTGTGCCCAGCCGGGTGCGGGCACTGGTGGATTTTTTGGCGCTCCAATTCACGCGCTTGCTGGCCCCTGCGGACTGATTATTTTTCGACCTGAACCGAGGCTCCGGTGGCATAAAACTGCCCACCGGCCACGTAATGCAGGGTGCGCAGCGCGTCGGGCGCGGTGTCGAAGTGCCAGCGGCCGTCGCTGAACACGCGCTCGTCGGCCCAGGCGGCCAGCACTTCGGCGATGAACAGGTCGTACTGGCCCTGGTTGTGCGGCTCGGGCAGCACCCGGCATTCCAGCCAGGCCACGCAGCCCTGCACCAGCGGCGCGGCGATTTGGCTGGCGGCAAAGGTGGTGATGCCGTGCTGGGCCAGTTTGGCCGGTACCGTGCGGGCGCTGTCGGTGCCCACGGCCAGGGTTTGCGCGGCCATGGCCACGCAGGGGATGTTTAGTGCAAAGGTCCCGCTGGCTTCCACCAGTTGCCGCGTCAGCGTGGCCTTGTCGATCACCACCATCAGCTTGGGCGGGTCGAAGTCCAGCGGCATGGCCCAGGCGGCGGCCATCACGTTGCTGGTGTCGCCGTGGGCCGACGACACCAGCACCACGGGGCCGTGGTTCATCAACCGGTAGGCTTTGGCGAGGGGGACGGGAATGCAGTGGTCGGGAAAAGTCATGGCCGCACTTTAGCCCACAGGCTTCTTGGGGCCAGGCCATGGGCACCCAAAGTCTGCCCTACCAAGGGTTTACCCATTTGCTATTAAAAAAAGAGCTTCTAGCGCAGGTGCGACCTGCGCTAGAAGCTCTTTTTATGCTTGAATTTTTAAGCGTAGGTATTGAGCTGCGTGCCCAGGCTACCGCTGGTGGCCAGCGCGGGGGCGGCTGCGGGTTGGGGGATGGACTCGATCAGCGCCTGCGCCGCCAAGGCCTGCGCGTCCAAGGCTTTTTTCAGCACCCGGATGTTCAGGCTGTCAGAGGCGGGGGCTTGGGCATCCGCGGTAGCGGATTGCACGGCGGCGGTGCTGGCGATGTTCATGGCGTGTCTCCTGGCAATACAGACTTATCGGCCTTTCCGGGCTGGACTTGAGGGTCAGTGCAGCAGTTTGATGGCGGCTATCGCCACCCAGCCCAGCACAAAGTTCAACACCACCAGCGTGTGGATTTGCCCGGCCGCTTTGGCCGCCAAGGGCCATTCGGCCGCTGCCACTGCGCGTTTGAACTTGGCGAATCCGGCAAAGTTGATGTGCCCAAAGGCCAGCACCATCACCACGCCCAGGACCGCCATCACCGTCCAGCCCAGCGGTGCATGGCCACCGGCAGCTTTCATGCCGCTGCCAAACAGATGGCCGCCCGTGGCCAGCAGCACCACGATGGCGCCCAGCACCAGCCGGAAAAACCGCTGCCACACCTGCACCATCAGCCGGGCGCGGGGCTGCGCCTCCAGCGCCAGCAGGGCGGCGGGCCGTAGCGCAAACAGCATGAAGGTCATGCCGCCCATCCAGACAATGGCCGCAGCAAGGTGGAGGAATGTGAGGATGTCGACCATGGCGTCTTTCGTGGGGTTATTTGGTGCGCGCCGGGCCGGGCGGCTTAGGGGCTTGCAGCAAGAGGGGGTTGGCCTGGTACGCGCCCAATGGCAGCACCATGCGGGTCAGGGGAACATCGACTTTTTCGGCGGGCACCACGCCGTCTTTTTCCTTCAGCCGCACAAACAGGCCTTTGCGGCTGATGTGCACATGGCTGACGGTATGGGGCTTGCCCTCAAACTTCACACCGGTGCCCGGTTTGTAGAGCGCAATCCACATCGCTGGTGGGGTGTCTTGCTCTGGCGCAGCTTCGGCAGGCGCGGCCACTATGGCCGCACTGGGGGCGGGCGCTACCGCTGTGCGGGCCACGCCTGTGCCAGGCGTAACCGCCGGGGGTGGCGTGTCGAACAGGGAGTCAAAGTCGTCGCTCAACTGCGGCTTTCTTTTACGGGTGGTTGTGTAGAGGGCGAGTGGGGTATCGCCAGCGGGCTGGGTGCAAATGCTGCAATTTGCATAGCAAATTACACAAGCAGTAAGCGCGCTGACGTTGAATCTAACACGCAAACGCTTTGGTTGCCCGGCCTGCAGGGTTAAACTGCTAGCCCCTCACTGTCTTCCTGCCTGACGCTCCCCCCATGCCCTTTGCCTCCCTGGGACTTGCTCCCGCCTTGCTGCGCGCCGTGCGCGAACAGGGCTTTACCGCGCCCACCGCCATCCAGACATCGGCTATTCCGGCCATCGTGCGCGGGGCAGATGTGTGGGCCGCAGCGCCCACCGGCTCGGGCAAAACCGCGGCTTTCGCCTTGCCCCTGTTGCAGCGCCTGCTTGACGCGCCACGCCCCGACGGCAAACGCCGCCCCCGCGTGCTGGTGCTG
This sequence comes from Rhodoferax sp., assembly GCF_039922535.1. GTDB lineage: Bacteria > Pseudomonadota > Gammaproteobacteria > Burkholderiales > Burkholderiaceae_C > Rhodoferax_B. Next base: position 272 of record NZ_JBDTEM010000454.1, on the reverse strand, counting down.
GTGCCCACGCGCGAGCTGGCAGCCCAGGTGGCCGAGGTGTTCCGTGGCCTGGCCCAGCATTTGCCGCAGCCTCTGAAAATTGCGGTGATTTTTGGCGGCGTGTCCATCAACCCGCAAATGATGGGCCTGCGCGGCGGAGCCGACATCGTGGTGGCCACGCCGGGCCGCTTGCTCGATCTGGTGGACCACAACGCGCTCCAACTCTCCCATGTGGCCGCGCTGGTGCTGGACGAGGCCGACCGCCTGCTGGACCTGGGCTTTGCCGACGAGCT
>NZ_JBDTEM010000453.1:0-4304 GCF_039922535.1 Rhodoferax sp. | reverse complement strand
GCAGGGCCGCACGAACCTTGCCGTGCCAGGGGTAGAGCTGGTCATTCAGCGTGGGCACTTTGGACTTGAAGTAGTACGACACACACAGGTGGTCTTGCAGGTGTTGGCCCACCGCGGGTGCATGCAGTACTTGCGGCAAACCCAGGCCCTGCAGCAGGGCCGCATCGCCCACGCCCGACAACTGCAATAGCTGGGGCGAATTGATGGCCCCGCCGGACAGTATGACCTCGCGGTGCGCTTTTACCTGGTGCAGCGTTCCGTTTTGCAAAAACTCGATGCCTACCGCCCTGCGGCCCTCAAACAGCACCCGCGTGACATGGGCCTTGGTTTGCACCTGCAGGTTGCCGCGTTTGCGAGCCGGCCGCAAGAATGCGCTGGAGCAGGAAGCCCGCACACCGTCGCGGATGGTCATTTGCCAGATGCCTGCGCCATCCATCTGCGCACCGTTGAAGTCCTGCGTATGCCCCAGACCCTGCTCTTTGCAGGCTTCGATAAAGGTGCCGCACAGGGGGTGCACCTTGGCCGAGATGTCGCTGACCCGCAGCGGCCCGCCTGCGCCATGGAACTCAGACGCACCCCAGGCATGGTCTTCCGACTTTTTGAAGTACGGCAGCACATCGCTCCAGCCCCAGCCAGGGTTGCCCTCGGCCGCCCAGTCGTCAAAGTCGCCACGGTGGCCACGGATGTACACCATGGCATTAATGGAGCTGGAGCCGCCCAACACCTTGCCGCGCGGCCAGTAGGCGGCCCGCCCGGCCAAAGCGGCCTCGGGCTCTGTGTGGTACATCCAGTTCAGTTTGGGGTCGTTGAAGGTACGGCCATAGCCGATGGGCACCTGGATCCAGGGACTGCGGTCCGATCCCCCGGCCTCCAGCAGCAGTACCTGGTGCCGCCCGTCCTCGCTCAAGCGGTTGGCCAGCACGCAACCGGCAGACCCGGCGCCCACGATGATGTAGTCGTATGTGTTCATGGTTCAGCGCACGGGCGCAGTAGAAGAAAATATGTTGGCAGACAAGCAGTTGCCCCACAGACCGTACACCACAGAGATGGACAAGCCCAGCAACTTGCCGGACTGGCGGGGCATTGGCATTGCAGGTCAACCGCCCGTGCGCAGGCCGCCTACCAGCATGTATTTCAGGCTGAGGTAGTCGTCCAGGCCGTGGCTGGAGCCTTCGCGGCCAAAGCCGGACTCTTTCACGCCGCCAAACGGGGCCACCTCGGTCGAAATCATGCCCTCGTTGACACCCACCATGCCGACTTGCAGGCGCTCGGCAAAGTCCCACACCCGGGCCAGGTCGCGGCTGTAGAAATAGGCGGACAGGCCAAACGGCGTGTCATTGGCCAGCGCCAGCACTTCGTCTTCGGTCTTGAAGCGGAAGCAGGCGGCCACCGGGCCAAAGGTTTCTTCCTGCGCCAGCTGCATTTGCACGTTCGCGTTGGTCAGCAGGGTGGGCTGGTAGAAAGTGCCCCCCAATGCGTGCGATTCACCACCTACGATCAAATTGGCACCCAGCGCAATTGCATCCTGCACATGGCGCTCTACTTTTTGTAGTGCAGTGGTATTGATGAGCGGGCCGATGTCGCTGCCCGGTGCCGTGCCTTCGCCGACCTTCAACGCACGCACTGCCACGGCAAAGCGCTCCATGAAGCGGTCGTAAATGCCGTCCTGGATGAAAAAGCGGTTCACGCACACGCAGGTCTGGCCCGCGTTGCGGAACTTGGAAGCCATGGCCCCGACCACCGCGGCGTCCACATCGGCATCGTCGAACACGATGAACGGTGCGTTGCCGCCCAGCTCCAACGACACCCGCTTGAGCGTGTCCGACGCCTGGCGCATCAGCAGCTTGCCCACACGGGTAGAACCGGTGAACGACACCTTGCGCACCACGTCGCTTTGCATCACTGCATCGCCAATGGCCGGGGCATCGCCCGACACCACGTTGAACACGCCCGCAGGCACGCCCGCCTCCTGCCCCAGCACCGCCAGCGCAAAGGCCGACAGCGGGGTTTCTTCTGACGGCTTCAGCACCATGCTGCAGCCTGCCGCCAGTGCCGCACCCACCTTGCGGGTGACCATGGCCAGCGGAAAATTCCACGGCGTGATGGCTGCCACCACGCCCACCGGCTCCTTGGTTACCACCACCCGCGCGCCCAGCTTGTGCGGCGGCACCACCTCACCGTAGACACGGCGGCCTTCCTCGGCAAACCACTCCAGGAACGATGCCGCGTAGGCGACTTCACCCCGTGCCTCGGCCAGCGGCTTGCCCTGCTCTGCGGTCAGCAGCGCGGCTAGATCATCGCAATGCGCCAGCATCAGCGCCGACCAGCGCCGCAGCACGGTGCCACGCTCCTTGGCCAGGGTACGCCGCCAACCGGGCAAGGCCTGCTGGGCGGCGGCGATCGCGGCCTGGGTCTCGGTGGCACCGGCGCGGGCCACCTGGGCCAGCAACGCACCGGTGGCGGGGTTCACCACGGGGTAGTGCGCGGTGCTGTCCACCCACGCACCGGCAATAAAGTTCTGCGTCTGGAACAGATCGGGGCGGGTCAAGGCAAGCAAAGAGGTCATGGTGGCAATCGAAAAATGAGGGTTGGGGTACGGGAAGCGGCAGAGACTACGCGCCCGGCCACCTGCCGACAAACCACTTTTTCTACGGCCCGCCATGCAAAAAACTCCTGGCCTGGGGTTTACCTGTGTGTCATGAGTTTTTGTCATGCCGCAGGGCAAAAAGAATGGTTTGCCGCCTAAAAAGCCCGCTTGCATACTGCCGACCAATCTGAAACACCCGACGAAACCACGCGGGAACGCAGCCGCAGCGCCGTCGCCACTATTCACCCCAGCCAACGCAACAACACAAGGAGATTTGCCATGTACATCGGAGAAAGCTTTATCGGCAGCGGTCCCAACGCCGCCCACGTCAACGCCATGGTCGGGCCCCGTACCGGCCCCGTGGGCAACGCCTGGGCGGGCGCACTCTCGTCGCCCACCAAAGGCCACCTGCCCTTCATGGTGGTGTTGCAGCCTGGCGTGCCAGTCAAACCCATGACCGCCTTCATCAACAAGGCCGACCTGCGCGGCGACACCCATGAAAACATGACCTGGGGCCCGGCCCAGGCAGGCATTGCCAAGGGCGTGCAAGAGTGCCTGCTGGAAGGCGTGCTACCGCCCGAAGCAGAAAACGACTGGTGCGTGATCACCGCCGTGTGGGTCAACTGGTCCGCCGACAACGCCGACATGGTGTTCGAGAACAACTACCGCGCCGCCAAAGGTGCGGTCATCGCCGCCATGCGCCAGGAGCCCACCTTGGCCACGGTGCGCGCCGCTGTAACCGCTGTGAGCAACCCCTTCTACACCCCCAAGGCAGGCTGATATGGACTACGTAAACCTGGGCCACAGCGGCCTGAAAGTCTCTCGCCTGTGCCTGGGCACCATGACCTTTGGCACGCCCGCCTGGCGGCCCTGGGTGCTGGACGAGGCAGCCTCCACTCCGGTCATCCACCGGGCACTGGACCACGGCATCAACTTCATCGATATGGCCGACTTCTATTCCATCGGTGTGGGTGAAGAAGTCGTGGGCCGGGCGGTGGTCAAGCGCCTGCCGCGCCAGCAACTGGTGCTGACGACCAAGGCGTTTTACGCCATGGGCAGTGGCCCGAACGATGGCGGCCTGTCGCGCAAGCATTTGTTCGATGCCATCGACGCATCGCTCAAGCGCATTGGCACCGACTACATAGACGTCTTCATGGTGCACGGCTTTGACATGGCCACCCCGGTGGAAGAAACCATGTGCGCGCTGAACGACATCGTGCGCTCGGGCCGGGCGCGCTACATCGGCGCGTCCACCATGTACGCCTGGCAGTTTGCCAAGATGAACCATGTGGCGGAGCGCAACGGCTGGGCCCGGTTCATCACCATGCAATGCCAGTTGAACGCCGCCTACCGCGAAGAAGAGCGTGAAATGGTCCCGTACTGCCAAGACCAGGGCATTGCGGTCACCCCGTTTTCACCACTGGCACGCGGTTTACTGGCTGGCACGCCCGATTCGCTGCGCAACAAAACCGACAACTTCACCCAGTCGTTTTACGACGACCAGACCAGCCTGGATGTGGCGCACGCCGTGGGCCGGGTGGCCCAACGGCTGGAGATAGCACCGTCGCAACTGGCGCTGCGCTGGGTGGTGGACCGCCCTGGTGTCACCTCCACCCTGGTGGGGGCCGATTCTGCAGCCCAGATCGACGACGCAGTGGCCGCCCTCCAACACCAACCCAGCGCCGCCGACTACGCCGAGATTGACGGCTGGTACACG
>NZ_JBDTEM010000452.1:0-41546 GCF_039922535.1 Rhodoferax sp. | reverse complement strand
ACGGCGCGCAGGGCCAGGTTCAGCGCTTCGGTGCAGCCGTTGGTGATTTGGATCTCGGCGGCCGATAGGTGCATGCCCGCCAGCAGCGCGCGTTGTGCCAATACCTCGCGGAACTCGACAGAGCCCTGCGGTGGTGCGGCGCGCACCAGTTGCTCGGGGTCCAGGCGTAGGCTGCGCTGGGCGGCCTGTTGCAGGGCCTTGGCGGGGTACAGCTCGGGGGCACAGCGGGCGGTGGAGAGGTTGGTTTTGAAGCGCTGCATGCGCCCCAGCGCCAAAAATGCAGACACCTTGGCGTGGATGCCCAGGTACTGCGCCGGGTCGGGGGCGCGCTGCATCGGTGGGTCGTTCACCGGGGCCAGTTTGGCTGCTGCCTGCGCGGGCCGCACAAAGTAGCCCGAGCGGGGCCGCGCTTCCAGCCAGCCTTCGCTCTCCAATAGCCGGCAGACCTGCATGGCCGTGGACAGGCTGACCGTGTGCTGGCGCACCACTTCGCGCAGCGACGGCATGCGGTGGCCCGGTAGCAGGCTGCCCGCGCGGATGGCGCTGCGGTAGTGGTCGGCGAGGTGCTGGTATTTGGGTTGGGTGGACATAGACGTGGGCGGGGTGCAGAGCCCGCCCATCATGCGGGCAGGGGCGGGGGCTGAACAGGTACAGACGGAAGCGAAACAGACCATAACAGATGCAGATTTTCTGCACTGTTGCGGTACAGATGGGTGGGGTCTGTGGCTGTTCGGGGCGGGCCTCCATTCTTACGCTACAGGTACTTTCACAAAGAGGTCTTGTATGTCCACCCTTGCTGCCCCAGAGCCCTTGTTCACCCTGCACCTCCAGCCCACCCAGCGGGCCTGGCAGTGTGTGCCTAGCGGTGCCGAAATCGCTGTGCTGGAAGGGGCTGTGCGTCTGCACCTGATGGCCTACCTGGCGGGGATGTGGGTCGAGCAGCCGGTGCTGCTGCACGAAGGCGAGCGGCACCGGGTGGAGCTGGCGGGCTGGATGCAGATGGAGGCCGTGGGCTCGGCCAGGGTCAGCGGTGTGGCACGGCCAGGCTGGGGCGCGGTAGCTGCTTGGCTGTATTCCTGTTTTGATAGCGCCCTGAGCAGGCGCTATCTGCGCTAGAGGCACTTTTGGCTTAAATATTCCAGCAGGGACTTAGCGGGCCGCTGCACGCGTCAGCAGGTAGTCTTGGTGCACGTGGTTGTCGACAAAGTAGTCGGCGGCCATGGCCTCGAACTCGCGGCGGAACTGCTGCAGCTGGTCGGGCGTACTGGCCAGCCTGGCGACGATCTTTTGCATCGGCCCGATGGTCTGCTCCAGAAACAGGCGGTAGTGGGGGATGCTGAGGGCGGGCAAGGCCATCGCGCCCCGGGCGAAAAACGGCGGGCTGAACGCACCACCCAGGCGCTCGGCGATGGTGGCCGGGTGGCCCCACTGGGGCGGCGGCGCGGCCCCTTCGGGCAGCGGGGGCGCGTGGCGGCCAATAAACGCAAACATCCGGCCCACCATGTGCTCGGGCGGCCAGGTGGCAAAGGCGATGCGGCCCTGGGGTTTGAGCACGCGGCGCATTTCTGCCACCACCACGGCAGGCCGGGGCGCAAACATGTGGCCAAACTGGCTCAGCACCACGTCGAAGGTTGCATCGGGGTAGGGTAGTTGCTCGGCATCGCCCTCGGTCCAGACGACGTCTTCATGTCCGGCGATGGCCGCGTTTTCGCGGGCCTGCACCAGCAGCTCGGGCGTGAGGTCCAGCGCGGTGACCCGTGCGCCCGCCCGCGCGGCGGTAAGGGCGACCACACCGGTGCCGGTGCCCACGTCCAGCACCGCCTCGCCCGCTCGGATGTCGGCAAACCGCACCAGGTGCGCCGCCACCGGCAGGGTGAACCAGGCCATGGGCATAAACGATGCCCACATGGCACGCTGTTGCTGCTTCCAGTCGGCCAATGGGTCATTCGGCATGGCGTGCTCCTAAGGGATACGCCGAATACTAGTGTTTAAAGTCCAAAAAGCAACTAAGCATGGGCCAAAGCCATTTGCCCCGCCCGCACGCCATTGGCCATGAACGTACGGGCATGCACGGCCAGGTCCAGCCCGTCGTCCCACAGGTTGCGCCAGATCGCCAGCGCGTTGGACAGGTCTTCGTTGACCACGGTGGACGAAAAGCTCTCAAAAGTGATGACACCTTGGTAGTCCACCATGGCCAGGGCCTTGAAGAACTGCGCGAAATCCACCGTGCCCGAGCCCAGGTAGCCCCGGTTGCTTTCGCCTATGTGCACATAGCCCAGGCGCTTGCCGCAGGCCAGCACGGGCTGCATGAAGTCGGCTTCTTCGATGTTCATGTGGTAGGTGTCCAGGTGTACCACCACGTTGGGCGCGTTGATGCGGTCGATCAGCTCCAGCGCCTGCAGGGCGGTGTTGAGCTGGTTGCTCTCGTAGCGGTTCACTACCTCCAGGCCCAGCGTCACGCCTTTGGTCAGCGCGAAGTCGGCCATGCGTTGGAGTGCGTCGCAGGCGTTTTTCCGCCCCTGGGCGCTCAGCGGGCCGGGGTATTTGGCCATGGCCCCGTACAGGATGCCGCCGAAGTAGGCACCGCCCAGCGCGGCCGTCATAGTGATGCCTTCTTCCAGCAGGGCGATGCCGCGTGCCACGCAGGCCGGGTCGGCGCTGGAGATGTCGGCATCCAGGGTCAGGCCGCGCGAGCAGCCCAGTTGCAGATGGTTTTCCTGCAGCAGGTCGCGGGTCAGCGCCAGGTCCATCACCTTGGGGCCGTGCAGCGACAGTTCGATCAGGTCATAACCAGCCCGCCGGGTTTGCTCCATCACCTTGCGGGTGGATGCGGGGCCGAGGTCGCCCGCCCAGACCAGGGCGTGTACGCCGAGTGGATTCATTGCATATCTCCTTGAAAATTCAGTTGGCACGAAAGCCGCCGTCTACATCCAGACAGCTGCCGTGCACCATGCGTGCGTCGTCGCTGAGCAAAAAGGCGATCACCGAGGCCACCTCTTCGGGCTGCACAAAGCGCTGCAGCGGGATGCGGTTGAGCATGCCCGCAGACTTGGCCGGGTCGCTCCACGCCAGCACGGCCATGGGGGTCAGGGTGACCACCGGGTTGACGCTGTTGACCCGTATGCCCATGGGGCCCAGCTCCACCGCCATGACTCGGGTGATGGCATCCAGCGCCGCCTTGGACGCGCAGTAGGCCGTGTGGTTAGGTATGCCGACCTGCGCCGCGATGCTGGACACGTTGACGATGGCACCCGGCACGCCGCGGCGCAGCAGATCGCGCACCACCTCCTGCGCCACCACCATGGGCGCGCGGGTGTTGGTAGCCATCAGGGTGTCCAGGTCTTCCACCGTGGTGTCTAGGAAGGGCGTGAGTTGGGCGATGCCAGCGCAGTTCACCAGCAGGTCCAACGGCAGGGCCGAACGCACGGCCGCGCGTGTGGCGGCCACGTCGGCCAGGTCCACCGCCAAGGTTTCGCAACCTATCTCTGCGGCCAGCTGTTGCAGGTCGGCGGGGTTGCGGCTCAGGGCCACCACCGTGGCACCGCGCTGCGCCAGCAGCACGGCGGTGGCGCGGCCTATGCCCTTGCCCGCGCCGGTGACCAGCACGCGTTTTCCGTGGAAGTCCATGGGGGTCTCCTTGCCGGGTCAGAGCGCCAGGCCCTGGGCATCGAACAGGTAGGCGTGTTCGGGTGCCGCCGTCATCACCAGCGACTCGCCCGGCGTGACGGTGTGGCGGCCCTGGGCCATGGCAATGAGTGGCACTTTGTCGGCGGTCTGCACATAGAACTGCGAGGTGCCACCCAGATTCTCCACGTAGTGGGCACTGACCGACAAGGCCAGCGGCGATGTACCACCGATGGCGATGTGCTCGGGGCGCAGGCCCAGGGTCAGCGTGTCGCCTGGGCGCACGGCGGCACCGGCGCGCAACGGAAGCTCCACCGTCCTGGCCTGCAGCGCGGCATGGGCCAGGCGCACGCGGCCACCTTCTACGCCTTGCACCTGCATCGGCAAAAAGTTCATCTTGGGCGACCCAATGAAGCCCGCCACAAAGGTATTCACCGGGTGGTCGTACAGGTCGGCAGGCGAGCCCATTTGCTCCACCTTGCCCGCACGCAGCACCACGATGCGGTCGGCCAGGGTCATGGCCTCTACCTGGTCGTGGGTCACGTAGACCATGGTGACACCCAGCTCGCGGTGCAGGCGGGCTATTTCCACCCGCATTTCGCCGCGCAGCTCGGCATCCAGGTTGGACAGGGGTTCATCAAACAGAAACAGCTTGGGCTTGCGCACGATGGCGCGGCCAATCGCCACCCGCTGGCGCTGGCCGCCGGACAGGTCTTTGGGGCGGCGCTCCAGCAGGTGCTCCAGCTTCAGGATGGCGGCGGCATCGGACACGCGCTTGTAGATTTCATCTGGCGGGGTCTTGATCATCTTCAGGCCGAACGACATGTTCTCGCGCACCGACATGTGCGGATACAGCGCATACGACTGGAACACCATGGATACGCCGCGTGCAGCGGGCTCCACCTCGGTCACGTCCACGCCGTTGATGTGGATACTGCCGTCGCTCACCTCGTCCAGCCCGGCCACCAGGCGCATCAGCGTGGACTTGCCGCAGCCCGAGGGGCCGACGAAGACCACAAACTCGCCCTCACGTGCGGCCAGGCTGACACCGCCGATGACGGTGGCGTCGCCATACTTCTTGACCACATTGTTGATTTTCAAAAATTCCATTAGCTAGTCTCCCGATGCGTGTGTCTGTGGTTTTATTTGGTGGCACCCATGGTCAGGCCGCGCACCATGTGGCGCGACACGAACAGGGCAAAGATGGTCACGGGCAAGACGATGATGGTGCCGGTGGCCATGATCTTTCCCCAGGGCAATTCATAGCCCGACATATAGCTGGTGGCGATCACCGGGGCGGTCTGCACCGCGCTGCGCGTCAGCACCAGCGCATACAGCAGCTCGTTCCACGAAAAGATGAAGCTGAAGATGGCCGACACCGCAATGCCCGGCAGGCCCAGCGGCAGATAGATGCGCCAGAAGATGTCCCACTGGTTGGCGTTGTCCAGCCGCGCGGCCTGCTCCAGGTCCGGCGGGATGGATCGGAACTGGTCGGTACAAATCCACACCACGATGGGCAGGCAGAACGACAGGTAGATCAGTATCAGCACCAGGTGCGTGTCCAGCAGGCCCGCGCTTTGCGCCAGCAGGTAGACCGGCAGGGCCAGCACGATGGGGCTGATCATGCGGTTCGAGATAAACCAGAACCACAAATCCTTCTTGCCCTTGAACTGGAAGCGCGCCAGCGAATAGGCCGCCGGTGCGCCCATGGCGACGGCCAGCAGCGTGGTCAGGCTGGCAACGATCAGCGAGTTGCGGATGGCGCCAAACACCTTGTCGTCTTGCCACACCTCGGCGTAGTTGGCCACGGTGGGAATGAAGGTCCACACCGGCGGCGAAGCCAGCAGATCGGTCTGGTCCTTGAAGCTGCTGGCCACCATCCAGTAAAACGGAAACAGGGTGAAAGCCAGGAAGGCCAGCAACCCGATCAGGTGCAGTCCTTTGCCGAATTTTTTGGTGTTCATTAGTCGATTTCCCGGTAGAAGACGGAGATGAAAAGGCGGCTCAGCAGGATGGTTAGCACCAGCAGCAAAATTGCCTGCGCCGATGCCGTGCCCATGTCGAAGATGCGAAAGCCCACCCGCTGGATGTAGATCGACACCAGCTCGGTGGCCGCGCCGGGGCCGCCGCGCGTCATGGTGAACACCATGTCAAACAGCTTCAAAATGTCGGCCGACCGCAGGATCAGCACCGCCGTAAAGCCGGGCAGCAAATAGGGCAGCTGCACATAGCGCAGCAGGTTCAGGTGCGACGAGGTTTCCAGCCGCGCGGCTTCTTCCACCTCGTTCGGCACCATCGACAAGCCGGCCAGAAAAATCAACGCGCAAAACGGGGTCCACTGCCAGATGTCCATGATGGCGATGGCCGCGAATGCACCGGTCTGGTTGCCCAGCCAGTCCAGCGCCGGAAAGCCCAGCCAGGAGGCAAACTGGTTGGCCACGCCAAAGTCGCGGTTGAAGATGAGCCGCCCAATCAGCCCCACCACCGCGTAGGTGGTGGCCAGCGGAATCACCAGCGACACGCGCACCAGCGCGCGCGCCATGGACCAGCCCGGCTTGTGCAGCATCAGCGCAATCGCCATGCCCAGGGCCAGCTCCACCGGCATCACCGTCAGGTAGAAGGTGGCGGTGCGCCACAGCGTCTCCCAGAAGGTGCTGTCGCTCAGCACCGCCTTGTAGTTGTCCAGCCCGACGAAGGGAAAGCCGTCGCGGGCGCGGGTCAGGTTGTATTTGCGCATCGAGGTGACCAGCGCAAACAGTGTGGGGTAGATGCCGATGGCAAACAGGGTGAGCACGGCCGGGGCCAGAAACCACAGCGGGGTCCAGCGGCCATGGGCTAGCCGCGAGGCGCGCTTGGAGGGGAGTGCTGGTGCGGCACCAGCAGGGGAGTGTGTAGTCATGCAATTTCCAGGCGACGGGGGAAGGGTTCAACACAGCTGGTGCCTGCCCACGGGCAGGCACCACGGCACCTCTTATTGCAATTTCTTCTTTTTGCCGTTGTAGTAACCCTCTTTGTCCAGCACCGATTCCATGCGAGTGCTGATCTCCTTGGTACCCTGCTCGATGCTGGTTTCACCCAGCATGATCTTGCTGCCGAACTCGGCCACGATCTCGGTGATGGACGACCAGGCGGGGAAGCGGGGGCGGAACTCGGGCACACCTTGCTGCCACGACTCGACCATCGGTTTCACGTACTTGAACTTGGCCTGGATAGCAGGGTCTTTGTAGACCGCCATGCGGCCGGACACGCCACCGGCTTCCACATACTGCTTGGCGATGGCATCCGACGTGGCCCACTGGGTGAAGATCCACGAGGCCTTTTGCTGCGCGGGCGTGGCCTGCGATGCCACGGCCAGCGAGAAGCCGCCCAGTGCAGGCAGACGACCGGCGGGGCCTTTGGGCTCGGGGGCCACGGCCAGGCAGTCGCCGAGCTTGGAGGTCTTGGGGTCGGTCAGCGTGCCGTAGAAGGCCGACCACTCGGTCAGCATCGCCACCTGGCCCTGGGCCAGGGCGTTTACCGCTTCGGCATGGTCGTAGCTCACTACGCCGGGGGGCATGTACTTCATCAGGTCCTGGCGGAACTTCAGGCCGTCCTGGCTACCCTTGGAGGCCAGGTTGGACTTGAAGTCTTTGTCCAGCAGCGAGCCGCCAAACGGCCACAGGAAGCGCATAAAGCTGTCGGCCGATTGGGTTTCGCCGCGCAGCGATTGCAGGGCATAGGCGTACTGCTTTTTGGCCGGGTTGGTCAGCTTGGGGGCGTAGACGTTCTTCAGCTCGTCCCAGGTTTGTGGCGGGCCGCTGAAACCGGCATCTTTCAGCATGCACTGGTTGTAGAACATCAGGCCCGAATAGTTGTCAAACGGCAGGCCATAGACCTTGCCGTCCCACGAGCCAAACGCGTTCAGCAGCAGCGGGAAGAAGCCTTTCAGGTCCAGGTTCGGGTCGGTGATGGCCGCGTCTTTGGTGAAGGTGTCCACCGGCACGATCCAGCCACTTTCGGCAAATTCGCCAATCCACACCAGGTCCACCAGGGCCATGGTCAGGTCGCCTTTGGCGCTGAAGTTCAGCACCTGCTTTTCGCGGGCGTTTTCGTAGGGCACGATTTCGTATTCGACCTTGATGCCGGTCTTTTTCTCGAACTCGGGCAGCAGCTTGATGATGGCGCGGTAGCCGGGCCGGTCCAGGAACAGCACCTTGATCTTGGTGCCCTTGAACGGCGCGGCGGCCTTGTCGATGGCCCAGGGCGCGCCGGTCTGTGCCAGCGCCGTGGTGGCGGGTAGGGTGAGTGAGATCATGGCGGCGCCGATGGCACCGAGTACAAATTTCTTCATGCTGTCTGTCTCCTTGTGGTTGCTTTGGTGAGGGAAAATAAAGGCGGGTTTTTTCATGTGGGCGGGTCTCCTGGGGAATGGGTCGGTGGGCGGGATGGACCGGGTGGACGCAAGCGGTGCATGGCGGGCTTGAGTGCCGGGTACAGGTCCACGTACTGGGCGAACAGGTCGTTGTAGGCCGCATGGGCCTCGGGGTTCGGCTCGGCGCGCAATACGGGTGTGACCCAGCCTTTGCGCACCGCGTCGGCATCAATCAGGCCTACGCCGTAGGCCGCCAGCAGGGCCGCACCCAGCGAGGCTTCCACGTCTTCGGCCAGGGTGAACACCGGGCGGCCCGTGATGTCGGCCATGATCTGCATCCACAGGTCGGAATGGCTGGCACCGCCCACCACCACCAGACGGTGGTCCAGCGTGCCCATGCCGCGCAAGCCCGCTTCGATGTTGTGGCGCAGCGCGAAGCCCACACCTTCCAGTACCGCCCGGTACAGGTGGGCGCGGCCATGGTGCAGGCCCAGGCCGACGAAAGCCCCGCTGGCCTGCGCATCCCAAATGGGGCTGCGCTCGCCCATCAGATAGGGCAAAAACAGGATGCCGTCGCTGCCGGGCGGCAGCGGTGCCGCGTCTTTTTCCAGCAGGCTGTGCGGGTCTACGCCCAGGGTTTTGCCAGCGGCGATTTCGGCCTGGCAAAAGGTTTCGCGGAACCAGGTGACCGAGGCTCCGGCACTGATGGCACCGCCGAACACATACAGGTCCTTTGGTCCGTTGCTATCGCCGTTGAACACATGCGGCATGCTGATCAGGCCGTGGCGTGCATCGACGCTTGGGCGGATGGTGCCCCAGCACATGCTGGTGCCAACCATCGCCACATGGTTGCCGGGCTGGGCGGCACCTGCGGCCAGGGTGGCCACGGCGGCATCCACACCGCCCGCCACCACCGGTGTACCGGCAGGCAGGCCCAGGCGTTCAGCCCATGCCGGCAGCAAACCACCGACCACCTCGCTGGACGCGACCAGGCGCGCGGGCATCATGCTCTGCGGAATGCCCAGCATCTGCAGCGCCTCGGCCGACCAGCCGCGCTGCGCCACGTCGTACACGCCGCCGATGTTGCCAGCCGAGCTGTGGTCTACCGCCACCTCGCCGGTCAGGCGGGCGTTCACATAGCTGTTGGGCGGCAGGAACTGCCGGGTTTTGGCCCACACGACGGGTTCTTTCTCGCGCAGCCAGAGCATCTTGGTATAGCCGTAGTAGCTGTCCACGCCGTTGCCGGTGATGTGGAACAGGCGCTCCAGGTCCACGTTGTCGCGCACCCAGCGTACCTCGTCCTGGGCGCGGCGGTCCATCCAGATCAGGCAGGGGTACAGCGCCTTGCCTTCCGCATCCACCGGAATGCCGCTGCCACCGTACAGGCTGCTCACACATATACTTTTGATAGCTGCTTGTGCAGGCGCTACCTGCGCTAGCACCCCTTTTATGCATGCAACTACGGCATCCAGCCACACGTCGGGCCACTGCTGGGCCCACAGCGGTTTCGGCGTTTCGACCTGGTAGGCCTGGGAGGATTGCGCCAGGATCTGGCCGTCGGCCCGCACCAGCACCGCCTTGGTGCTTTGGGTGCCGATATCGACCCCGATCACGCAGGCGGCGGGTGGCTGTTTCATGCGGCACGCCCGGGCTTGAGCAAGACCTTGATCGAGTCCAGCGAATTGGCCAGGTTGAAGGCCTCTTCCCACTCGTCCAGCGTGAAATCGTGGGTGACGATGCCGCGCGAGGTCAGCAAGCCGCGCTCCATCAGGTCGATTACCACAGGGTAGCAGTAGGGGCCCAGGTGCGCGCCGCGCACGTCCAGCTCCTTGCGGTCGCCAATGATGGACCAGTCGGCGCTGGTTTCTTTGCCAAACACGCTGAACTCGACAAACCGGCCCAGCTTGCGGATCAGCTCCAGCCCCTGGCTCACGCCCGCCGGTACGCCGGTGGTTTCGATGTAGACATCGCAGCCGTAGCCCTGGGTCAGGCGGTCGATGATGGCCCGGCCGTCGTCGGTAGCGGGGTTGATGGTCACGTCGGCACCGAAGGCCTGGGCCAGCGCCAGCCGGGCGGGCACCATGTCGATGACGACCAGTTTCTTGGGTGTTTTCAGCTTGGCGATCTGCACCATGCCCAGGCCCAGCGGCCCGGCACCGGCGATCACCACCACGTCGTCGAGCTGGATGTCGGCGCGGTTCACGGTGTGCACGGCGCAGGCCATGGGCTCGATCATGGCCGCGTCGTTGAGCGAAATGGTCTCGGGGATCTTGTGCACGCGGGCCGTGGGCGGCAGGCGCATGTAGTCGGCCATGCCGCCATCGGCCACCACGCGCTGGAAGCCGAAGATGTTGTGCACTTCGCACATGTGGTAGCTGCCACTGGTGCAGTAGCGGCACTTGCCGCAGGGCACGATCTGCTCGGCGATCACGCGCTGGCCGATGGTCACGTCAAAGTGCGCCAGCGCGCCGGGGCCGGCCTCGACCACATAGCCAAAGAATTCATGGCCCGCAATCACCGGGGCCTTGACCCACGCCGGTTTGCCGTCACCGCCCCAGAACATGGCCGCGCCCGAATGGCATTTGCAGTCGCTGGCGCAGATGCCGCAGGCGACGATTTCGATCACCAGCTCGTTGGGGCCGGCCACGGGTTTGTCGACGCGTTCCAGGCGGTAGTCTTTGGGTCCGTGGCAAACCACGGCTTGCATGTCAGGGGTTGTAGTGGGCATGGGGTCTCCAGGTCGTTAAAAACAAAAGGCAAAGCTGCGCCCTGCGGGTGCGTAAAAGGCATCCGCGGGCGGGTTTAAAAAGGGAAGGCGCGGGCGCTTAGCCCGTGGCCTCACATTCGTCGTTCAGCAGGTAGTAGCGCCTGAACTGCGAGGGTGGCACGGACTTTTGGGCCAGAAACTGGCGGTTGAAATTGGAGACGTTGTTGAAGCCACAGGCGTAGCAAATATCAGTGACCGACTGCTCGGACGAGATCAGCAGTTCACAGGCCCGGTTCACCCGCAGGCGGTTCAGGTACTGCACAAACGGCAGGCCGGTGTGGCGGCGGAAGAAGCGCGAGAAGGCGCTGGGCTCCATACCGGCGTAGCGCGCCAGGGCGGATTCGTTGAGCCGATCGTTTAGATGCTCGGCCAGATAGGCCAGCACCTGGTTGATGGTGGACGACTGGTAGCCCTGCGGGTCGGGGCGGAAGGTGGGCGTGGCCAGCAGCGTGCTGTCTTGTGCGTGCGACAAAGTTTCTAGCAGCGCCAGGAACTGGTACACCCGCTGAAAGCCGCGTGCCGCCAGCAGGGTGGTCAGCATGGGCACGGCCTTGGCGGTGACTTCGGGCGAGAACAATATACCGCGCTGCGAATCGGCCAGCAGCTTTTCTAGCTGGCTCAGTTCAGGAAAGGCCTCGATGCCGCCCAGAATGCTTTTGCCAGAGAACTGCAGCACCACGCAGCGCTCGGGCACGGTGGTGCCTTCGGGGACTTCGCTGATCCAGTTGTGCGGCAGGTTGGGGCCCATCATCACCAGCTGGCCGGGCACAAAGGTGCCGGTGTGGTCGCCCACATAAAACCGGCCCGAGGTGTGGCTGATGTAGTTCAGCTCGTACTCGGGGTGGAAATGCCAGCGCACCGTTTCATACGGGTAGCCGTGCGTCCACACCTTGAACGACTCCTGCTGCTGGATACCTACCAGTTCGAGATACGGTGACATCGGCCATCTCCTTGTGTTCTTGTGTGTTCCAAGCTGCCATGGCGCCAGTTTAGGGAGCCCCTTCTGCGCTTACTACTGCGCGAGCGGCCCATTACTGATACTTTTTTGGCTTCTAGGGTAAGTACTTAGTTTGTATCACTCGGTTGAAAAGTTAGGAGTTTTTTAGGCCTGTGGTGCATATTCCTCGTGCGCTGATAGCTATGAATTAAATAGCAATCTACGCGCGCGCATTGTGTCTGGGCCAATTGCACATGCAACACAGCCAGCGGGTTTCCGACACAGATAAATCGCCCCGGCTTGGGAAGATCACCCCATCGCAAAACGATTCAACCACCCAAAGGATTCACCATGACACGCACCTTCAACCGTATCGCCGCTTCTGCCTTGTTTGCCCTGACCGCTGGCGCTTTCCTGCCCGCCCACGCCGCTGGCAACGATGCCGATCTGGCCAGCTCCGTCCAGTCCGCCATCAGCACCTCGCTGGGCGATGAAGCCAAGGACCTGACCGTCACCGCCAGCAACGGCAACATCACCCTGCACGGCTGGACCCAAGGCCCGGTGGAAGAAGCCAAGGCCCGCAAGGTCGCCAGCACCGTGCCCGGTGTCGCCAACGCGTACAGCAGCGTGCGCACTTTTTCTACCGACAACGACGAATAAGCCAACATGGGGGGTGTTTTAGCCCTCTGGCGCATATTCTTCTTGCGGCTACAGCTATTTAAAAGATAGCTGTAGCCGCTTTTTGCGTGGGGACGGGGGTATTCGCCAAGCTGCCACAATCACCCCCGTCTTCTCTCTGTACTGCTCCATGCAAATCCCCTACGAACTCCTGGTGGGCTGGCGTTATACGCGGGCTGGCCGGGCCACCCGGCGCAACGGCTTTATCAATTTCATCTCGGGCGTGTCCATGCTCGGCATCGCCCTGGGTGTGGCGGCGCTGATCATCGTGCTCAGCGTGATGAATGGCTTCCAGAAAGAGGTGCGCGACCGCATGCTGTCGGTGGTGGCGCACATTGAAATCTTCGCGCCCAACGGCGAGGCGCTGCCCGACGTGGCCAAGACCCTGGCCGAGGTCAAACAGAACCCGGCCGTCATCGGAGCTGCACCTTTTATAGCTAGCCAGGCATTGCTGGCGCGCGGCGACGATATGAAAGGCACCTTGGTGCGCGGCATCGACCCGGCGCACGAGGGCGAGGTCACCGACCTGTCTGTGGGCATCCACCAGGAAACCCTGGCCAAGCTGGTGCCCGGCCAGTTCGGCGTGGTGCTGGGTATTGACCTGGCGCGTAGCCTGGGCGTGCGCGTGGGCGATCCGGTGACGCTGATTGCCCCCAGCGGCCAGGTCACCCCGGCCGGCGTGGTGCCGCGCCTGAAGCAAATGACGGTAGTGGGCACCTTTGAGTCCGGCCACTTTGAATACGATTCGACCCTGCTGATGATGCACATGGAGGATGCCGAGCGCATCTTCCGCCTGGAAGGTCCCACCGGCATCCGCGTCAAGCTGCAAGACCTGCACCAGGCGCGCCAGGTGGCCCAAGAACTGGCGGGCAGCCTCAGCGGCAACCTGCTGATCCGCGACTGGACGCAGCAAAACAAAACCTGGTTTGCCGCGGTGGAGCTGGAAAAACGCATGATGTTCATCATCCTCACGCTGATCGTGGCGGTGGCGGCGTTCAACCTGGTCAGCACGCTGGTGATGACGGTGACCGACAAGCGGGCCGACATCGCCATCCTGCGCACCCTGGGCGCCAGCCCGCGCAGCATCATGGGCATCTTCATGGTGCAGGGCGCGATGGTGGGTGTGATGGGTACCGTGGCCGGGCTGCTACTGGGCCTGGGGATTGCCTTCAACATCGACGTGATCGTGCCCGCGCTGGAGCATCTGTTCCACGCCAGCTTTTTGCCGAAAGAGGTCTACTTCATCAGCCGCATGCCAAGCGAACCACAGCAGGGCGACATCGTGCCAATCGCGGTGATCTCGCTGATCTTGGCCTTTGTGGCCACCATTTACCCCAGCTGGCATGCCAGCCGTGTCAATCCTGCAGAGGCACTCCGTTATGAGTAAGTTGGTATTGGAGGCCAAAGGCCTGACCAAGCGTTTTTCTGAGGGCCGCCTGGACGTGACCGTGCTCAAGGGTGTGGATCTGCAGGTGTTTGCGGGCGAAACCGTGGCCATCGTGGGCGCGTCCGGCTCGGGCAAAAGCACGCTGCTGCACCTGCTGGGTGGCTTGGACGCACCCAGCAGCGGTACGGTGCAGCTGAATGGCCACGACATGGCACAGTGGGACGCCGCCGAGCAGGGCCGCCAGCGCAACCAGCACCTGGGCTTTGTCTACCAATTCCACCACCTGCTGCCCGAATTCAGTGCGCTCGACAACGTGGCCATGCCCTTATGGATTCGGCGGCTACCGCGCGACCAGGCTGCGCAGCAAGCTAGCAAAATACTAGCATTGGTGGGTTTGCAGGACCGGGTGCACCACCGGCCGGCCGAGCTGTCGGGCGGCGAACGCCAGCGCGTAGCGATTGCCCGCGCCCTGGTGGCCCAGCCTGCCTGTGTGCTGGCCGATGAGCCCACCGGCAACCTGGACCGAGCTACCGCCGACGGCGTGTTTGCGCTGATGCTGCAACTGGCACGCGACCAGGGCACCGCCTTTGTGCTGGTGACCCACGACGAGACCTTGGCGGCTCGTTGCGGGCGCACTTTGCGCCTCAACCTGGGCCAGTTCGCCGCCGTTTGACGCCGCGCCGCTGTCTTCATTTGTCTGTATAAACACCGATTTGCACCGTTCTTGTGCAGGCGTACACTCTTTAAAGTGTGTATTTTTGTATCAAAATCAGGTGGCGCGTGAGCCTGCCATGGGGTCACCGAATTCAAGACAAAGGGCGAGTCCATGCCAGGTAAGGATAAATTCCACGCGCGGGTGATCCAGGTGCTGCGTGACAGCCGCGTGTTTGGCACGCTAGACGAGGCGGTACTGAACGATCTGGCCGATGTGCTGGAGCTGCAGGAAGTGCGCGGTGGCAGCGTGGTGCTGGAAGAAGGCGCGGCGGCCAACAGCATGTTTTTTGTCATCACCGGCCGCCTGCGGGCCTCGCGCCGCAACCGCGACGGCAGCGTCCTGCTGTACAACGAAATCCGCCCTGGCGAGAGCGTGGGCGAGATGGGCATGATCCTGCGCCAGCCGCGCACCGCCGATGTCACTGCCGTGCGCGATTCCACCCTGGCGGTGCTGGACCGCAGCCACTTCGAAGCCATGCTGGTGCGCCAGCCGCTGGCCTTCAACCGGGTGTTTTCCCAGGCCATTTTTGACCACCTGCGCCACACGACCCAGGTGGTCGACCGGCACCAGGCCCAGGCCTTTGTGGTGGTGCCACTGTACCCCGGCGCGGGTTCGGCCGAGGTCGCGCGTGGCCTGGCCGAGGCTTTTTCCCGCATGGGTCGGGTGCACCACATCACGCCCTCGGCCGAGCTGGAGCACGGCTCACAAAACTCGGAAGTGGAGGGCGGAACAGACCGGTTCGATGCCCTGGAGGACGCATTCGATTTTCTGGTTTATGAGGCCGATGCCACCCCTTCGTCTTGGACGCGGCGGGCTTTTAGGCAGGCCGACCAAGTGATTTTTGTCGCCAATGCTGGGGCCTCGCGGGACCGTGGCGCACTGGAGCAGCGGCTCACCGAAGAGCCCGGCTTTGGCATGAAGCGCCAGCACCTGGTGGTGTTGTATCCCGCCTCGGCGGTGGCCCCCGATGTGACCCACGTCTGGCGTGCCGGGCGGCAGATTGAGCGGGTCTATCCCACACGCAGCCATTCTTCGGGTGACTACGGGCGGCTGGCGCGGTTTCTGACCGGCCGCGCCGTCGGCGTGGTGCTGGGCGGTGGTGGCGCCCGTGGTTTTGCCCATCTGGGTGTGCTGCGGGCCATGCAAGAGGCGAATATTCCGGTCGATCTGGTGGGCGGCAACAGTATGGGCGCGCTGATTGGGGCGCAGTTTGCCTGCGGCCTGCCACTTAAACAGATCCGCGACCAAACCCGCAAGTTTGCCGAAGGTGGCGAGTGGCCGACCCTGCCGCTGGTGTCCATTGTCTCGGGTGGGCGCGTCAAGCGCGATCTGCGCGCCATGTTTGGCGATACCCAGATGGATGCCCTGTGGACCCCGTACTTTGCCGCGGCCTGCAACCTCACCAAGGGCGGCACCACGGTGCAGGAAACCGGGCCGCTGTGGCGTGCCGTGCTGGCCAGCAATTCGCCCGCAGGTCTGTTCCCGCCGGTGCTGGTAGACGGCAATTTGCTGGTGGACGGCGCGATTCTGGAAAACGTGCCAGTGGATGCGATGCGCATGCGCTTGGGTGTGCCGCTGGAGAAGCGCCGCGGCAACGGCACCATCGTTGCCATCGACGTGGACGTGCAGGTCGAAATGGGCGTGGACCCGGCGCTAGAGCGCCTGTCGGTGCGCCATACCCTCAAAGGCATGGTGTCGCGCAAGCCCCGCAGCACGCCGGGCATTACCGAGATTTTGTACCGCGCCGGGCACATTGGTGGCCTGCACCAGCGGGCGGCCACCATCGCCCAGGCCGACCAGTATCTGGAGCCGCCGGTGGCCGGTTTTTCCCTGATGGCTTACAGCCGGGCCGACGAGATCATCGAAGTGGGCTACCGCCATGCGATGGAGACCATAGCGCAATGGAAGCTGTAATGCCGCTAGAGCGCCGCCATGAAGACCTGAGGCTGTCACTGAGCCAGCGCGAAGTCTGGCTGGACCAACGCACCTGGGCGGGCAGTGCGCACCTGAACATCGGTGGCGGGGCGTTTTTGACGGGCGCGCTAGACCTGGCGCGGTTCCAGGAAGCCCTGGCCCAACTGGTGGCCGAAAGCGATGCCCTGCGCCTGGCCCCCCTGGCCGACGGTAGCCAAACCTTGCTGTCGCACAGCGCCCTGAACCTGGAACTGGTGGATCTGTCGGCCGCGGCCGATCCCAAAGAGGCCATGCGCATGTGGTGGCAGCAGCGCATGACCGTGCCCTTTGTGCTGGACGGCACGCCCCCCTGGCGCTTTGCCCTGCTGCGTGCCAGCAATGTGCTGCACGGGCTCACCATCCAGTTCCACCACCTGGTGATGGACGGATGGGGCACTTCGCAGGTGATGCGGCGCTGGAGCGAGCTGTACAACGCGCTGGAGGCGGGCCAGCCTCCGGTGCTGCGCAGCGACCCGGGCTATAAAAAATTCATCGAAGAGTCTGCCCTGTACCACCAGTCGCCCGCGTTCGAGCGCGATGCTGCGTACTGGCGTGGGCAAATGCCGGTGTTGCCCCCCGCCCTGATCGAGCGCCGTTACGCCAGCACCCGTCAGCAGGAGCTGCCTGCTGCCCACATGGGCGCGCAGCGCATTCCCCGGGCCGGTTATGACCGGTTGCGCCAGGTGGCGGCCGAGCGCGGCTCTAGCGCCTTCAATTTCTTTCTGGCGGCTCTGATTCTGTACTTTGGCCGCGTCAGCAACCGCCAGGAGGTGGTGGTCGGCGTACCCAGTCTGAACCGGGGCGGGCGGCGGTTTACCGACACGCTGGGGATGTTTGTGGGCGTCATACCGGTGGCGGTGCAACTGCCCCCGGACATGACCCTGGGCGGGCTGCTGGCCGCCGTGGGCACGGCTATGCGGGCGGCATTGCGGCACCCGCGCTACCCCTTGAGCGAGCTGGGCCGCACGCTGGAGGTGGCGCGCAACCGCCGCGACGGCCTGTTTGACGTACTGCTGTCGTTCGAACGGCAAGATTACGCAGTGTCGTTCGGGGCGGCCGAACTGGTCGAATCGCGCCAACTGTTCTCGGGCAAGGCCCGCTTTCCGCTGGGCGTGACGGTGTGCGAGTTCCATGCCGACGAGGATGTGGAGCTGGCGCTGGAAGCCAGTGCCGCCTGTTTTGCCGTGGGCGAGGTGGAACTGCTGGGTCGCCGCGTGTGGCACCTGGTCGAGGCCACCATGGGCCCGCCGGAGACCCCGCTGGACAGCATTGCGCTGGTGCCGCCGGAAGAGCACTGGATGCTGGTTGACGGTTTGCACAAAGACGTGGCTGCCATGGCCGTGGTCGAGCCATTTGTGGTGCAGTTTGAGCACCACGCCGGGCTGCGTCCCGAAGCCAACGCCTTGGTGTGGAACGATGGAGAAATGGACTACGCCACGCTAGACGCGGTGTCTACCCATTTGGCCTGGCGCCTGCTGGCGCTGGGCGCGGGCAAGGACCAGATCATTGCCGTGGTGATGGACCGCTCACCCGACTGGGTGGTGGCCATGCTGGCCATCGCCAAGGCCGGGGCGGCGTTTTTGCCACTCGATCCCGAAGCCCCGCTGGCGCGGCTGGAGGCGATTTTGCAAGAGGCCGGTGCCATCGCCGTGCTGGTCCAGCCGCACACCCAGGAGCGGCTCGGTGGCCTGCATGCCCGGACCCTGCAGGTGGACTGGAGGCAAGCCCAGGCCGATGTGGCCCAGCACGGGTCACAGCGCCTGACCGCGCAGCCCGCGGCGGCGGACCTGGCTTACGTGCTGTTTACCTCGGGCTCCACCGGGCGGCCCAAGGGCGTGATGATCGAGCATGGCACGCTGGCGCGGCGGCTGGGCTGGCTGTCGCGGGCCTACGCCGTGGAATGGCACGACCGCTCGGCCCAGGCCACCCAAGTCACCTTTGACCCCTCGCTGATCGAGTTGCTGCTGCCCCTGGTGCACGGTGCCAGCGTGGCCTTGCCGCCACCGGGCCGTTTGCTACCCGAGTCGCTGGCCGACTTTGCGGTGCGCCACCGGGTCACCATCATGGCTTTTGTGCCCAGCACCCTGAGCCGGTTTCTGGATTCGGCCGGGCACCGCAAAGACCTGAAGCTGCGCGTGGCCTGCTGCGGTGGCGAGGTGTTGTCGCCCGAGCTGGCGCAGCGGTTTTTGAAGGAAACCGGCGGCCGTTTATACAACGTCTACGGCCCTACCGAAACCGCGATATTTGCCACCGCCTGGGAGTGCGAAAACCACCGCACAGACACCGCCCTGCCGATTGGCCGCCCGATTGACGATACCCGCATCTACGTACTGGACCACGCGCTGCGCCCGATGCCACTGGGCGTGCCGGGCGAGATCTATATCGGTGGCGAGGCGATTGCGCGCGGCTACCTGAACCGCCCCGAGCTGGACGCCCAGGTGTTTCTGCCCGACCCCTTCCGCCCCTTTCACCCGTTGGGCCTAGGCCACCGCATGTACCGCACCGGTGACCGGGGCTGGCTGGGCAGCGACGGCAATCTGCACTTCTTGGGGCGGCTGGATCGGCAGGTCAAGTTGCGTGGCTACCGCATCGAGCTGGGAGAAATCGAATCGGCGCTGTCGGCGATTGAAGGGGTGTTGCAGGCGGCGGCCAAGCTGATCGAGCGCAAAGGCAAGCCGCAAATCCACGCCTGGGTGGCCGCCACCGGTAGCCCCTCGGTGGAGAGCCTGCAGGCCGTGCTGCGCCTGCGCTTGCCCGACTACATGGTGCCCAGCGGCATCAGCATACTGCCGGGCCTACCCGCCAGTGTGGCGGGCAAGATCGATTACGACGCGCTGCCCGACCCCAGCGTGGTCGCCGGCTCCACCCAGGCCCGCAAGGCCCACCGCCGCTACGAGGCCGAGCTGCTGGCACTGTGGGAAGACGTGCTGGACACCCGGCCCATCACCGTGTTTGACAATTTCTTCGACCTGGGCGGCGACTCTCTGGCCGCCGTCACCATGCTGAGCAGCATCGAAAAGTTGGTAGGCCGCAAGGTGCCGATGTACCTGATCACCGAGCACCCCAGCATTGAAAGCCTGGCCGCGGCGCTGTCTGACAAAAGCAAAGGCCCCAGCGTGATGCTGAACCTGGGGGCTGACACCGGGCGGGTACCGCTGTACCTGGCAGCCTCGGGCCATGGCGACCTGCTGCGCTTCCAGAACCTGGCACGTGCACTCGGCAATGCCTGTGATGTGCATATGCTGCAACCCCCGTTTACCCAGCCGATAGAGCGTATCGACGACCTGGCCACCTTGTACGCCGATGCCATCCAGGCGCACGGCAAGCGGCCCGGTTTTCTGGCCGGGTTCTCGGTAGGGGGCGTGGCGGCGCTGGAGGCTATCCGCTTGCTGCAGCAGCGGGGGTTCCCGGTACGCGGTCTGTTTTTGATTGACACCACCTACCCGACATCGCGCCTGGGCGGCACGGCGTTCTGGCGCTTATCAGGTTGGCTGGTGAAGCGATTTCGCATCCAGGAGCTGAGCCTGAACGGTCGGCGCATGGGCGCCATGTTCAACGATCCCGGCCTGGTCAGCCAGGTGATGGCCCTGAAAGGTTACCGCCCCTCGGCCTACGACGGCCCCACGCTGTTGCTCAAGTCATCCGGCTTGGCCAACTGGGGCCGTTGGTTGTTTCGGCCCTGGTCGCGGCTGATGCCCAAGCACCTGTACGAACACCAGGTGCGTGGGCTGCACGGTTCGATCTTCGAGCCCGGCAACGTGACGGAGCTGGCCACGGTGATCGCCGAGCGCATGGACAAGGCCGCGCCTTGAACCGCTCCATGCGTTGGCGGGTACTGGGTTTGGCGGCGCTGGCCGCGGCGCTGGTGGGTCTGGCGGTGGCCTGGAGCGCCTCACCGCTGCGCCAATGGCTGGATGCCGACCGCATTGTCGGCGGGCTGCAGCAACTGGGGGCAACGTTTGGGCCGGTGGCCGCGGTGCTGGGCTTTGCACTGGCCAGCATCCTGGTAGTGCCGCTGGGTTTTCTGACCCTGGTGGCGTTGGTCGCCTTTGGCCCCTGGCTGGGCATGGCCACCACTTTTGCCGGGGCCTTGCTGGGGGCCATGGCCAGCTACGGGCTGGGGCATCTGCTGGGCAATCCGGTGCTGCAAAAGCTGGGTGGGGAGCGGGTCAACACCGTCAGCCGCCGTCTGGCCGAGCGCGGCCTGCTGGCGGTGATCGCGGTGCGCATCGTGCCCATTGCCCCGTTTGCCATCGTCAACATGGTCGCCGGTGCCTCGCATATCCGCCTGCGCGATATGGTGCTGGGCACGGCCCTGGGCATGGCCCCGGGTACAGTGGTCATGGCGTTTTTTGTAGACCAGATCGTGGCCGCCTTCCGCCAGCCCGGCCCGCTGGCGGCGGCCATTGTGCTGGGCCTGCTGGCCCTGGCCGGGGTGGGGGGCTGGGCCGCGCGAAGGTTTTTACGCTAGTGGCCCAACAAAGCGGACCGGGCTTCGTCGGCCGAAAACACGCAAGCCACATCGTGCGCGCAGCCTGGCACTACGGTCACGTTGCGCTGTTTTTCCGGGGCTAGCACCTTGCGGTCGTATTCCGCGTAGGCCAGCCCACGCTGCAGGCGGTACGGGCCTTGGGCCATGGCAGCGCAGGATTTGTTCAAAATTTTGTAGGACGTGCGGGGTGCATCGCTGCTGTCCAGTGCGCCCTCCAGGTAGTGAATCTCGGCCTGTGCATAGTGCGTGCGGGCCTCGATGCCGTTGCGGCCCAGGTTGGTAGGCCGATGTTCCAGGCCGTATTTCCAGCGTTGCACTTGGGGGCAGGCGGCGACCGTGGCATCGGGCCACACCGGGTCAAAGTACAGCCAGGTACCCGGGTCGGCCACCACATAGCGAACAGCCATGGGGGCGGGCGGCATGGCCGCAAAACCGATGTAGTGCTGCACCAACTGCGCCCCTGCCGAAAACCCTGCGATGGTGACCGTTTGCAGGCTGGGCCATTGGCGGTGCAACTCCACCACCAGCGCGTCCAGCGCGGTAAATGAGCTCAGCCCCTGCGCAGTAGGTGTCTTGCGCGCCTTGCCACCGGCTATCCACGAAGCGCAGGTCCACAGCAGATCCCCGTCCTGCGCAGCCGGTACGCCCGCGGTGTGGCAGGGGGCCGCATCCGCCGCACTGACCTGGAAAAGCGGAGCCACCACCAGGCTGCGGTTTAATGCGCCACCGCTTTGCACGGCGGCGAGGGCAGCGTTGAAGCTGGTGTTGGCATCCCGTGGATGGCCGTGGATAGCGACCAATGCCGTGGTGGGCGCGCCAGTACCGGGTGCCCGCGAGGCATAAAAATGTATGCGCCCGGCGCTACCTGCTGGCGTAAAGGCGAAGTAGCAGTCTGTAGATGCGGTGACTCCGCAGTCAGAGACCGTATTTGCCAGCACTTGCAGCGGGCCCAGTGGCAGCAGCAAGCCTGGGATTAAAAGCCAGGAACGTGCATGTGCATGGAAGAATGGGATAATCATGGTGCAGATATTGGTTGTTATATTTTGTGTAATGTGTATTTATTATGTAAAAGTGTTGGGTGAGTTAGGTAGTGGTTGATTTAAAAATAAATATCGCATATTCATAATAATAATTAGACACCGTATCCATGAAGCATTCGCGCGCATCCCGTACCCGCAAAATCGTCCGCCATGGCCTGCGCAAGGCTTTTGCCTTTTTACCCCGCTCCCTTCGGTTTTCCATTTACCGGTCTTTTGTCGATTGCGACCCCCATCCCGATGCCCGGTTGGTGCTGAAAATCGCCGATACCCAAGAGGAGCTGGAAGCCTGTTTCAAGCTGCTGCACGATGCCTATGTGGGCAGCGGCTTCATGCAGCCCGACCCGTCCGGATTGCGGGCCACGGTGTACCACGCCCTGCCCACCACCACCACGCTGTGTGCCAAGTTTGACGGTGAAGTGGTCGGCACCATTTCACTGGTCCGCCAGAGCAGCTTTGGTTTTCCCATGCAGGCGATTTTTGATCTGAGCGATATCCACGCCGAAAAGGGCAAGATCGCCGAGATATCGGCCCTGGCGGTGCACCCCCGGTTCCGCAAAAGCGGTGGCTCCATCCTGTTCCCGCTGATGAAGTTCATGTACCAGTACAGCACCACCTTCTTCGACACCTGCCATTTGGTGATTGCGGTAAACCCGGACCGGATCGAGATGTACGAGTCGCTGCTGTTTTTCAAGCGCTTGCAAAAACATGCGGTACAAAACTACGACTTTGCCAATGGCGCACCGGCGATTGGGGCCACGCTGAATTTGATCCAGGCCCCCAAACTGTTCAAGAAAATATACGGTAGCAAACCAAAAAGAAAAAACCTGTATTTTTATTTTGTCAAAACCAAGCTTAAAAATATTATCTTGCCGACACGCCGGTATTTCACCACCAATGACCCAGTGATGACCCCCGAGATGCTGGATTATTTTTTCAACCAACGGACCCAGGTATTTGCCCATTTGTCCGAGCGTGAAAAGATGCTGTTGGCTTCCATTTATGACATGCCCCATTACCAGGCGGTGCTACCCGCCGTGGCCGAGCCCGGCGCATGGGTGCAGGGGATACGCCAGCACCAGCGCTACTCGCTGAAGTGCCGTGGCGCGCTGGTGGTGGGTGACCAGACCATTGAGCTGCAAGTGGTCGAGTTGTCCGACGATGGCTTCCAGGCCCATGCGAAAAGCGACGTGCCCTTGCGGGTGTGGGCGCAGGTACAGATCCAGCTCGGCAGTTCCGAGGTATCGACCCTGCAGGTGATGGCGGTACGCGGCGAGTCGCATGGCGACTACCACTACTACGGCTTCCAACTGGGCCAGCCAGACTTGGCCTGGCGCAAGCTGGTGTCCGCGCTGAAGTCCGGTACCACCGCCAAAGACCTGGACAACGCCACCCTGTTCCTGCACAGCCACCACGATCTGGATGCCATCACCGTGCCCGACGGTTTGGAGATGCCGGAGCTGGATGACACCCATCCCCACCGTTGAACAGGCAGGGGGGTAAAGTCGGCTCCCTATGTGGATCGATACGCACTGCCATCTGGATGCCCCAGAATTTAAAGAAAATCATGCGCTAGCGCTTACCCTGCGTGCGCAGGCAGCTATTGAAAATGTAGCAGTATGTGTTTTGCAAGGCGTGCTGGCGGCGAACTTTGACACCGTGCGTCGGCTGGCCCACCAAACGGGCGATGCCTACGCGCTGGGCATCCACCCGCTGTTTGTGTCCCGCGCCCAGGATGCCGATCTGGACCTGTTGGATGTCGCCCTGACCACCCACCGCGACGACCCGCGCCTGGTGGCGGTGGGCGAGATCGGGCTGGACTACTTTGTGCCTGCGCTGCAAGAGCCCGAATTGCTGGCGCGCCAACAGCACTTCTACCGCGCCCAGCTCAAGCTGGCCAAAAAACACGGCCTGCCGGTGATCCTGCACGTGCGCCGCAGCGCCGACCATGTGCTGAAACATCTGCGCGCCGTGGCCGGGCCGGGCGGGCGTTGGCTGGGCATCGCCCACGCCTTTAACGGCAGCCCGCAGCAGGCGCAGGCCTGTATCGCCATCGGGCTCAAGCTCGGCTTTGGCGGTGCCATGACCTTCGAGGCCGCCAACCAACTGCGCCGCCTGGCCGCCAGCCTGCCGCTGGAAGCCCTGGTGCTGGAGACCGACGCACCCGACATTCCGCCCCAGTGGCTGTACACCACCGCCGCCCAGCGCGCGGCGGGTCAGCCGCAAGGCATCAATTCGCCGTTAGAGTTGCCGCGCATCGGTGCCGTGCTGGCCGGGCTGCGCGGGGTGCCGGTGGCCGAGATTGAAGCTGCCACCACTGCCAACGCCTTGGCCGCTTTGCCGCGTTTGCAAGCATTGCTGCCATGACACGCCTTGTCGGTTTGCCGCCGCTGGTCTCGGCCGACACCCGGCTGCTGGTGTTGGGCAGCTTCCCCGGTGCGGCATCGCTGGCGGCGCAGCAGTATTACGGCCATCCGCAGAACCAGTTTTGGCGCATTTTGCAAGCCATTTATGCCCCTGGCGCAGATACCACCTGCGCAAGCAGCTATGAAAACCGTAGCGCGTGGATGTTGGCCCGCGGCGTGGGCCTGTGGGATGTGTACGCCAGTTGTGAGCGCGAAGGCAGCCTGGATGCCAAGATTCGCAACCCCGAGGTGAATGATTTCGCCGCCCTGCGCCAGCGCTGCCCCCAGTTGCGGGCCGTCGCGCACAATGGGGCCGAGAGTTTTCGCCACACCGCCCGCCTGGAAAACCTGGGCCTGCCCACGGTGCGCCTGCCATCTACCAGCCCGGCCAATGCCAGTTGGAGCTTCGAGCGCAAGCTGGCCGCGTGGAAAGACGTATTTGAACAATTTGGATTGATTGAAATTAATGGCCCGTAAATCTGTTGCAAGCGCAACCTCCGCCCTGCCCGAAGTCAACTTTTGCGACTACGGCGACGTGCGCACCCTGCACCTGGGGACCGAGTGGGTCCAGGGCTCCATGCTGCTCGACATGCCGTACGACATCGAGCTGGAGTACGTGCAGCGCATGATGGCCTGGCTGCTGTTTGTGCCGCCCAGCAGCGTGGCCAAGCGCCACGCCATGCAGCTCGGCCTGGGGGCGGCGGCGCTGACCAAGTTTTGCCGCAAGAAGCTGCGCATGAACACCACGGCGGTGGAGCTGAACCCGCAGGTGGTCTCGGCCTGCCGCTTCTGGTTCAAGCTGCCACCCGACGACGAGCGCCTGCACATCGTGCTGGGCGACGCGGCTTTGAAAATCCAGAACACCGACTGGGCCGGCACCGTAGACGCGCTGCAGGTCGATCTGTACGACGAGGATGCCGCCGCCCCCGTGCTGGACAGTGCCGATTTCTACGCCGACTGCCGCAAGCTGCTCACCGAGGAGGGCTGCATGACGGTCAACCTGTTTGGCGAATCCAGCAGCTACCCGGCCAGCGTGGAAAAGATCACCGCTGCCTTTGGTGCGGATGCCGTCTGGGCCTTCAAACCCACGCGCGAAGGCAACACCGTGGTGCTGGCCCAGCGCAACCCGACCCGGCCCAGCCGCGAAGACCTGGTGGAGCGCGCCGATGGGATCCAGACCCGCTGGGGCCTGCCAGCCGCAAAATGGCTGAAGGTTTTTAAACCCGTCATTGCTTAAAAACGTGCCAAAAAACGTGCAAACCACCCCCTACCAAGGCCCCGTCACCTGGCGTTTGCTGGTCGGCTGGCTGGCCGAAGACGGCGTGATTGCCGCCGACGAACAGCAGCGCACCATCGCCCGCTGCGCCCAGGCCGAAAGCACCCAGCCCGCCTTGGTGCGGCTAGCCAGCGTGGCCATGCTGCGCGCCCGCGATGGCAAGCCGCTGGACATCGAGCTGCTGACCCAGTGGCTCGCCGGGCGTGCCGGGCTGCAGTACTTGCGCATCGACCCGTTGAAGGTAGAAGTGGGCAAGGTGGCCGACACCATGAGCGCCATCTACGCCGAGCGCCACAAGGTGCTGCCGGTGCAGGTCACCACCGCCGAGGTGGTGGTGGCGACCAGCGAGCCTTTCATCACCGACTGGGTGGCCGAGGTAGAGCGCCAGTCGCGCCGCACGGTGCGCCGGGTGGTGGCCAGCCCGCTGGAGATCCACAAGTTCACGGCAGAGTTCTACGCCCTGGCCAAGTCGGTCAAGGCGGTGCAAAAAGCCGGTGGCAATATCGGCGCGGGCAGCTTCGAGCAACTGGTGGAGCTGGGCAAAACCGCCAAGCAGCTGGATGCCAACGACCAGGGTGTCGTGCAGGTGGTGGACTGGCTGTGGCAGTACGCCTTTAACCAGCGCGCCAGCGACATCCATCTGGAGCCGCGCCGCGAGCAGGGCGTGATCCGCTTCCGCATCGACGGCGTGCTGCACCCGGTGTACCAGATGCCCATGACCGTGATGAACGCCATGGTGGCGCGCATCAAGCTGCTGGGCCGCATGGACGTGGTGGAAAAGCGCCGCCCGCTGGATGGCCGCATCAAAACCCGCAACCCGCGCGGTGACGAGGTGGAAATGCGCCTGTCCACGCTGCCTACGGCATTTGGCGAGAAGATGGTGATGCGGATTTTTGACCCCGACACCGCCGTGAAAGACCTGGACGCGCTGGGCTTCACGCCGCACGACGCGCAGCGTTGGGAGGCGCTGGTGAAGCGCCCGCACGGCATTATTTTGGTGACCGGCCCCACCGGTTCGGGCAAGACCACCACGCTGTATTCCACCCTGAAGCGCGTGGCCACCGAAGAGGTGAACGTCAGCACGGTGGAAGACCCGATTGAAATGATCGAGCCCAGCTTCAACCAGACCCAGGTGCAGCCGCAGCTCGACTTCGGCTTTACCGAAGGCCTGCGCGCACTGATGCGGCAAGACCCGGACATCATCATGGTGGGCGAAATCCGCGACCTGGCCACGGCCGAAATGGCCATCCAGGCGGCACTTACCGGCCACCTCGTCTTTTCTACTTTGCACACCAATGACGCGCCTTCGGCCCTGACGCGGCTGATGGAGCTGGGCGTGCCCGCTTACCTGCTCAACGCCACCGTGTTGGGCGTGCTGGCCCAGCGGCTGGTGCGCACGCTGTGCAAGTCCTGCCGCGCCCCCGACGAGGCACTGGCCCGCGACACCCTGGCCGCCGCTATCAAGCCCTGGAAGATCAACGCCGGGTACACGCCCTACAAGCCCGTGGGCTGCGAAGACTGCCGCATGACGGGCTTTCGGGGCCGCATGGGCGTGTACGAACTGCTGACGGTCAACGAGGCCTTCAAGGGCCTGGTCAACCAAAGCCCCAGCATCGACGCGCTGCGCCGCCAGGCCGTGGCCGACGGCATGCGCCCGTTGCGTCTGGCCGGTGCACTGCGCGTGGCCGAAGGCCTGACTACGCTGGACGAGGTGCTGTCCACCACGCCGCCGCTGGAGTGATTCCATTCCCATTTCAATCCGATATGTTGTTGCTTCGCCTTGCCGTGCTAGAGCACTGTCTGCGGCTTCGCGCCTAATCTCGTATTGAAATGGAAACGGAATGGGCGGGCAGTTACACGGTGGATGCGGCGTGCCGTAGCCGAACAAAGCGCTGTTCAACCACTTCTTTGCCCCATTGCGTGCCCGGCTGCTCCTGCGCCAGCACAAAACCCGCGCCTTCGTACAGGCGGCGGGCGGCATCCAGCCCCTGGAAGGTCCAGAGATGCACGGCGGCCCGCCCTTGTTGGTCGCAGAACGCCAAGGCCTCGTGCAGTAGTTGGCGGCCCACACCCGTACCCCGCAGGCTGTCGTCCACGATGAACCAGCGCAAGTGGGCGATTTGGTCGCCCAGGTCTTCGCCGTCGATGGCAATCGAGCCCACAACGCGCCCGGCCTGCACCGCGGTCCACAGCGCGTTGTGGGGTTGGTCCAGCCGGGCGGTGAATTCGGCCATGCCGGTGGCGACCTGGCTCTCAAAGAACTGGCCAAAACCGAAGTTGCGGGCGTAGTAGTGGGCATGCATTTGCGCCACCCGTCCGATCACGCCGGGCTGGTAGCCGCGTTGGATGTTGGTGGGCACCGCTGGTTTGGTTGCCTTGCCAAGACGCAGGGCTTCCAGCGCCAGGGCGTAAGCGGCCAGTCCGTCGCGCACCACGCTGTGCTGCGTTTTGGCCAAAGGCGCCAGGGCCGCGGCCACCTGCTGCTGGCCAAAGGCTTCTACCGCCGCCCAGGTGGTTTGGCCTTGCGGGGTCAGCGTGAGTGTTTTGGCGCGGCCATCGGTACTGTTGGCACTTTCTTGCACCTCTTGCGCCTCCACCAGCTTGCGCACCATGCGGCTGACACTGGATTTGTCCAGGTTCAGGATGTCTGCCAGCTGGGCCGCGGTTAGCGACTGCTGTCTGCCGATTTCCAGAATCGCGTGGACCGCCGACGGTGGGTAGTCCGTGGCCGCCAGAGTCGATTGCATAAAGCCCAGTTCACGCACCATCTTGCGCGAGGCGCTGCGCACCGAATCGATCAGGCTAAGGTCCATAGCAGGCATGTGGATGGTGTTTAAAAAGTTGCATCATACAACTAGTTGGCTTAAATATAAAATAGGCCTCCAGCGCTTATTCCATCTGCACCAGTGGCTACAAAAAACATAGCGTCCGGCCTTCTGTTGGCCCTCTTCGGCTCTATCGCCTTCAGCGGCAAAGCCATCATCGTCAAGCTCGCTTACCGCTACGGGGTGGATGCCGTCACGCTCATCATGTACCGCATGCTGTTTGCGCTGCCCATTTTTGCGGTGATGGCCTGGTGGTCCAGCCGCGGCAAACCGCCGTTGACGCGCCGGGACTGGTGGGGCGTGCTGGGCCTGGGCTTTACCGGCTACTACCTGGCCAGCTTTCTGGACTTTGCCGGCCTGGGCTATATCAGCGCCTCGCTGGAGCGGCTCATCCTGTACCTGAACCCCACCATCGTCGTCGCCATGGGCTGGGTGCTGTACCGCAAACCCATCACCCGCATCCAGGCCCTGGGCATGGCCGTGTGCTACTGCGGCGTGGTGCTGGTGTTTGGGCACGAGATCAACCTCCAGGGCGCCAACGCAGGCCTGGGTGCCTTGCTGGTGTTTGGCAGTGCCATCAGCTACGCCATCTACCTGGTCTATAGCGGGCAGATGGTGCAGCGCCTGGGCTCCCTCCGGCTGGTGGGCCTGGCGACCACCGTGGCCTGTTTGTTGTGCTTGCTGCAGTTTGTGGTGCTACGGCCTATGTCGGCAGCCAGCGTGGCACCGGAGGTGATTTGGTTGTCGGTACTGAACGCCACCGCCTGCACCGCCGCCCCGGTGCTGATGGTGATGATGGCCATCGAACGCCTGGGTGCCGGTCTGGCCGCGCAGGTGGGCATGGTGGGCCCGCTGTCCACCATTTTGATGGGGGTGGTGATTCTGGGCGAGCCCTTTACCGGCTGGGTGGCGGCGGGCACGGTGCTGGTGGTAACCGGGATTTATGTGTTTACCCGCAGCGGACGTTAGCCATCCCTAGTTTGGGGGATGCGGGACGGGTCGGGCCGGAATAACGTGGCGCACCCCACCACCGGAGCCCCACCATGCGTATCGCGTTTACCTCTTGCAGCAACACCCAGCTCGTACCCCACCAGCAGGTGTGGGCCGACATCTTGAGCCACCAGCCCCAGCATGTGGTGCTGCTGGGCGACAACATCTACAACGACGTGCCGGACACCGGCATTTCCCAGTTGCAGGAGATGACCACCCTGGACTTTGCGGTGCACATGTGGAACCGCTACCGCCAACAACTGGCCGAACCCCACTTCCAGGCCTTGGTGCAGGCCGATGGCGTACAGCTGCATGCGATCTGGGACGACCATGACTTTGCCTGGAACAATGCCCAGGGCGGGCATTTGCTGGCGCAGCCGGACCAGCGCGAAAAGGTCTACACCAGCACCAGTTGCATGCAGGCCTTCCGCCAGGCTTTGACCAGCAAGAACCCCCATAATTTCCCGCAGGTCTACAACGATGCCGCTTTGTGGGCCAATTCGCCTCCCAATGCGTTCCATCCGCTGGGTGCGCATTCGTTGATGCTGGAGGCGGACAACCGCTGCTGGTTGCACCTGACCGATGGGCGCACCTGGCGCAAGCAACCCGATTTGCTGGGCGCTGCGCAGCGCCAATATCTGGGCGGTGTGTTTGGGCAAGCCCCAGATGCCTTGCACATTATTGCCAGCGGCAGCACGTTTGGCGGATCAGAAGGTTGGACCCAATTTGCGAACGACCTGCATTGGCTGGATAGCCAACTGGGTTCTCGCAACGGCCTGATGCTCAGCGGCGACATCCATAAAAACCAGTGTGAGACACATGGGCTGACCTTTGGGCGCTTGCTGGAGGCCACCGCCTCCGGTGCTGCTTTGGACAAGAACCTGAACCCGGTTTTTCCTGGAAAGCCTCTGTGTAATTTTGGACTGCTGGAGGTGGAGTCGGACCACATCCACTTGGATTTCTATGCATTCAACACCGTGCAGCCGGATTTGAGCCGTCGCTATGCGCGCACGGTGGGCGGGGGACTGATCGGCGTGTGAGTGGTAGCGAGCTTCCATCCCTATGATGCGAACTTTGGGCCATGTGGGCCCGACGCAAAGGAAACACGATGGATTTGGGAATCGCGGGCCGCTGGGCCTTGGTGTGCGGGGCCAGCAAAGGCCTGGGGCTGGCTTGCGCGCAGGCGCTGGTGGCCGAGGGGGTGAACGTGCTGATCGTGGCGCGGGGGGCGGAAGTACTGGAGACCGCTGCTACGCAATTAATAGCTGCTAGCACAGGTACTCATTGCGCTAGCGTGCTATTTTGTGCTGTAGATATCACCACGCCAGAAGGCCGGGCTGCCGTGTTCGCCATCCGCGCGGACTTCGACATTGTGGTCACCAACGCAGGCGGCCCGCCCACCGGCGACTTCCGCGACTGGGACCGTGCGGCCTGGATCAAGGCGGTCGATGCCAATATGCTGACCCCCATCGAACTCATCAAGGCCACGGTGGATGGCATGGCGGCGCGCGGTTTCGGGCGCATCGTCAACATCACCAGCAGCGCGGTGAAGTCGCCCATCGACGTGCTGGGCCTGAGCAACGGCGCGCGCAGTGGCCTGACGGGTTTTGTGGCCGGTGTGGCGCGTAGCCCGCTGGCCGGGCAGGGCGTGACCATCAACAACCTGCTGCCGGGTTCGTTTGATACCGACCGGTTGCGCGGCAACATGCAAGGTGCAGCCGCCAAAACCGGCCAAAGCGTGGAAGCTCTGGCCGACGCGCGCCGCAGGATGATTCCGGCCCAGCGCTTTGGTACGTCAGAGGAGTTTGGCGCGATTTGCGCCTTTTTGTGCAGCACGCATGCGGGCTACATCACTGGCCAAAACGTGCTGGCCGATGGCGGGGCTTTTCCAGGTACTTTTTAATCTGACCACATAGTTGTCAGATTTGAGGCCTTTTTTTGACCCTGTAAACGGCAGTCTGCGCAGATAGAAACTGCGCAGGAAGCTCCTATTTTTGATGTCAAAAATAGGAGCGTGGGTTTGCGGTGTTTACGCCGCGTTGCGCAACGCGTCCAAGGCCTCAGCCACCTCGTCTGGGCTAACGCCGTCGGCGGGCTGCAAGTGGCCCAGGGCGGCAAGGCCCTCGGCTTGCAACTGGCGGATGGCCGTGCCCGCATCCTTGGGGGCATCAAATCCACCGCTGAGCAAGAGCAAGCGGCCTTGGGCATCGACCAGCTTGAAATGGAACCTGCCATCGGCCTCGCGGTACTGCTTGAAGCTGGGGAGTGCCGCTTTCGCCACCTTGGCCGATTTTTGCGTGGCCTGGGCGTTCAGGTCGCGCAGGCCGACGGCGTGGCGCAGTTGGGCGATGAACGGGGTGGCGGTCTGGCGGGCTTTGAGGGCTCCGGCGCGCAGGATGGATTCCACCTCGCCGGGGTTGTCCATGTAGCGCTGGTAGGCCTCGCGCATGGGGGCGACTTCGCGGTCGATGCGTTCAAACAGGGTTTGCTTGGCATCGCCCCAGGCAATGCCGTCGGCGTAGGCCTGGCGCAGCTGGGCGGTTTCCGCTTCGCTGGCAAAGGCCTGGTAGATCTGGAACAGGGCCGAGCCCTCGGTGTCCTTGGGCTCACCGGGGGCGCGCGAGTCGGTAACGATGCCTGCAATCAGCTTGCGCAGTTCGGCCCGCGGGGCAAACAGCGGGATCGTGTTGTCGTAGCTCTTGCTCATCTTGCGGCCGTCCAGGCCGGGCAGGGTGGCCACGGACTCTTCGATCAGCGCCTCGGGCAGCACAAAGTGCTCGCCGTAGCTGTGGTTGAAGCGCTGGGCGATGTCGCGCGCCATCTCGATGTGCTGGATCTGGTCGCGGCCCACGGGTACTTTGTGGGCGTTGAACAGCACGATGTCGGCGGCCATCAGTACCGGGTACATGAACAGGCCGGCGCTGATGTCGGCATCCGGGTCGGCCTGGGCGGCGGTGTTTTTGTCCACCGAGGCCTTGTAGGCGTGGGCGCGGTTGAGCATGCCCTTGGCGCTCATGCAGGTCAGCAGCCAGGTGAGTTCGGGGATTTCGGGGATGTCGGACTGGCGGTAGAAGGCCACGCGGTTCGGGTCCAGCCCGGCGGCCAGCCAGCTGGCGGCAATCTCCAGCGTGCTGCGCTGGATGCGCGCCGGGTCGTCGATCTTGATCAGCGCGTGGTAGTCGGCCAGGAAGTAGAAGCTCTCGACACCGGGGGCCAGGCTGGCGCGCACGGATGGGCGGATGGAGCCCACGTAGTTGCCCAGGTGCGGCGTGCCCGAGGTGGTGATACCAGTAAGAACGCGCAAGACGGGGGAGGAGGTCATAGCAATTAGCGGATCAAAAAGTTCAACGGGCTCAGCAAGATATTCAGCAGACCAAAGGTAAGCCCCATCACCGGCTGCATCCACAGGCTGCTGATGACACCTGCAATCACCAGGCCCATCACGATGAAAAAGCCCCAGGGCTCAATGCGCGACACCAGGGCCGCCTGGCGGTAGGGCAGCAGCCCGACCAAAATGCGGCCACCGTCCAGCGGCGGCAGGGGGAACAGGTTGAAGGCAAACATCACCACGTTGACCAGCATGCCGGCCCGGCACATCTTCAGGAAAAACGGTTCGGTGATACCACTGCCTACCAGCAGGTACATCAGCACACCCCACAAAAAGGCCTGGACCAGGTTGGCACCTGGGCCTGCTAAAGCCACCCACACCATGTCGCGCTTGGGGTTGCGCAGCTTGCCAAAATTGACCGGTACCGGTTTGGCATAGCCAAACAAGAAGGTGCCCGAGGTGGCGAAGTACAGCATCAGCGGCATCAGGATCGTGCCGACCGGGTCGATGTGCTTCATCGGATTGAGCGTGATGCGGCCTAGCCGAAACGCCGTGGAATCGCCCAAACGGTAGGCCGCATAGCCGTGCGCGGCTTCATGGACGGTAATGGCGAAGAGTACCGGCAGTGCATAGACCAGGACGGTCTGGATCAGGTTTTGGATATCCACGGAATAAAGGTCTCAGGGTGTGAAAAGTTACAAACCTATCGCGGCCAGGTCGCCCCGGCCCTGGCGTACCAGCACCGGGTCGCCGCCATTGCCCATCTCGGTCAGGTCGATCACGGTGGTGGGTTCCAGGGGGCAGGCCCCGGCATCCAGCACGGCGGCAATCTGGTGCTCGAACAGGTCGCGGATGGCCTCCGCGTCGTTCAGCGGCTCGGTCTCGCCTGGCGGGATCAGCGTGGTGGCCAGCAGCGGGCCGCCGTGCAGTTCCAGCAAGGCTTGCAGGGTTTTGTGGTCTGGCACGCGCAGGCCGATGGTCTTGCGCGACGGATGGCTCAGGCGGCGCGGCACTTCTTTGCTCGCCTCCAAGATGAAGGTGTAGGGGCCGGGCGTGGCGGCTTTGAGCAAGCGGTACTGCTTGTTGTCCACCCGCGCGTAATTGGCCAGTTCGCTCAGGTCACGGCACAGCAGGGTCAGGTGGTGCTTGTCGTCCACACCCCGGGTGCGGCGCAGCATGTCGGCGGCGGCCTTGTCGTCCAGGTGGCACACCAGCGCGTAGCTGGAATCGGTAGGCACCGCCACCAGCTTGCCCTGGCCCAGCAAGGCCACGGTTTGTTTGAGCAGGCGGATCTGCGGGTTGTCGGGGTGGATTTCGAAGTGCTGGGCCATAGGATTTTGATTTTAAGATTCGGCGGGTTGTACGGTAATGCGGCTTTCCCGCACGGTCAGCCAGGCTCCGGCAGCGCCGCAAATGGCCACCAGGATGATGCCCAGTGTGGCCCACAGGTCGGGTACGTGGTCGAACACCAGCCAGCCGCCTAGCATGGCAAAGCCAATTTGGCCGTACAAAAACGGCATCAAGGTGGCCGCCGGGGTGCGGGCGTAGGCCAGGATCAGCAGCAAATGGCCGACGCTGGCCATCACGCCCATCACCACCATGCCCAGCCAGTAGTGCCAGTCGTGGATGGTTTCCCAGACGAAAGGCAGGGCCGCCGAGGCCACCACGGTGCCCACCCAACCGGTGTAGAAATGCATGGTCAACGGGTCTTCGGTGCGGGCAAGTTTGCTGGTGAGCACCTGGAACCAGGCGTTGCAAACCACCACTGCCAACGGCAGTAGCATGGCCCAGGTAAAGGTGTCGCCGCCGGGCCGGATGATGACCAGCGTGCCGATAAAGCCGCCCGCCACCAGCAGCCAGCGCAGGTTGGATACGCGTTCGCCCATGACCGCAGCCACCAGGGTGATGGCCAGCGGCGTGATCATCACAATCGCGGTGAATTCCCCTACCGGCATGAACTTGAGGCTGAAGAATGCAAACAGGCTGGTCAACAGCAGCAGCACGCCCCGCAAGCACTGGAATTTGGGGTGCGCGGTGCGCAGCAAAGCGCGCCCGCGCAACGGCAACATGGTGGCGGTGGTGACCACGGCCTGGAACGCGTAGCGAAACCACAGTGCCATCAGCAAAGGCACGCCGATGGTGGTCCATTTGGTGGTGGTGTCCAGCACGGCAAAGCAGGCCACCGCCACCATCACCAGCGCAATGCCGGCGACTGCCGAGCCGGGGCGGTTCACTGGATGCGGTCCGCCAGCAGCTCCCACACGGGGGTGAGGTCTTTCGGCAGGTAGGGCAGGGTGCCCAGGTCGGTGTGGCTCTCCAGCGGGCTGTGGAAGTCGCTGCCGCGCGAGGCGGCCAGGTCAAATTCACGGGCCACGTCGGCATATTCGGTGTATTCGGCCACCGTGTGGCTGCCGGTGATAACTTCCACGCCGCGTCCGCCGTGGGCCTTGAATTCGCTGAACAGGGCGTATTCTTCGTTGGCGGTAAATTTATAGCGGCCGGGATGCGCGATCACAGCGACGCCGCCGGTTTGGGCGATCCAGCCCACGGCATCCTTGAGCGCGGCCCAGCGGTGCGGTACGTAGCCGGGCTTGCCTTCGGTCAGGTACTTGCGAAACACCTCGTAGGTGTCGGTGCAGGCACCGGATTCGACTAGAAAGCGGGCGAAATGGGTGCGCGAAATCAGTTTTGGATTGCCTACAAATTTGAGCGCGCCTTCGTAGGCATTTGGAATGCCCGCCGCCGCCAGGCCGGCCGCCATTTCCATGGCGCGGGGCCCCCGACCACCGCGGGTGGCTTCCAGGCCATGCTGCATCAGCGGACTGTTGGCGTCAAAACCTAGGCCGACGATGTGCACGGTTTCACCGGCAAACGTCACCGAAATCTCTACCCCGGTCAGGTATTGCATGCCGTGCGCTTTGGCGGCTGCGGCGGCGCGCTGCTGCCCACCTACCTCGTCGTGGTCGGTCAAGGCCCACAGCTCTACGCCATTGGCGCTGGCGCGGGCCGCCAGTAGCTCGGGGGTGAGGGTGCCGTCGGATACAACCGAATGGCAGTGGAGGTCGGCGTTGAGTATGGAGGTCACTGGGCGATTTTAGGCGGTATGGGTTTTCCCTGCCCCTGGGCGGCTATTGAATCAGCCATGGGGTAGACCATAAAAAAACCCGCTGGATAACTTGCGTATCGAGCGGGTTTTTTTGCTGGGGTCAAAGACCAGTCTGAATTATTTCAGCTTGATTTCTTTGTAGTCCACATGCTTGCGAGCTTTGGGATCAAACTTGCTGATCAACATTTTCTCGGGCATGGTTTTCTTGTTCTTGGTCGTGGTGTAGAAGTGACCAGTTCCCGCTGTAGATTCCAGCTTGATTTTTTCGCGTCCGCCTTTGGTTGCCATGATTCAGCTCCTTATGCTTGGCCACGTGCGCGCAAATCGGCGAGCACAGAGTCGATACCGTTTTTGTCGATCAAACGCAGACCGGCGTTGGAAATGCGCAAGCGGATCCAACGGTTTTCTGTTTCGACCCAGAAGCGGCGG
Organism: Rhodoferax sp.; assembly: GCF_039922535.1. Taxonomy (GTDB): domain Bacteria; phylum Pseudomonadota; class Gammaproteobacteria; order Burkholderiales; family Burkholderiaceae_C; genus Rhodoferax_B. Next base: position 5,246 of record NZ_JBDTEM010000452.1, on the reverse strand, counting down.
TATTGCAGGTTCGGCAGAAACCGACGTTTGGTTTTATTGTTGGCGTGGGAGACATTGTTCCCCGTCATCGGGCCTTTGCCCGTTACTTCGCATACGCGTGCCATGAGGACACTCCAATCAGAGCCGGGGCAGCAGATAAGCCACCCAGGCCAATTAACGGCAGATGCCGCACCTCGCCATCCCTAAAGGTGGCGGTAAAAGTAATTTACCAAGCTCTGCCAGCCCTTGGAAGAGCCCGCAAAATTCAGTAAAGCCTATGATTATAACCTTGTCAAAGAAATGCGTTCTTGACTGGCCTGCTAGGCATGAAAAAGCCCGCTACTTTTGACAGTAGCGGGCTTTTCAATATGTGGTGCCGGAGAGATGAATCGAACACCCGACCTTCTCATTACGAATGAGCTGCTCTACCAACTGAGCTACACCGGCACATAAGCCTTCAATTATAGCTTGTCGAAATAGGTGGCTGCCTGGGCGACTTCATTTTTTGATCCCAGCACCACGCTCACGCGCTCGTGGAGCTTTTGCGGCACGATGTCGAGGATGCGCTGGGTGCCGGTGCTGGCGGCACCGCCGGCCTGCTCCACCAGCCAGCCCATGGGGTTGGCTTCGTACATCAGGCGAAGCTTGCCGGGCTTGCCGGGTTCGCGCTTGTCCCAGGGGTAGAGGAAGATGCCGCCGCGCGTGAGGATGCGGTGCACGTCGGTGACCATGCTGGCGATCCAGCGCATGTTGAAGTCTTTGCCGCGTGGGCCTTCCGTACCTAGCAGGCAGTCGTCGATGTAGCGCTTTACCGGGGTGTCCCAGTGGCGCATATTGCTCATGTTGATGGCAAATTCTTGCGTTTCGGGCGGGATCTGGACGTTTTCTTGCGTCAGGAAAAACGAGCCTTGTTCGCGGTCCAGGGTGAACATGGCGACACCGTTGCCCACGGTCAGCACCAGCGTGGTTTGTGGGCCGTAGAGGCAGTAGCCCGCAGCCACTTGGTTTTTGCCGGGCTGAAAGAAGTCTTGCTCGACCACGGCGGCATCGCCCTTGGGCTTTTTCAGCACGCTGAAGATGGTGCCGATGCTGACGTTCACATCGATGTTGCTGGAGCCGTCCAGGGGGTCGAACAGCAGCAGGTATTCGCCCTGCGGGTAGCCGTTGGGCACGGCGTAGATTTCTTCCATTTCTTCCGAAGCCATGGCGGCCAAGTGGCCGCCCCATTCGTTGGCTTCGATCAGTACTTCGTTGGCGATGATGTCCAGCTTCTTCTGGATTTCGCCCTGCACGTTTTCCGATTCGGCCGAACCCAGTACACCGCCGAGCGCGCCTTTGTTGACGGCGTGGCTGATGCCTTTGCAGGCACGGGCCACAACTTCGATCAGCAGGCGCAGCTGCGACGGGATCAGGCCGTCTACGCGTTGTTGTTCGACCAGGTAGCGGGTGAGTGAGATGTTTTGCGACATGGGATTCCTTGTTTAGTCGGCCAGCGCGCGGGAAACCACTTCGCGCACGTCATTGCTGAGGTCGGTCTTGGCAGCCACGCGGCCCAGCGCTTCGCGGGCGGCGGTGCGGTAGGGTTCGGCCAGGTTTTTCCAGCGGTCCAGGGCGCGTGCCAGGCGGGCGGCGACCTGCGGGTTGATGCCGTCCAGCTCAATCACGCGTTCGCTCCAGAACACGTAGCCCGCCGCATCACGGCGGTGGAAGGCACCCGGGTTGGCGCTGCAGTAGCTGAACACCACGCTGCGGGCGCGGTTGGGGTTGCGCAGGCTGAAGTCGGGGTGCTTGAGCAACTGGCGCACGGCGGGCAGGATGTCGCCGTTGCGGTCGGTGGCACCGGCTTGCAGGGCAAACCATTTGTCCAGTACCAGCGGCTCGTCTTTGAACAAAGCGTGGAAGCGGGGCAGAGCCTGTGCCGCCAGCGGATGGCCGCTGGAGACCAAGGCGCTGAGCGCGTTGAAGCGGTCGGTCATGTTGCCTGCGTCTTTGAAGCGCTGCAACGATTTGCCAGGCCACACCGTATCGCCGCTGGCTTGCGCGGCCAGGCACAGCTGGCTCAGGGCCATGCCGGTCAGGGCACGGCGGCCACTGGACAGCGGGTCGGGCGAATAGGCGCCGGTATCGCTGTAGGTGGCGTAAACCCAGGCCCAGTCGTCTGCCAGCGCTTGTGCGAGCTGGCTGCGCATGGCTTCGCGCACGGCGTGGATACGCTGTGGATCGACCACGTCCAGCTGTTCGGCCAGATAGGTTTCCGACGGCAGGGTCAGCACCAGTTCTTTGAAAGCTGCGTCCAGATCGGGGTGGCGCAAAACGCTGCGCATGGCCTCAATATAAGCATCATTCAGGGGGTTGGCGCCCGTGGTATCTGTGCTTCCAGCTATTAATGTGATAGCAGATCGCACGGCCAGGCGTTGCCCGGCTTCCCAGCGGTTGAAGGCATCGGTGTCATGGGCCAGCAGGGCCAGCAGCTGCGCGTCGGTGTAGTCGAACGCCAGCACTACCGGGGCCGAAAAGCCGCGCAGGATGCTGGGCACGGGCTCGGCATCCAGGTTGACGAAGGTCAGCGTTTCCTCGGCTTCGGACATCACGAAGGTGTAGGGCGCGGTGAGCGTGGAACCGTCGGCACTGTGCAGGGCTAATTCGGTGCCGTCTTGCGCCAGCAGGCCCAGGCCGATTGGGATGACGAACGGCTCCTTGGCGGCCTGGCCCAGCGTGGGTGCGCAGCTTTGGGCCAGCGTGAGCGTGTAGCTGCGCGAGGCTGCGTCGTACACGCCAGAGGCCTGCACGCGCGGCGTACCGGCCTGGCTGTACCAGCGCTTGAACTGCGGCAGCAGGCGGGCCAGGTCAGATTGCGGGTTGGCATCGGCAATCGCCTGGGCAAAATCGTCGCAGGTCACGGCCTGGCCGTCGAAGCGCTCGAAGTACAGCGTCATGCCCTTGGCAAAGCCGTCTCTTCCGACCAGGGTTTGCATCATGCGCACCACTTCCGCCCCTTTTTCGTAGATGGTGACGGTGTAGAAATTATTGATTTCGATGTAGCTGTCGGGCCGCACCGGGTGCGCCATGGGCCCGGCATCTTCGGGGAACTGGGCGGTGCGCAGCACGCGCACGTCTTCGATGCGCTTGACGGCCCTGGCCGAAGGGTCGCGACACAGGTCCAGGCTGAACTCCTGGTCACGGAAGACGGTCAGGCCCTCTTTCAGGCTCAGCTGGAACCAGTCGCGGCAGGTGACGCGGTTGCCGCTCCAGTTGTGGAAGTACTCGTGGCCCACCACCGACTCGATGTTCGCGTAATCCGTGTCCGTGGCGGTGGCTTGGTTGGCCAGCACGTACTTGGTGTTGAAGATGTTCAGGCCCTTGTTTTCCATCGCGCCCATGTTGAAGTCGCTGGTGGCGACGATCATGAAGCGTTCCAGGTCCAGCGGCAGTTGGAAGCGGGCTTCGTCCCAGGCAATGGAGGCCATCAGCGAATGCATGGCGTGCTCGGTCTTGTCCAGGTCACCTGGGCGCACAAACACCTGCAGTAGATGGTCTTTGCCGTTGCGCGCGGTGATGCGCTGCTCTCGGCTGACCAGTTGGCCGGCCACCAGCGCAAACAGGTAGCAGGGCTTGCGGAACGGGTCTTCCCACTTGGCGAAATGGCGGCCATCTTCTAGCGGGCCGTGGTCTACCAGGTTGCCGTTGCTCAGCAGCACCGGGTACTTGGCCTGGTCGGCGCGCAGCAGCACGGTGTAGGTGGCCATCACGTCCGGGCGGTCCAGGAAGTAGGTGATGCGGCGAAAGCCCTCAGCCTCGCACTGGGTGAAGAAGGTGTCGTTGCTGACGAACAAGCCCATCAGCTTGGTGTTCTTGATGGGCGCGCAGGTGGTGAAAATTTCTAGGTCAAACGCACCGTTTTCGGCGCTGGGCAGGTTCTCCAGCACCAGCTGGCTGCCTTCGATCTTGAAAGAGGCGCCCTGGCCGTTGACCAGCACGCGCGCCAGGTTCAGCTCTTCGCCGTCCAGGCGTAGCGCTTGGGGCGCCACGTCGGGGTTGCGGCGCATGCGCATTTTGTTGAGCACGCGGGTCTTGGCCGGGTCCAGGTCAAAGCACAGCTCCACCGTGTCGATCCAGAAAGCAGGCGCGGTGTAGTCGGCCCGGTGGATGGCTGTCGCCTGTCCTTCACGGTACATGGAGGGTCTCCAAAAAATTCGATTGCAAAAGTTCTTCGTAATTGTGCACAGTGGCGATGACGTGCGGCCCGGCCAGCTCTTCGGGCGTGTTGCTGGTGCAGATGGCCACGGCCCGCATCCCGGCCCGGCGTGCAGCTTCTATGCCAAAGGGCGCATCTTCAAACACGATACAGTGCTCTGGCGCAATACCCACGCGTTGTGCTGCTGCTAAAAAGATAGCGGGCGTAGGCTTGCCGCTCAGGCCCTCGTCGCCGCGTGCAATCGCATCGGGCGGCGGGTTCATCTGCAAATGGCCTAGCGCGAATTCCACATTGTGGATATCGCCCGCCGTGCCCACGGCCACTTTCAGGCCCCGTGCCCGGGTGGCGGCATAGAAGGCGGTGAAGCCTTTGACCTCTTGGAAGATCGGCCCAAAGATGTCGCGGTACAGCTGCTCTTTCTCGTGCACCAACGCCCAGGCGTGGGCTTCGTCCATATCGGGTTGGTCGAGGATCAGGCGTACGCATTCCAGGCCGGTACGGCCCGTGGTGCGGCGCATCAGCTCGTCGATGTCCATGCTGACACCGTGCTTCTGGGCAAAGTCCAGCCAGGTGGAAGTGTGGTGCGGCATGGAGTCGATCATGGTGCCGTCCATGTCGAAGAGGATGGCTTTGGTGGGCTGCGAGAGAAGAGCTTGCATTACACGCCTTGCTTCAATGATGCTTCGATGAAGATGTCCAAATCTCCATCCAGCACCTTCTGCGTTGCCGAGACTTCGACGTTGGTACGCAAGTCCTTAATACGGCTGTTGTCCAGCACGTAGCTGCGGATCTGGTGGCCCCAGCCCACGTCGGTTTTGGTGTCTTCCAGCTTTTGCTGGGCTTCTTGTTGTTTGCGCAGCTCGAAGTCGTAAAGGCGGCTGCGCAGGCGTTTCCAGGCCACGTCGCGGTTGCTGTGCTGGCTACGGCCGTCCTGGCACTGCACCACGATGCCGGTGGGCAAGTGGGTCAGGCGCACGGCGGAGTCGGTCTTGTTGATGTGCTGGCCGCCTGCGCCGCTGGCGCGGAAGGTGTCGGTGCGCACGTCGCTGGGGTTGATGTCGATCTCGATCGA
>NZ_JBDTEM010000451.1:0-8759 GCF_039922535.1 Rhodoferax sp. | reverse complement strand
GAAAGGCGGGTGTCCCACACCCCCCACACCCCGAGCACCACCCACAAGAACAGCAGCAGCACAAACGAACGAGTACCCGATTGGCGGCCGATGTAGCGGCGGGGCCGTTGGGAATGCACATCGGCGTTGCCGCTGGCGGTGCTGACCTCGATGGCGCGGGGCCGTGTATGGCGGGTGGTGACTTCATCAAACCATACGGTTTCACCTTCCCGCGGCAAGCTTGAGCCACGGTAGTCCTTGATATGGAAAAAAATGTCGTAGCCGGTTTTCGGGCTGCGGATGAACCCCATACCGCGCGAGGTATTCCAGTGGTGAATCTTCCCTTTTTTTTTCATCCCGCCACTCCAGTGTGTACCGAGATCGAATTTTGTCCCCGTACGCTTGGGTGTATACGGTCGCTTACATTCTTTTACCGCCCTGTATAGAGTGGCAGCCCCACATAGTTTTCTGCCAATACGGTGGATGCTGCCGCAGAGTGCACTAGGTACTCCAGCTCGGCCTCTTGCATGCGCTGACCAAAGGCCCCGGTGTCGGGAAACTTGTGCATCAGCGAGGTCAGCCACCAAGAGAAGCGTTCGGCCTTCCAGATGCGGGCCAACGCGCGCTGCGAATAGGTGTCGATGCCGGCAGCACTTTTCTCGGCATAGAACTCGATGAAGGCGCTGGACAAATATTTCACATCGCTGGCCGCCAGGTTCAAGCCCTTCGCCCCGGTGGGCGGCACGATGTGGGCGGCATCCCCGGCCAGAAACATGCGGCCAAAGCGCATCGGCTCGGCCACAAAGCTGCGCAGCGGGGCAATGCTTTTCTCCAGCGTGGGGCCGGTGACGATGCGCTCGGCCAGTTCGGGGTCGAGGCGGCTGCGCAGCTCGTCCCAGAAGCGCTGGTCGCTCCAGGCCTCTACCTTGTCGTCCATCGGGCACTGCACGTAGTAGCGGCTGCGCGTCAGGCTGCGCATGGAGCACAGCGAAAACCCGCGCTCGCTGTTGCCGTAGACGATGGAATGCGGCGACACCGGCGGCACATCGGCCAGAACACCCAGCCAGCCGAACGGATACACCTTCTCGTATTCGGTGATCGCGCCCTCGGGCACGCTGGCACGGCAGACACCGTGGAAGCCGTCGCAGCCAGCGATGAAGTCGCATTCCAGCTCGAAGTTTTGCCCGTCCTTTTGGTAGCGCACGCGTGGTGTGCTGCTGTCGAAGTCGTGCACGCTGACCTGGGCGGCCTGGTAGACGGTGGTCAGGCCCGCCGCGCTGCGGGCATCCATCAGGTCGCGCGTCACCTCGGTCTGGCCGTAGGCTGTCACCACCTTGCCGCCGGTCAGGCCCTGCACGTCGATGGCATGGCGCACACCCGAGAACACCAGTTCAATGCTGTGGTGCACCACGCCCTCGGCCTGCACCCGCTCGCCCATGCCCGCCTCGTGCAGCATGTCCACCGTGGTCTGCTCCAGAATGCCAGCGCGGATGCGGCCCAGCACGTAATCGGGGCTTTGCCGCTCGATGATGATGTTGTCTATGCCGGCTTTGTGCAGCAACTGGCCGAGCAGCAAGCCGGAAGGGCCGGCTCCAATGATGGCAACCTGGGTACGCATGGAATGTCTCCTGAAATAGTGCTGCAAGCTTAGGTTTTGACCCGCATATTTGCCAGAGGCGAAACCGGTCTTTGTGCGATCATCGGCCTAGTTGTGCGATCACCGCGCAAAATGAGGTGGCCATGGAGATTCAGAAAGCCGATTTGATCGAAGGCATGGCCAAAGGCATGGCCGTGCTTGAAAGCTTTGACACCGAACGCCAGCGTCTCAACGCCACCCTGGCCGCCCAGCGCGCCGGGCTGACCCGTGCCGCGGCCCGCCGCCACCTGCTGACGCTGGCGCATCTGGGCTACCTGGACACCGACGGCAGTTACTTCTGGCTGGCGGCCAAGGTGCTGCGCTTCTCGGGCAGCTACCTGGCATCGGCCCAGTTGCCACGCGTGCTGCAGCCCACCTTGAACCGGCTGGCGGCGCAGACGCTGGAGTCGGTTTCGGCGGTGGTGCGCGACGGCGACGAGGTGGTCATCGTGGCCCGCAGTGGCAACGACCGCAGCGGCGGCCCGTTGCGTGTGCTGGCGTACGGCCTGCATCTGGGTGCACGGCTACCCGCCCACGCTACCTCCACCGGCAGGGTGTTGCTGGCCAACGAAACCAAGCTGGTCTTCAACGCCTGGATGAAAAACCGCAGTCTGCCGCGCCTGACGGCCCATACCTGCACCGACCCCCAAGCCTTCCGCGCTGCCATCGCCCAGGTGCGGGTTGACGACTTCTGCGTCGCCAGCGAAGAGCACGAACTCGGCGTGCACGCCCTGGCGGTGCCGCTGCGCAACCTACAGGGCAAAACCGTGGCCGCACTGAACGTGGTGACCACACCGCAGCGCCTGGAGCAGCAGACCCTGCGCCGCGACCTGCTGCCGCTGCTGCTGGAGGCCGCGCGGGAGCTACGGCCCATGCTTTAAGAAATTTAAATAAAAAAGGCCTTTTACGCAGGTGGTACCTGCGCGAGCCGCTATTAATAATGTAGTAAATGCTGTGCATTCAGCGTACCGCGGCTGGGATGCGCCGAGCATCTGCCAGACCCTGGGGCGCGAACGCTATGGCTGCCTAGGCCATCCGTTTTCATTGCTATGAAACTAGGAGCCTAAAGCAGGAGGTTTGTGTATAGTAATTGTAAAAAGTCCAAGCGCTACACACACTTTGCGGCCAGGGGTCAGGGCCAAAGGGAGACAGCAAATGAATGACTTGTACAAGATCGTTTGGAGCAGGGCCCAACAGGCGTGGGTGGTGGTCTCCGAACTGGCAAAGTCCAGCGGCAAGAAGGCCCGCGAAAAGGTCGGCCGCGGCCCGGCCTTGCTGGCAACGCTGATGGCGCTGGCCTGCTGCGGGCAGGCGCAGGCCGCGACAAGGATATGGGATGGTGGCGGCGCTGACAATAATTGGACCAACCTGCTCAACTGGGACGCAGCAGCTCCTGTCGCCGGCGATGATCTGCAATTCGGGGGGGGGCTTCGCTTAACGCCCACCAACAATTTCGTCGCAAATACCGCGTTCAACAGCCTCACGTTCAATGCCGGGGCCGGCGCGTTCACGCTCAGCGGCACCGCGATCACCCTCAACGGTGGGGTGACCAATAACAGCAGCAATCTGCAGACGATCAACATGCTCACGGTGCTGTCCGCCGGAAACCACACGATCACGACCAACGCTGCGGGGGGCATCACCATCGGCGGTGCCATAAGCGGAGCGGGCGGCTTGACCAAGACCGGCACCGGGATGCTGAACTTGGCCGGCAATAACACTTACACGGGGTCGGTTCTCGTGAATCAAGGCGCGCTTCGGATCACATCCAATGGCGGTTGGGGTGCTGCAGCGGTCGGCGCTACCACCACCGTCATGGCCGGTGCGGCTTTGGAGACGGTTACCGCCAACCTTGCTTCCTCCAATAGGTCGATCACCATCAACGGTACCGGAGTCAGCAATGGCGGTGCGATACGGAATGTTTCGGGCCTCAGTTCGATTGGTGGTGCAGGTGCAATCACTTTGGGCAGCGACGCGCGGATCAATGTCGACGCAGGCAAAATAACTCTCGGCGTCAGCGGCTCCGGCAACCTCAACCTCGGTAGCTTTAACCTGACCGTGGGTTCCGCCGCCATTGGCGCGGCGGGGACAGTCGGTGCAATCATCAACAGCACCATTTCCGGCACGGGCGGTATCACCTTTGATGGCGTGGGCGGCAGCTCGTTTGCCGGCGGTGCTAACGCGAATACCTACACCGGAAGAACCACGATCAATGGGGGGATCGTCGACGTGGGTAGGAATGTCAATGTCGTTGTTATTCCCGGCGACAGGGTGGCGGGCACTGTGGATCTGCTCATCGGCGACGGCATCGGCACCGACACGTTGCGAATGCAGCTGGCGAACCAGATCAGAGACAGTGTGGAATTGCAAATGAACGCGGCCGGCACGCCGGTGTTCAACTTGAACAATAGGAGCCAAACCATCGGCTCGCTGGCTTCGACCAACACGGCCGCCTCAGTCGCGTTGGGTACCGGCACACTCACGGTGGCCAATGGCAACGGCGGGACCGATGGCAGCGGTGACTCCACCTTTGCCGGCGTCATTTCCGGCACGGGCGGCTTGGCTAAAACCCGCTCCGGCACCTTTACCCTGACCGGCGCCAACACTTACACGGGCGCCACCACGGTGAGCCAAGGCGCGCTCAATATCCAGAACGCCGGGGCCCTGGGCACGACCGCCGTCGGCACCACGGTGTCTGGCGGCGCGGCCCTGCAACTCCAGGGCGGCCTCACGGTCACCGGCGAGGCCTTGACCCTGAGCGGCAACGGTGTGGCCAATGACGGTGCACTGCGCAGCCTGTCGGGTGCCAATACCTGGGCCGGCGCTATCACCCTGGGCACCTTCGACGCTCGCATCAACGCCGACACCGGCAGCACGCTGGCGCTCACCGGCACGGTGGCCACCAACGGCCTTCTGCTGACTGTGGGCGGCGCGGGCGACACGCTGATCAGCGGCATCATCAGTGGCACGGGCTCGCTGGCCAACGATGGTGCCGGCACGCTCACCCTGACCAATACCAACACCTACACCGGCGCGACGGCGGTTAATGATGGCACCCTGCTGTTGGATTTCGCCGCGGGCGGCACCAGCAACATCATCAATAGCGCTTCCGCTCTGACCCTGGGCGGCGGCACTCTGGAGCTCAAGGGCGGCGCGGGCGAAGCCAACACGCAAACCTTCGCCGGCCTGAGCGGCACCGGCGGCACCGTGAAGCTGACGAGGAACGGCGCCACCAGCCTGCAGGCGAATCTCGGTGCCATCGCGATGGGAGGAAGCTACAACTTCGTCGGTGCGGATACGACGGTGGCCGCTGGCCTCGCCGTTCCCGGTGTCGCCAGCTTCACCACGACCACGGCCGCGGGTGCCAACAACGGCTTGGATCTGCTGGGAGCAAGCCTGTGGAATGGCAGCAATTGGGCCTCCACGGCAACCAACGGCTCAGGCACCACCTATGTGGTGGAGTACCTGGGCGCCTTTACGGAGCTGGTCACCGACGGCAATACGGCCAACCCCGCCCCGAGCACCCTCGACCCGGTCGGCAACCTGCGGATCAGGGATGGCGGCACCAACGGCATCGCCGCCACCTACAGCGCCAATACCGCAGTGAAGTCGCTGCTGATGGTCGCGCCCACCTACTCGACCACGGTGGCGATCAACCCCGGCGTCACGCTCACCGTTGGCAATAGCGACGGCGCCACCGGGGCTGTGGCCATCAGCGCCCCCGCCCAGTCGCTGACCCTGGGCAATGTGGTCAACCAGGGCACGATCACCGCTGGCACCACGGCGACGGCCTCCACCCTGGCGCTGACCAACCTGAGCCCGACCTCCACCCTCGCGGTGAACGCCAAAATCGCCGACAACGGCTTGGGCGGCAAGGTCGACCTGGCCACCAGGGGGAAGGTGGTCCTGAGGGGCAGCAACACCTTCACCGGTAACACCTCTATCGGCGCAGGCCTCTTGCAAATTGCCGGCACAGGGAGTCTGGGCAGCGGCACCTATGCGGGCGCCATTGCCAATGACGGCAGCTTGCAATACAGCTCCAGTGTCAACCAGACCTTCACCGGTGCGATCAGCGGCGTTGGCAGTTTGGTCAAGGATGGCACGGGAACCGTCGTTCTAACCGGCGCCAACACCTACACCGGCGACACGACCATAGCCACCGGCATCCTGCAGGTCGCCGGCGCCGGTACCCTGGGCGGCGGCCTTTACATCGGCAAGATCACCAACAACGGCGCGCTCCAATACAGTTCCAGCGCCGATCAGCTGCTGGTCGGCGCCATCAGCGGCAGCGGCAGCCTGCTGAAGAACGGCAGCGGCAAGCTCACCCTGATCAGCACGAACAGCTACCTCGGCGATACCACCATTGGCCCCGGCACGCTGCGCATTGCCGGGGCCGGCAGCCTGGGTAACGGCGCCTACGCGGGCAGCATCGTCAATAACGGCACGCTGCAATACAGCTCCAGCGCCACACAGCTGCTCAGCGGTGCCGTCAGCGGCTCGGGCAGCCTGCTGAAGGACGGGTCCGGCACACTCAGCCTGAGCAACAGCAACACCTACGCCGGGTCCACCACCGTGAACGGCGGCACGCTGTTGCTGGACTTCAGCCTGGGTGGTACCAACAACATCATTACCACCGCCCAGCCGCTGTCGCTCAACGGCGGCACGCTGGAGCTCAAGGGCGGCGCGGGCGAGGCCGATACGCAGAGCTTCAATGGTCTGAACGGCAGCGGCGGCGCCCTGCAATTGACCCAGAACGGCGCCACCAGCATCAACCTTAACGTCGGTGCCATCGCCAATCCGCTTGGCTCAGCCTTCAATTTCATCGGCGGCAGCACGACGGTCGGCGGCGGCATCGCCACGGCCGGCAACGCCAATTTCATCACCACCACGACCTTGGCCATCCCCGGCTTCACCAAGCTGGGCGGCTCCCTGTGGAACGGCAGCGGCTGGGCTTCGACGGCGAGTGATGGCTCCGGGACCACCTATGTGGTGCCGTGGATTGGCACTTACAACGGCCTGACCACCAACAGCTACACCCTTGGTCCAGCGGCCACGTATACCAACCCCGTTGGGGACCTGCGGATTGATGACGGCACTGCGATCGCAACCGCCGCCATCTACACCGCAAACACCACCATCAATTCGCTGCTGATGGTGGCGCCCACCTTCGCGACGACGGTGGCGATCAACGCTGGCGTCAGGCTGACGATCGACGGCACCGGCGCCGGTACTGGCACCCTCGGCGCCGTCGCCATCGGCGGCAGCGGCCAATCGCTAACCCTCGGCAACGCCGTCAACCAGGGCGCGATCACCGCCGGCAGTACGGCGGCGGCATCCAAGCTGATTCTGGCGAACGTGAATGCCGCGGCCACCCTCACGGCGAATTCCGTGATCGCCGACAACGCCGCCGGTGGCGCGGTGTCGCTGCAGACCAGGGGCCAGGTGGTGGTGAAAGGCACCAACACCTACACCGGCAGCACCACCATCCAGGATGGCAACCTGCAAGTCTCCACCGCAGGCAGCCTGGGCTCCGGCAATTACCTTGGCGACATCGCCAACAATGGCACGCTGCAGTACAGCTCCAGCACGAGCCAGATTCTCGGCGGCAGCATCAGCGGCACCGGCGGCATCACCAAGGACGGCGCAGGTGCCCTGACCCTCACCGGCACCAACACGTTTGATGGCGTCACCACGTTGAGCGCCGGTGTTCTCAACATCCAGAACAGCAGCGCGCTGGGCTCGACCTTAGGCGGCACCTCCGTGGCAGCCGGCACCGCCTTGCAGCTGCAGAACAACATCGCGGTGGGTGCCGAGGCGCTCACCTTGAACGGCACCGGCGTGGGCGGCACCGGGGCGCTGCGCAATATCAGCGGCAACAACAGCTGGGCCGGCCCCATCACCCTGGGCGGCGCCACCCGCATCAACTCCGACGCGGGCACCCTGACCCTCGGCGGTGCCCTTGACACCGCCAGCAACGCCAACCCGCTGACCGTCGGCGGCGCAGGCAATACGACTATCACGGGACTCGTCAGCGGACCCGCAAGCCTGGCCAAGGATGGCACCGGCGTGCTGACGCTCTCGGCTGCCAATACATACACAGGCGGGAGCACGGTGACGGCCGGCCTGCTCAAACTCACCCATGCCAGTGCCGCAGGTTCGGGCACGGTGACCGACAACCTTGCGGCCGGCACGGTCGGCCTGGACCTGGCATTCGCAACCGCCGGCACCTTCGGCAACACGCTGGCGGGCACGGGCGCGACCCAGGTCAGCGGTGCGCTGGCCACCGTCACCGGCGCCAACGGCAGCTATACCGGCGGGTGGAAGGTGACCGGAACCGGCAACCTGGGGGTGGCGAACACGGCCACGACCAGCAGCCCAACCTTGGGCACCGGCAGCGTCGATATCGCCGCCGGCGGCAACGTCAATCTGCAGGCGGCAGGCGCCTTCAGCTTCGACAACGCCTTGACCGGCGCCGGTACGCTGAACGCGTCCAACGCCAACCAGGCGTTCTCCTTCGCCGCCAGCGCGGGCAGCGCCTTCACCGGTACGGTCAAGCTGACCAACAACAGCTTCGCCCTGTCGGGCAATAACACCACGACCCTGACAGCCGCCAAGCTGGAACTGAACGCAGGCAATGTGACCACGGTAGGCGCTGGCACGCAGACGATTGGCGGCCTGAACATCAATGGCGGCGCGGTGCAGTTCGCTACCACGGATCTGAGTCAAGCGGTGGCAACCAACAATATCACCACTGGCACGCTGGACGTCAGCCATGCCGGTACGGTACGCATCAATCTGCCCGGGACGTTTGTCGTTCCCGCCCCAGGTACGCCCGGCACGAACAACCTGCTGATGCAGGATGATGCGAACGTGGGCATGAAACTGGTCAGTGCAGGCGCGGTGACGGGCACCGCCGGTGCACTGGTCCTGACCGACCAGAACGGCACTGTCATCACGAATGCGACCCAGAAGAACATCCAGCAGGGATCGGGGAACCCCACAGTCGCCACTGGCATTTACGACTTCCGACTGAGCACCGGCGGGGCAGCCGATGGCCTGTACGTGAACTACGGTCTTCAACAACTGGACCTGCAAGCGGGCCAGACGCTGACGCTGGCCCAGGATACTGGCGCGACCGGTATCG
>NZ_JBDTEM010000450.1:0-11269 GCF_039922535.1 Rhodoferax sp. | reverse complement strand
TATGCTTCATGTAAGCCTTGCTGCAAATTGAGTATTTTTTGTATCTCCTTGTTCCAGCCTGCATGTCGCAGGACCAGCAGGCACCCTTGGGAATCCGCCATGCTGAATATCGCTTCACCCTCTTTCGCCGCCGATCCCATCAATTACATCAATGAACCCGAGCCGTCTGACACCTTGGTTCTGATGCAATGTGTGCTGGAGCAAATGGACTACGGTCTGGCGCTGGTGCACATGGCCACCCGCCAGATCCGCTTTGCCAACCGCTTGGCGCACGACGCACTGAGCGGCCCCGGCAGCCTGCGCAGCGGCCTGTGCATGGCCGACGGGCGGCTCAGCACACAGCTGCGCACCGACACTCCGCAACTGGAGCACGCGATGCTGCGTGCCCAAACTGGGGTGCGCGCGCTGATCAGCCTGGGCGGAGAAGACAGCGCCACCAGCGTGGCCCTGGTGCCACTGAACGCCCCCGGTGCAGCACCTTATGCTTTATTGGTGTTTGCCAAACAGCAGCTGTGCGACAGCTCGACGATGGCGCTATTTGCCCGCGAGCGCGGCCTAACCAGCGCCGAAAGCAATGTGCTGGCCTCGGTATGCAGCGGTATGCGGCCCACCGAGATCGCCACCCACCACGGCGTACAAATTTCTACCGTGCGCAGCCAGTTGCGCAGTATCCGCATCAAAACCCGCTGCGACACCATCCGCCAGTTGGTGGAAACGGTGTCCATCCTGCCGCCCATGGCCCGGCATCTGGCCGCTGTACAGCATTAATCTGGCCCCTGATTTTGTCGAATAGGTAAAGACGGGTTCCAGAATGGCATAGACTGCGTGCGCGCGACGTGCGCCCACTCTAAGCCATGCAGCCTCCCATCAACGCTCTTACCCACGCTTTTTGCAACGACCCCGTGCAGTCCCAATTGCTGCGTGAACTGGTGCCTTTGGGTGAATCACGGCGCTACCGCAAGGGCACGGTGCTGATCCACGAGTCGGACCCTGGCGATACGCTGTTTGTGGTGGTGGAAGGCCGGGTCAAGGTGTACTGCACCGACGACTTCGACAAGGAAATCACCTTTGGGGTGATCGGCCCGGGCGATTATTTTGGCGAAATGTCACTGGACGGCGGACCGCGTTCGGCCAACGTGGTGACCCTGGAACCCACCGTCTGCACCCTGCTGACGCGCACCACGCTATTGGCTTTTATTGGCCTACACCCCGAGTTTGCGCTGGACCTGCTGTCCAAAGTGATACGCCGCGCCCGCATGGCCACCAACAGCGCCCGCAACCTGGCCTTTGTGGACGTGTACGGACGCCTCAGCCAGTGCCTGCAGAACCTGGCCACGCCCCAGCCCGATGGCACCCAGCGCATCACCGAACGCATTACCCACCAAGAAATCGCCAGCCGCACCGGCTGCAGCCGTGAAATGGTCAGCCGGATCCTAAAAGACCTGGAAAACGGCGGCTACGTACACATCGAGAAACGCCAGATCATCCTGGTGCAGCCCCTACCCGCCAGGTGGTGAGCTGGGGCTGGAAATTTATAAAAAATAG
The DNA here is from genome assembly GCF_039922535.1 of Rhodoferax sp. Classification (GTDB taxonomy): domain Bacteria; phylum Pseudomonadota; class Gammaproteobacteria; order Burkholderiales; family Burkholderiaceae_C; genus Rhodoferax_B. The sequence continues at coordinate 9,724 of NZ_JBDTEM010000450.1, read as the reverse complement.
GCCTCCAGCGCAGGCAGAACCTGCGGCAGAAGCTATTTAAAATATAGCAAATCAATCCAGCGCACGTTTCAAGCGAATCTCTTCAATCTTGATGTCGCCCATCGGCACAGTCTTAGCGGTGTTGAGTTCGCGCTTGAAGCCGGCCAGGTCAAAAAAGCGCAGCGCGCGCTCGTTGCGCAGCGGAATCCACACGGTGACAGTGGTGCAGCCTTCTTCCACCAATGCTTCGCGGGCCGCATCCCACAGGGCCAGGCCGACACCTTTGTCCCAGTGGCTTTCAGCCACGTAGATGGACCAGATCTCGCCCACAGTGTTCTTGGTGCCTTTGTCGCGCGAGCGGTCAAAGCCGACAAAACCAACGAGCTTATTGCCATCCAAAGCCACCTGTACCTGGGGGTCGCCGTATTCGATGGCATCGCGCCACATGCCCAGACGCTTGGGGGCAGGCATGGTGTTGAGGTGCTCGTCCGGCACCAGGCCCTGGTAAGCGGAAGCGGTGGCACTGACGTGCAGGTCGGCAATCGCCTGGGCCTCTTTCAAGACAGCGGGGCGGACATCAACGGTAAAAGAACTGGTCATGGAAAAGATAGGCTTGAGCGCGAAAATATTTTGGGGGACGGGGATTGTCGCCGCAAAACGCCACGGTATTGGCACCCCCGGAGCCTCCGACTAAACTCGGCTTTACCTATGCGATACGAAACCGCCTGTTGTACAGCCCATAAAGCCCAGATCGCCCCGGAAGAGGCGCAGTTTGATGCCCCGCCGGATCTGCCTTTGCTGGTGGCGGCTGAACAGGCGGGGCTACTGCTGGCCAGTTCGTGCCGCAACGGCACCTGCCGCACCTGCATCTGCCTGCTGGTCAGCGGCCAAGTGGCCTACCGCATCGCTTGGCCGGGCCTGAGTGCCGAAGAAAAAATCCAAGGCTACATCCTGCCCTGCGTGGCCTATCCAACATCTGATGTGGTGCTGCGGCTGCCCGCGCAGGCCGGAACCACGCCGTTCACCACGGCATAACGTTCGCCGGACCTGCCTGTGCATACCCCCGACACGCCTGCGCTGACCCTGACCGTCCTGCTGGAAGACACGGTCTTGTCCATGGCATTGAGTGACGGGCGCGCCATCGGCCACATCGCCCGCAAAGTGTTGCCCGAGGGATGCTTGCAATCCCTGAAGATGCCGCCTGCAGACAGCCTGAATGTGCTGGGCGCACGCCTCAGTGCCCTCTTTTTTCCCGAGAAAATTCGCCAGTTTTTAGCCCACAGCCCACCACGCCCGCTGTGCCTGCAACTGGACCCTAACCTGCTCGGCATCCCTTGGGAAATGGCTTTTGACGGCATTCACTACCTGGGCGAAAAGTTCCAGACCACCCGGCAGATTCTGTCCGATGCCTCGCTGGTGCCCACGGCGCGGGCACCAGCCCACCGCGAAACCTTGCGCGTACTGCTACTGAGCCTGGGCAGCACACCCGCCCACCGTGCAAGCAGTGTCTACTGCGCAGCGCTGGCCAGCAGCATCCAGCGCACCGAAGGCCTGGCCCTGACCAGCATCACCGCCGAGCACGCCCATTCGCTGGACCGCACCACCCTGCTGCGGCTGGCCGACGACCACGATGTGGTGCACTGCACTGTGACGGTGGAATCCAGTCAGCCCCCCTCGCAAGACTCCATCGCAGCGACCTGGGCCGACATCGCCCAGCAGTCCAAAGCCAGCCAGCTGCTGGTGTTTGACCAGGCAGCTTCCGTGCTCGCCAGCTCCGCCTGGCTGCATGCGGCCTGCCGCCGGGGCGCACCCGTGCTGGTCCACGAGAGCGATGGTGGCGCGCCCGACCCGCAGGACTTCATGCTCCCTTTCTACCAGGGACTGGCCCAGGGCCTGCCGCTGCATGAGGCGGTACGCGTAGCCCGGCTGGACGGCATACGCCGGGCGACCCATACCGGTGGCACTGCGTCCCCCTGGGCGGCGGCGCTGTACGGGGACGGCACACTGGTGCTGCGACCCCGTACCGACCGGCCTGGGCTGGACGACAACCTGCGCCAGGTCACCTCCATGTTCTGTGACCTGGTGGATTCCACCCAGCTACTGGGAGCCTGGGGGGCCGAACGCTACAGCGACATGCTCGACAGCTACCACGCCGCCTGCGCAGGCATCGTGGCGCGCTGGGGCGGTGTGTCCGACGATCCGCAGGGCGACGACAGCATCATGTGCTACTTCGGCGTGCCACTGGCCTACGAGGATTCCGTCGCCAGGGCACTGCGGGCCGGGCTGGAGATTTTGCAGGCGGTAGCCCAGTTGGGCGTGCAGGTGCGCGTAGGCGTGGTCACCGGGCACGTGGTGGTCAAGGCAGGCCAGCCGATTGGCGTGTCGCTGCACCTGGCAGCGCGGCTGCAGTCCATCGCCCGCCCTGGCACGCTGGTGGCCAGCGACTCGACGCGGCAAATCGTCAAAGACAAATTTGTGTTCGAGCGGCTCACCGACTTGCCGCAGCTCAAAGGCTTCCCGCTGGCCACCAATGCCTACCAGGTGCTGGGCGAAGTACGCGACCACGCCATGCTGCGGGCCGAAGCCGCCCCCCAGCGCACCCCGTTTGTGGGGCGCGATGCCGAGCTGCAACTGATCGAATCGCACTGGTCGGGCGTACAAACCAGCGGCTTGCGGGCCGTCCTGGTGTCGGGTGAAGCAGGCATGGGCAAGTCGCGGCTGACCAGTGAATTCCGCCGGGCATTGCACGCGCGCGGCCACCGCACCGTCGAATGCCGTTGTACCCCGGAGCACACCCAGAGCGCCTTCCATCCGCTGATCTACCTGCTGCACCGCCGACTGCGCCTGCACGGCGACGACAGCACCGAGACCAAACTCGCCCGCATCCAGGCCCGTATGCCCCACAGCTCGCAGGAAGGTGACTTGGCGCTGGTAGCCAACCTGCTGTCCGTTGCCACCGACGGCCACCTGCCGCCGGTGCAGTTCTCGGCCGAAAAACAGCGCCAGCGTACGCTGGACATCCTGGTGGCCTGGCTGGTCCATGAAACCCGCAACGGCCCGGTGTGCCTGCTGGTGGAGGACCTGCAGTGGATCGACCCCTCCACCCGCGAATGCGTGCACCGTGTCATCGCCGAAGGAGCCCATGCGGCCCTGTTGATTTTGCTGACCCTGCGCTCTGAGTTGGCTCCACCGCACGACCCGGGCTTTGCGGTGCATGAAGTGCCACTCAAAGGCCTGTCGGCTGCCGCCACACGGGCGATGATTTTGACCGCCTGCGGCCCCTGCGCCGTGCCGGGCGAGATGGTGCAACTGCTGGCCGACAAGGCCGATGGCGTGCCGCTGTTCATCGAAGAATCCACCCGCATGCTGATAGACCTGGGCGTTGAGCCCGACAGCATGGATGCCACCCTGGCCGCCCGATTCACCGTGCCTACCACCATCCAGGACCTGCTGATGGCCCGGCTGGACCGGCTGGCCACCGCCAAGCAGGTCGCACAGGTAGGGGCCACCATAGGGCGCGAATTCTCCTTGCCGCTACTGCAAGCGGTGCTGGTCCACGAAACCTCGCCGATCGGCACCAACCACCTGCCCGCCCAGTTGGCAGCGCTGGTGCGCTCCGGGCTGGTGGTGGAAAAAGGCGATGCCGCCAGCCCGCGCTATGTCTTCAAACACGCACTGGTGCGCGACGCGGCCTATGAGTCCATGTGGGAGCGCGACCGCAAACGCCTACACCGCACCATTGCCAACGTCGTGCGCGAGCAATTTCCCGACATGGCGCAAACCCAGCCCGAGCTGCTGGCCCACCACTTTGCCCAGTCGGGCAACGATGCCCAGGCGCTGGAATACTGGGAACGCGCCGCCCGCCGTGCGGCCAGCCGATCGGCCCACGTCGAGGCTATCAACCACCTGCGCAGCGGCCTGGGCCTGCTGGCGCGGCTACCGCCGGTGTCCGAGCGCGACCGGACCGAACTGCGCATGCAACTCATGCTGGCCGGGCAGCTCATCACGACCCACGGTTACGGTGCAGACTTAGTAGGCTTGGCCTACGAGCGCGCCGCTGAACTCTGCCAGCGTGCGGGCGACGAGGCAGCCCAAATGAAAACCCTGCTCGGACTAGAGGGCTACCACTTCATGCGCGCCGACTTTGGTCGCGCCCACACCATTGCGCAGCAGGCCGCCGCGGTGGTGGCCGATTCGACCGACCCTATGCGCAAGATCCAGCTGCAATGGGCGGTGAGCAACATCCTGTTCCACCAAGGTGAATTTACGGTCGCCATCGCGCAAATGGACAGCTGCCTGGCCGCCTATGGCCAGTTGCAGCACCATCCCCGCATGGTGCAAGACCCCGGCGTGATGTGCCTGTGCTATTCGTCCTGGGCTCTGTGGGAGGTAGGCAAAGCCGACCAGGCCCTGGAGCGGGCGCAGAAGGTGGTGGCCATGGCCGAGCAACTGGACCATAAATTCAGCATGGCCGAAGCCCATGCGTTTTGCGCCTCGGTCCGTTGGTTTCGTGGCGAAACCACCCAGGCCTTGCACTGCGCCAAGCGCTCCCGCGATATTTGTAGCGAAGGCGGCTTTGCGGTGTGGCTGTCGTACGCCCAACTGCTGCACGGTCGCCTGGTCGCCGAGTTGGGCGACCCGGAAACCGGCGTGCTGGAAATGCGCCACGCCTATACCCAGTGGATCGCTACCGGGGCCATCGTCACCCGCCCGCTCTACCTGGCCATGCAAGCCGAAGGTCTGGCCCTGGCCGGACGGCCCGACGAAGGTTTGGCCCTGCTGGCCGAAGCCTTTGACCTGGTGTGTCACTACAAAGAGCACTACCACGAGGCCGAGGTACGCCGCCTCACCGGCGAGCTCATCCTGCAATCCAGCCGCCAACAGGGCGTGGACCGCCAGTTGGAAGCCCAGCAATGGCTGCTGGGCGCGCTGGAATTTGCCCACGCCCACCGGCATACCGCCGCCGCCTTGCGCAGTGCTACCAGCTTGGCCCGCCTGTGGTCTACCCAAGGCCGCGATGCCGATGCCCTGCGCATCCTCAAAATAGAGTATGACGATGTAACAGAGGGTTACTACACTCGCGACGTGCAGGCCGCCAACGCTCTGCTGCAGTTTCTACAACACGCCAGCAGCCTGCCAACACCCGCTTAAACCCTGGGGGCATGCTGGTCCATCCGATGGAGCGACCATGACCACCCCCCACCTGACCGCCTTAAAGGCGGCCCCCAACGGTGCCAGCCACAACCACCAGCTCTTCAGCATGCTGTGCGACAACGCGCAGCGGACCGAGCTGTACCAAGAGCTGCTGTCCCACCCCCAGGTACTGCCCTTTACCAGCCGGGCCGACACCAAGTTCCGCTCCACCGACGACGGCAACTCCGAGTACCACCAAACGGTTTACCTGCTGACCCAGCGCGCGCACATCGAACAGGCGCTAACCGACACCGCGGCTTTCAGCAACGCCCCCTACCTGGCGCTGGGCAGCGGCACCTTCATGCTGGGGCTGGACAAGGACCAGCCCAGTCCGGCCAGCGACGAGCACCTGGCCCAGCGCAAGCTGGCCATGCAGGCCTTCCACTACGACGCGACCACCATCGGCACGCTGTCCGCGGTGGCCTACCAGGCGGCCTCTACTCTGCCGCTGAAGTCGCGCAACTTTGACCTGGCCCTGCTGGCCGAGCAGGCCGCGCTGCGCTTTGTGGGCTTTTTGTTTGGCTTTGCCCAGTCGGATATCGCCCTGCTGGAGCGCACCACCCGCTTGGCCTACGCCGGTATGAGCTACCAGATGTTTGCCCGCCATTTTGTGACCTCGCCCGGCACCCTGGTGGAAACCTCGGGCGGCATGGGCGCGCTGCTGATCCGGGTGGCCCAGCTCATCGACCAGTACCAAAACCCCATCAGCCGCGCCGACATCGACGAAGCCAAAACCATTGCCGGTGAATTGGCAGAGTTGCAAACCTTTGTGCCCGGCTTCCAACCCGTGTTGCAACGCCTGGCCGCAACCGCCGGGGGCTTTTCCGGCACCGAGCTGGCGGCCATCGTGGTCGGCTCGATTGCCGGCATCGTGGGCAACGTGCAGGCCAGCGTGTCGATTGCGCTCAGCCAATTATTCACCCTGGACCTCATGGACACCGCCAAGGCCGCCGCCCAGGCGCGTGCCGCCAACCCACGCGACCCCGCGCTGCAAGCGCTGGTGCTGGAAGCCCTGCGCCTGCAACCTCCCGCACCGTTCCTGCCGCGCAAGGTCTTGCAAGCCAACCCGTTTGGGGATGTGGAAGGCCTGCGGATACCGGCCAATGCCATCGTTATCCTGGCCGTTGGCGCAGCCACCCGCCAAAATGCCAGCGAACAGCTGCACAGCTTTCGCAAAGATGCCAGCACCGACGACCCGCTGATCTTCGGCGGTCCGCCCGATAACAACCCCGCCACCCGCTACCTGCACCAGTGCCTGGGTAAGCACATCGCTCTGCCCCTCATCACCCACGTCGTGCAGCAGGTACTGCTGTTGCCCGGCCTAGACCGGGTACTGGACAGCCGCACCGCCGACATCGGCGTGCTGACCAAGCGCTGGGGCTTTAACTGCGAAAGCTTTCCGCTGCAGTACACCGTGGACAAGGCACTCATCCAGCAGTCGCTCAACGTAGTCATGCCCATCAAAACCCCGCTGTCCGAGCATGCCGAGATGGTGAAAAAAATCATCGCCTATGGCGCGCCGCGCATCCAGCTGCGGCTGGACCAGTCGCGCCATGTGCACTTTGCCTGGTTCAACCTGCAAAACAACGACAGCGAACTGGCCCTGCACACCGTGTTCGACGGCGACTTTGATGCCTACATTGAACACTTTGCGCTGCACGTCGGCCCCTTGTTCGACCAGTTGCTGGAACACATCCAGAACGCGCCGCCCCTGCCCGTGGCCGAGTTTCCCAAAGAATTTGTGGACACCATCCGCCGCTACAACCAGGCCCCCGCGGGCGGCTACTTCTACAGCGCCTACCCGATGCGCACCGTAGACGACATCCAACGCGCCACCAAGGGCATGCCATGAGCGCTCACCCCCCAGTCAACCCGGCCCACCTCCAGAACCTGGTGGTCAACGGCTTTGACACCCACAACACCCGGTATTTCCTACTGCACATCGCCGATACCCAGGCCGGTGCCGCACGCCAGTTTCTGCGTACCCTGCTGGACCAAGGCTGGGTGGTCAACGCCGACAACTCCCGTAACCAGGCCAACGCCCTGCTGCAGCACCAGCGCTGCCCCGTCGGCATCGGCTTTACCTTTGCCGGCCTGCAGGCGATGGGACTGCCCACGCACTACCAGCGCCTGTTCCAAAGCCGTGCCACCGCCTTTGCCGAAGGCGCGGCCCCGCGCGCCTCGCACCGCCTGGCCGACACCGGGCCCAGCGCCGTCGCAGAGTGGGAGCCCGCCTTCCAAGCCCGCGCGGCCCACCTCTTTTTGACACTGCATGCCGATGACCCCGCCGTGCTGGACCAGTGCACCACCACCCTGCGAACCATGGCGGGCCCGGCCTTTGCCCCCGAGGGTTGGGCCCAGCCCTTTGACGGTGCGCACCTGGGGCACAACAAGAAATCCCGGCGCGAGCACTTTGGCTTTCTGGACGGCATCACCAACCCCTTGATCGACGGTGTGCACCGCCACACCCCTGGGCACGCCGAACTGAAGGTAGGGCAAAAGCTGCTACCCCCCGGCGAATTTCTGCTGGGCTACGGCAACAGCGATGGCTACAACCGCTGGTTGATCGCATCCGAAGACGCGGAAGTTCGGCAGTTTTTTGCCGATGGCAGCTTCTCGGCCTTTCGCAAAATGGAGCAGAACACAGAGGCGTTCAACACCTTTGTGCAAAGCCAAACCAGCAGCGCCTTGCCGGAGGAGACGGTGCGTGCCAAGCTGCTGGGCCGCTGGCACGACGGCCAGGTCATCACGCCCACACAAGCCACACCGCCTACCGGCCCCAAGCCCAGCACCCGTGCCGGCCTGAACGATTTCGACTTCAGCGCCGACCCTCAAGGCCAGGGCTGCCCCTTCGGCGCGCACATCCGCCGCATGAACCCGCGCGAGGACCCCGTGGTACCGGTGCGCAAACGCCCGCTGATACGGCGCGGCATCCCCTACACCAGCCCCGACGAGCGCGGCCTGCTCGGCCTGTTCTTCTGCGCCAGCCTGGAAGACCAGTTCGAACACCTGTTGGCCGAATGGGGCAATAAAAACCCGTTTGGCGTGCCCAACCCCAGCAGTGCCAAAGACCCGATCGTCGGCAACCACGAAGGCAGCGGCGGTGTGTTCGACATCCCCAGCGCCACCGGGCCCAACCCGCAGCTCTGCGGATTCAAGCCGTTTGTGAAGACCAAGGGCACGCTGTACAGCTTCTTCCCCAGTTTGCCGAGCTTGGACGTGCTGGCGCGTGGAATATATGAAAAATAGGCCTCTAGCGCATATTCCACCTGCGCAAGCAGCTATTTTTAGCATAGCAAATACCCACTCGACTGCACACCGGAAACACAGCGGGTGTAATACGGTATCGCCACTGCACAGCCCCACGCCATGACCACTACCCTGCCCACCTATTTCATCTCCCACGGCGGCGGCCCCTGGCCGTACATGGAAGAGATGCGGCCCATGATGCGCGTGCTGGCCGAATCGCTGGCCGACATGCCGCGCCAGATCGGAGTCACTCCCAAAGCCGTGCTGTGCATCTCCGCGCACTGGGAGGAAAACGCCTTCACCGCCATGTCCAGCCCCCAGCCGCCCATGCTGTACGACTACGGCGGCTTCCCGCCCCATACCTACAAGGTGGTCTACCCCGCGCCGGGCGCGCCGGAACTGGCCCAGCGCGTGGTGGCGCTGATCACCGCCGCCGGCCTGCCCGCCGGGCTGGACGCGCAGCGTGGCTTCGACCACGGCACGTTTGCGCCGCTGGTGGTGATGTACCCCGAAGCCAATGTGCCGGTGCTGCAGCTGTCGCTGAAAACCGGGCTCGACCCGGCCATCCACCTGGCGCTGGGCCGCGCCCTGGCCCCGCTGCGCGACGAGGGCGTGCTGATCGTCGGCAGCGGCCTGAGCTACCACAATCTGCGCATGTTCGGCCCGGCGGCCCGCGCGCCGTCCAAGGCTTTTGACGACTGGCTGCAAGACACTGTGGCCGCCAGCCCGGCCGAGCGCGAAGCCCGCCTGCTGGCCTGGGCCGCCGCACCCTCGGCCCGCCTGGCGCATCCGCGCGAGGAGCATTTGATACCGCTGATGGTCGCCGTAGGCGCGGCTTTCAACGACCCGGCCACCTGCGTGTACCACGAGGAGGGCATGATGGGCGGTGTCACCGCCTCCAGCTTCCGCTTCGACACCCAGGTATAAACAGGCCGCTGGCGCAGATAGCACCTGCGCTAGCAGCTATATATTCAATAGCGCATGTACTTTCGATCCATCACTGCCTTCTGTGCCGCCCTGCTGTGTGTCGGCGCGGCCCACGCGATCCAGGACTGCGAGCTCAACGGCGAGTCCGTCAACCCCAACAATGGCAACACCACGGCGGGCAAGACCGGGTTGATGCGTTGCAAAGACCGCGACAGCGGCCAACTGGCACGCGAGCAAGAGCTGCAAAACGGCCGCTTCATGGGCCTGGACCGCTACTACCAAAAGGGCAAGCTGCAGCGAGAGCGCAACGTCAACGAGCGCGGCAACAACCACGGTCTGATGCGCGACTTCGCCCCCGATGGCACGGTGCTGTACC
>NZ_JBDTEM010000449.1:0-7825 GCF_039922535.1 Rhodoferax sp. | reverse complement strand
CCCACGACCAGGTCGAAGCCATGACCCTGGCCGACAAGATCGTCTTACTCAACGCTGGGGAAGCCGTGCAGCGCGACGGCAGTGTGGCCCAGTGCGGCGCACCTTTGCAGCTCTACCACCACCCGGTGAACAAGTTTGTGGCAGGTTTTATCGGTAGTCCCAAGATGAACTTTATTGCCGCCCGCCTGGCCCGTGCCAACGGCAAAAGTGCGGTCGCTACGGTGGCCGACGTGGAAGTGCACGCCGAAGTGGATGCCACCCGCATCGCCGCCAATACCGATGTGACGATTGGCGTGCGCCCCGAGCACGTGCAGATCGTGCCGCCTGGTGGTCCCAATGTGGTGACCGGTTTGGTGGCCTTTCTGGAGCAACTCGGCGAAGCCAGCTACATCTACGTGCGCTTGGCTGGTGGCGAGCTGGTCACTGTGCGCGAAAGCGGCCAGTCCAGCAGCAGCGTGGGCAACCCGGTGCACCTGTATTTCCCACCGCATTGCATGCATTTGTTTGACGACAACGGCGTGGCCACCAAGCGTACCGCTCCGGTGGAAATTTTGGGCCAGCCGCTGGTCGCGGGTGTGTCCATCTCGCGGGCCTCCACCCACGCTTAAGCCTTACGGGGGCCGTATTTAGGCATAAAAAGAGCACCTGGTGCATATTCTGTATGCGCCAGGTGCTCTTTTATTTGTAGCTTAGGTTGTGGCCTGTGCCCGCGGCGACTTCAGACTTCCAAATTGTCGATCAGGCGGGTGCTGCCCAGCCGGGCTGCGCCCAGCACCACCAGGGGCTCGTTGTTGGACGCAGGCGGCAGCAGGTCGCTGCGGCGGCGGGCGACCAGGTAGTCGGGGGCCCAGCCGCGTGCCCGCAGCGTGTCCATGGCCTGCGCTTCCAGGGCCGGGATGTCGGTCGTACCTTGGCGCAAGGCTGCCGCCATGGACTGCAGGGTTTTGGACATTTGCACCGCCTCGGCCCGCTCGGCCGGGCTCAGGTAGCCATTGCGCGACGACAGGGCCAGGCCATCGGCATCGCGCTGGGTGGGGCCGGCCACCACATCGATGGGCAGGGCAAACTGCTCGACCAGGCGGCGGATCACCATTAACTGCTGGTAGTCCTTCTGGCCAAACAGGGCGGTACGGCGGCCTTTGGCCTCGGAGAACACGCAGCCAAACAGCTTCATCACCACCGTAGCCACGCCGACGAAGAAGCCGGGGCGAAACTGCCCTTCCAGCAGGTCGGCCAGCGCCGGTGTGGGATGGATTTTGAAGGTTTGCGGTTCGGGGTAGAGCACTTTTTCCTTTGGTGCAAACAGCACGTCGCAACCGGCATCGGCCAGCAGGGTGCAGTCGCGCTCCCAGGTGCGCGGGTAGCTGTCGAAGTCTTCGTGCGGTAAAAACTGCAGCCGGTTTACAAAGATGCTGGCCACCGTTACATCGCCCAAGGGCTTGGCCTGGCGCACCAGGGCCAGGTGGCCAGCGTGCAGATTGCCCATGGTGGGCACGAAGGCCGGGTGCTGGTGGCCGCTAAGGTGGGCGCGGAGTTCTTCGAGGGTACGGGCGATGCGCATCGGTAGGCGGCTGCGTTGTCTGTCGCAGCGTTTTATTTGTATGAGAATTACCAGGCGTGCTGGCTGTTGTCGGGAAAGCTGCCGTCTTTCACGGCGCGCACATAGGCTTCCATCGCGCCCCGCACGCTGGACGCATCCAGCATGAAATTGCGCACAAAGCGCGGCATCTTACCCAAATTGATGCCCAGCATGTCATGCATCACAAGCACCTGGCCCGCGGTGTCCGTGCCCGCGCCGATGCCGATGGTGGCGCAGTGGGGCAGGGCGGTGGTGAGTTCAGCCGCCAGCGGGGCGGGCACCATCTCCAGCACCACCATGGCGGCACCGGCATCTTGCAGGGCGTGGGCCTGCTGGCGCAGGGTGCTGGCGGCCGCATCCGATTTGCCCTGCACCCGGTAGCCGCCCAGGGCGTGCACGGTTTGCGGTGTCAAGCCCAGGTGGGCACACACGGGGATACCGCGCTCCACCAGGAACTGCACGGTCTCGGTGGTCCAGCCGCCGCCTTCGAGCTTGACCATGTGCGCACCGGCCTGCATCAGCACGCCCGCACTGCGGATCGCCTGCTCACGGCTTTCCTGGTAGCTGCCAAACGGCATGTCGGCAATCACCCAAGCGGTGGCCTGGGTGCGGCGCAGGCCACGCACCACGCTTTCGGTGTGGTAGCGCATGGTCTCCAGGCTGACACCCACGGTGCTGGACAGCCCTTGGCACACCATACCCAGTGAGTCGCCCACCAGCAGGCATTCAACGCCCGCGGCATCGGCCACGGCGGCGAAGGTGGCATCGTAGGCGGTCAGCATGGTGATTTTTTCGCCGCGCTGGTGCATTTCGGCCAGGCGCGGCAGGCTGATGGGGCGGCGCTGCGCCGGGGTGCTGGTGGGCGGCAGGGTACCGTAGGGCGAGGCGTGCAGTGTGGTATTGGCCGGAGTGGTATCGGGGGTGGTGACGGAGGCGTTCATGGCAGGTCCTTGATCAGTTCTACCGCGTTGGCATCCAACGGGCCCACCTGGCCCAGCCGGGTTTTCAGCGACTGCGGCTGGCCGGTCAGCAGAGCGGCGTAGTTGGTGGTGTTGGAAAGCACTTTTTTCACGTAGTCGCGGGTTTCGGTAAACGGCACATTCTCGGCCCAAATAGCGGCCTCCAGCACCGGCCCGTTGCGCCATACGCGGGGGCGGCCGGGGCCCGCGTTGTAGGCGGCGGCAGCCATGGGCATGGAGCCCGAAAAGTCGTCCAGTACCAGCTTCAGGTAGCCGGTGCCGATGGTGATGTTGGTCTCGCGGTCGGCCAACTGGTCGGGGGTGAAGCCGGGCAGGCCAATCTTTTTGGCCGTCCAGCGGGCGGTCGCGGGCATGACCTGCATCAGGCCAGAGGCCCCCACGCCGGAGCGCGCGTCCATGATGAAGCGCGATTCCTGGCGGATCAGGCCGTACACGTAGGCCGGGTCCAGGTTGATGGCGCGGCTGCGCTGCACCACGGTGTCGCGGTAGGGAGTCGGGAAGCGTTGGTCAAAGTCCATCACCGTGCGGGTGCGTTCGCTGGTGTTGATGCAGCGGTCCCACACCTCGCGCTGGCAGGCCAGGTCGGCGGCGGCCAGCAGCTCGCGGTCGCCCATGCCACCGCGCTCATGCAGGTTGGTGCTGTAGTTCCACTCGCGGTTGCCTTCGCTGCGCAGGCCCAGCTGGATGGCGGCCAGGCCGCGCTGCAGGCCGATGTTGGCGCGGGCAGCCTCTTTTTCTTCGGGGGTGATGGGCAGCGGGCGGGGTGGCACGGTGACTTTCTGGCCTAGTTCTTCCAGCGCCAGTTGTTCGTAAAAGCCCCGCACCCCGGCGATGCTTTCAAACAAGCGCTTGGGTTCGACCCGGTCCAGGTCGGATATGACTTGCGCCTGCAGGGCGCGGGCCTTCCAGTAGACCCAGGCGGGGTCGGCCTGTGCGTCTTTGCCCATGGCGCTGACGGCGCTGGCTACCTCTTTCCAGCGGCCCACGCGCAGGGCGCTGCGGACCCGCCAGGCCAGCATGTCATCTGTCAGGTCGGCGTTGTCGGTGACGTGGGCGTAATAGTCCACCGCCGAGGCCGACAGGCGCGAGGCCGACTGCTTGCCGATCACGCCCCAGACCCAGTTGCGCTCTTCGGCGTTGAGCTGGCTGCTCCATTTGCTGTCTAGCAGCGCGGCCGCGTTGTCGGGGTCGGAGGTGGCCATTTTGACCAGCGCCAGCAGCACCACTTCGCGGCGTGCGGTGGAGAGGGCCGTCACTTTGCCCAGCAGGAATTTGGTCGGGCTGTCATTGAGTGCGTTCAGTAACGGCAACGACTCGGGGGAAATGATCTCCACCGCCCTACCCGCCACGCGCGGGCGGCTGGCCTCCATGGCCAGGCGGGCTTTGCGCCAGATATCCAGCGGCGTCAGCTTTTTGGCCGCAAACAACTGGCTGGCGGCCTGGGTGCAGCCGTCGTCCAGCTCGCGCTGGGCGTACCAGTTCTTGCGCACCTCTTCGGCCAGAACGGGGCCGCTGTTGGCCCCTTGCTCGATCTGCTCGATGGTCAGGGCGTAGCAACGCACCTCGCGGTCATCGGCCATGCGGTAGCGGCTGTATTCATCGGCAAAGGTGGCCCAGTCGCGCCGCTGGCCCAGCAGCAGCAACCAGTCGTTGCGCAGCCGGTCCTCCTGGTAGGTGTTGGGAAAGCGGTTGTCGAAGACCTGCATGTCGAGTGCAGTCATTTCGTCCAGCCGCAGGCGCTGCTCCCAGTAGGCCGCCCAGGGCTCCAGAATATGGCCGCGCACCTGGGGCAGCAGGGCCGTGAGGCGCTTGCGGTCGCCCTTCTTGAAGGCCTGTGCCATGTCCAGAATGGTGGCGTCCCCCGCTGGATCGGACTTGGATTGGCTGCAGGCAGCGCCTGAGAAGACGAGGCTCAGGGCCAGCGTTAAGGATGTCAGAATGGCAGGAACTTGCATGTGGGGATTATGGACACGACTTGGTGAGGGTTCGGGGGCGAGGGGCCATAGGCCCTTCGGTTCCAGCCCGCGCCAAGTCTTCATGGGAACAATGAATGAACGACAAAGCCCAGGACAAAAAAGCTTTACGCCAAGCACTGATAGAGCAACGCCTGGAGTTGCCCGACCGGATGGAGCGGTCCGATTTGCTGCAACGCGTGATGCGCATCTGGCTAGTGGGGCGGCCCGACACGGTGATCGGCGCTTACTGGCCCATCAAAGGCGAGTTTGACCCGCTGCCTGCCCTGCACCGCTGGAAGGAAGACGGAGAGCTGCAGAGTGGCCCGCAGCTCAAGCGCATCGGCCTGCCGGTGGTCAACAAGCTGCACAAGACCATGACCTTCCACGCCTGGTACCCCGGCTGCCCGATGGAAGAAGATGCCTACGGCATCCTGAAGCCCAAGGACACCGAGTTGATCGTGCCCACCCTGCTGTTTGTGCCCTGCGTGGGCTACGCGGCGGGCGGCTACCGGCTGGGCTACGGCGGCGGTTTTTACGACCGCATGCTGGCCACCCTGGAGCCCAAACCCGTCACCGTGGGCCTAGGCTTTACCCAAGGTTACTTGGATGAGTTCGAGCCGGAGGCGCACGACGTGCCGCTGGATGCCATCCTGAACGACAACGGAGTCGTCTGGCCGATAGGCTAATATTTATCATGAAAATGGCTTCTGGCGCATATCCCACCTGCGCAGGCAGCTATTTTTACGATAGCAATCGCAATTTCAATCAAAGTGGTCCACGGTATCCGGGTCGGGCCCGTCGCCAATCGCGGTGCGGGTGGCCTGGGCCTGTAGCAGCAGCCAGGCGCAAAAGGCCTTGATCTCGGGCCGGGCGGCGCTGCGCGGGCCGACCACCAGCCAGTAGGCCATGGGCGAATCTAGCCGCATGTGGGGCAGTATTTCGACCAGATCACCGCTGGCCAGGCTGTCGGCGATCAGCGGCATGCGGGCCAGGGCCACGCCCTGGCCGGTCAGGGCGGCCTGGGCGATCTGGTGGGCGTAGTTGAAGTGCATCCAGCGCTTGGGCTCCAGCTTGTGCAACTGGTGCATCTCGAACCAGCGCTGCCAGGTCAGCCACTCCAGGTGCTGGGTGCGGTGCGAGTCACCGGCTTCCAGCAGGGCGAAATGGGCCAAGTCTTCGCCGCGCAGCAGCTTTTTACCGGTTTTCAGCAGCCAGGGGCTGGCCACGGCGGTCAGTTGCTCGCCAAACAGGCGCACCGCGCCCGGCGGCACGGTGTCGGGCAGGGCGTAGCGCAGTGCCAGGTCCACGTCGGCGGTGTCCATGTCCACCAGGTTGTCGGTGGCGTCGATGCGGATGTCGATGTCGGGGTATTCCGTTTGGAAGGCCTCCAGCCGGGTGATTAGCCACATCGACGCAAATGAGGCCCAGGTGCTGATGGCCACGCTTTTGCGCCCGGCGCTGCGCCGTATCATGCGCACCGTGCTGTCCAACTGCTCCAGGGTTTGGCCCACGGTACGCATCAATTGCGCGCCCGCGCCGGTCAGCTCCACGGCCCGGGTGTGGCGCAAAAACAGGGCCACACCCACCTCGTCTTCGAGCGCCTGGATCTGGCGGCTTACAGCCGATTGGGTCAGCGACAGCTCTTCGGACGCGGCCCGAAAGTTCAGCAGCCGGGCCACGGCGGCAAACGCCCGCAACTGGCCTACGGCGATGGGGCGGGTGCGCAAATGGGTTTGTGTCGTCTGCATGTTTGATTAATGCGGTTTTGGAATCAATAGCCTAACCCGTTTTCATTGGACCCGGTGCGCTATCGCCACGATGATTCACACCCAAGCAGTTCATTTTCAAGGAGTATTCCATGGCCCAGTTCCCCACCTTCACCTCTTCCTTTCCCCTGTCCGCAGCGGCATTGACGGAATGCTGGAAGCTGGACGCGGGTCTGGCCACCACCTTGCAGCCGCGCCAGGCGGGCGTGTTCCGCGTGGCCCAGGGGGAGGTGTGGGCCACTGTCAACGGCATGCAGCACGGCGAAGCCGAGCTGCCAGGCGACCGCCTGTTGAAGGCGGGTGACAGCTTGCAACTGCAGGCCGGTCAGCGGCTGGTGGTCGAGTCGTGGAACCCGGCGGCCCCTGCACCGGTGTACTTCAGCTGGGAGCCGGTAGCCGAAGTGGTGTGGGATGGCCGCCGGGAGGCTGCCAGCGCCGGTGCCCAATGGCGCGGTGGCGTGGTGCAGCCCAGCCGCGACCTGGCGCAAGCCCTGCGCTCGGCCGCCGCTGCCGCCGCCCGGTTGGTGCTGGGCCTGGTTGGTCTGGGCGATTACCTGGTGGTGGGGCGCGGTCGCACGGTCTGAATTGGCATGCTACTGAATCAATAGCTGCTGGTGCAGGTGTTATCTGCGCCAGAGGCTTATTTCTTATGCGAAACCACCCAGAAAGGCACTGCCGACCCGCAGTGCCTTTTTTATTTGGCGTAGGCCTTGCGCGAGCCGTCTTCAAACACCTCTTCATCGCTCAGTAGCTTGCCGGCGTCGTCCCACTCTCGTTCGCGGCTGATGCGGCCACGGTTGTCGTAGATGGCTTCACCCACCAGCTTGCCTTGCTGGTTGAAGGACTGGTGTGTACCTACGGGCGTTTGGTTGTAGCGGTCGGCCTGGATGTAGCGGCCGGTGCGGGAGGGCTTGCCGTTGTCGTAGAAGGCGGTTTCATCCGCGTATTCGGTGTTGCCGTCGCGGCTGTACAGGGCTCGGTTCTTGGGCTGGCCGTTCAGGTAGAAGCTGGCGTCGCTCACAGCGCGGCGCTCGGCCCATTTCTGCTCGCGCACCAGGCTGCCTCTTTCGGAGAATTCTCGCTCCAGCGTTTTGCTGGATGTTTTGCCGTCCAGTTGCCACTGCAGCTCGGCGCGTAGCACGCCGTCTTCGGCAAAGCGCCGCTCGGAGCGTTGGCCGTCCTTGATCTCTTCCACGCGCTCGGGTTGGCCGTTGGGGTACAGCTCTTCCAGGCGCAGCCGCTGGCCGTTGGCGTAGCGGGCGCGCATCTGCAGCACGCCGGCGTCGTTGAACATCTCCACCGGCGCCGGGCTGCTGCCGAAGCCGCAGAGCTTGGCGTCGTCCACCAGCGGGGCCAGCAGGGGTTTGTCACCGCAGCGCAGGCGGCGCAACTGGCCGCGCGGCGTGAGTTCGGCATAGGCCAGCTCGCCCTGGTTGCTGCCGCTGTAGTAGGTGGCGCGCTGCAGGGCGCCGCTGGGGTGGTTGCGGCGCGTCAGGCCGACTTCGCTGCCGTTGTCATAGGTGGCCTGGTACAGCACCGTGCCAT
>NZ_JBDTEM010000448.1:0-9606 GCF_039922535.1 Rhodoferax sp. | reverse complement strand
GGCGGAGTGGACGGGACTCGAACCCGCGACCCCCGGCGTGACAGGCCGGTATTCTAACCAACTGAACTACCACTCCTGGTAGATAGCTTTCGGCACACAGCTCTAACGAGCAACATACCCAAGCGCTACAACTTGGCGACCCTACGGGGATTCGAACCCCGGTACCTACCGTGAAAGGGTAGTGTCCTAGGCCTCTAGACGATAGGGTCAAAACCTTGGAACAACGTTATCAAAAATAACTTCCACACTTGAAATTAGTGGTGGAGGTAAGCAGGATCGAACTGCTGACCTCTTGCATGCCATGCAAGCGCTCTCCCAGCTGAGCTATACCCCCCAACTTAATTACCAACCTTGCTTTGCCTTGTAAGCGCTGCTTTGTTGTTAACCTTCCAAGCCTCAAATTATAGCGCGAGAATTACGATGTTTGCAAGCGCTGCAAAACTTTTTCGCGAGAACTTAAAAAAAGCACCACATCCAGCGAGGGCGTCTGGGCCGTTCCCATTACCAGTACCCGCACCGGCATGGCCAGTTGCGGCATCTTCAGGCCCTGCGCTGCCAGGACTTCCTTGATGGCCGCGGCGATGTTGGGCTTGTCCCAGACGCAGCCCGCCAACTTCTCGCGCAGCAAAGCCAGCGCGGGCTGGATGGCCGGCGTAACGTGCTGAGCCAGCTCGTCGGCTTTGGGCGTGACATCGGCGTAAAACGTAGCCGCCCAATCGGCCAGCACCACGGTGGTGTCGCAGCGGTCTTTGAACAGGCCGCAGATGGCAGGCAGGCGCTCATCGCCGCTAATGCCCTTGGCTTGCAGATGCACCGCCACCAGCTCCGCCAATGCGTCGTCGGCCATGGCTTTCAAATGCTGGGCATTGACCCAGCGCAGCTTGGCTTCGTCAAACTGCGCTGCGCTCTTGCCCAGGTGGTCCAGGTTGAACCACTGCAGGAATTGTTCGCGGCTGAAGATTTCGTCGTCGCCATGGCTCCAGCCCAGGCGGGCCAGGTAATTGACCATGGCATCGGGCAGGTAACCTTCTACGGCGTATTGCGTCACCGGCTTGGCACCGTTGCGTTTACTCATCTTCTCGCCCAACTCGTTCAGCACGGTGGGCAGATGGGCGTACACCGGCGGCTCTTTGCCCAGGGCGCGGAAGATATTGATCTGGCGCGGGGTGTTGTTGACGTGGTCGTCGCCCCGGATGACGTGGGTGATGTCCATGTCCAAGTCGTCCACCACCACGCAGAAGTTGTAGGTGGGCGTGCCGTCGGGGCGGGCAATCACCAGGTCGTCCAGCTCGTCGTTGCTGATCTCGATAAGGCCCTTGACCTTGTCTTCCCACACCACCGACCCGCCCTGCGGGTTCTTGAAGCGCAGCACGGGCTGCACACCTGCGGGAATAGGAGGCAGGGTTTTGCCGTCGGCGGGCCGCCAGGTACCGTCGTAACGGGGCTTTTCCTTGGCTTCCATTTGCGCGTCACGCAGGGCATCGAGCTCGGCTACCGACATGTAACAGGGGTAGACATGGCCAGCCGCCACCATATCGGCCAGCACGGCCTTGTAACGCTCCATGCGCTGCATTTGGTAGAAAGGGCCTTCGTCGTAGTTCAGGCCCAGCCACTGCATGCCTTCGATGATCACGTCCACCGCCACCTGGGTGGAGCGTTCCACGTCGGTGTCTTCGATGCGCAGAATGAAATCGCCACCGGTAGCGCGGGCAAAGGCCCAGGGGTACAGGGCGGAACGGATGTTGCCCAGGTGGATAAAACCGGTGGGCGATGGGGCGAAACGGGTGCGGGTCTTCATAACAATCTCAGAAATTAAGCATGTTCGGCATTCGGCAGGGCCAGGCGGGAGTTGTCGCCCCCCGACTCTTGCTCCACCGGGCGGTTGTCGCGCATGCGCTGGATATCGTCCCCAGTGATGTCACCGGTAACGTACACACCGTCAAAGCAAGAGGCATCGAAACCGCTGATAGGCATATTGGGCGAACCGGCTGTGGTGTCGGTGGCGGCCCAGATGGCGCGCTTCATGCCGTCCACATCCTGGTAAATCAGCGCATCGCAACCAATCAGCTCGCGAATTTGTTCCACCGTGCGGCCATGTGCCACCAGTTCGTCCTTGGTCGGCATGTCGATGCCGTAGACGTTGGGGAAACGCACCGGCGGCGCGGCGCTGGCCATGTAGACCTTGCGGGCACCGGCATCGCGGGCCATTTGCACGATTTCCTTGGAGGTGGTGCCGCGAACGATGGAGTCGTCCACCAGCAGCACGTTGCGGCCCTTGAATTCGCTGGCAATCGCGTTGAGCTTTTGGCGCACCGACTTTTTGCGCACTTCGTGGCCGGGCATGATGAAGGTGCGGCCCACATAGCGGTTTTTCACAAAACCTTCGCGGTACGGCAGGCCTAGCAACTGCGCCAACTGCATGGCGCTAGGGCGGCTGGACTCGGGGATGGGAATCACCACGTCGATGTCTTGCGGCGGCACGGTGGAAATCACCCGCTTGGCCAGGGTCTCACCCAGGTTCAGACGCGCCTGGTAGACCGAGATGCCGTCCATCACCGAATCAGGCCGGGCCAGGTAAACGTATTCAAAGATGCAGGGGTTCAGCGTGGGCGCATCAGCGCACTGCTGGGCATGCACATTGCCTTCCAGGTCGATGAACACCGCCTCACCGGGGGCCAGATTGCGCTCCAGGGTGTGCATGGTGCCTTCCAGGGCCACGGATTCGCTGGCGAACATCACCGAGCCAGGCGCGCGGCCCATGCACATCGGGCGGATGCCATACGGGTCGCGGAACGCCAGCAGGCCGTGGCCCGCGATAGAGGCGATGACGGCGTACGAACCACGGACTCGGCGGTGCACATTGCGCACGGCGGCAAACACGTCCATCGGTGACAGCGGCAGGCCACGGGTGGATTTCTCGATCTCGTGCGCCAACACGTTGAGCAGCACTTCGGAGTCGCTCTCGGTATTGATGTGGCGGTGGTCGGTATTGAACAACTCGGCCTTCAGCGCGTGGGCATTGGTCAGGTTGCCGTTGTGCACCAGCACGATGCCAAAGGGCGCATTGACGTAAAAGGGCTGCGCCTCTTCTTCGCTGTAGGCATTGCCCGCCGTGGGATAGCGCACCTGGCCCAGGCCGCAATTGCCCGGCAGGCCGCGCATGTCACGGGTACGGAACGCATCGCGCACCATGCCCTTGGCCTTGTGCATGAAGAACTTGCGGTCCAGCTGGGTGGCGATACCCGCCGCATCCTGGCCCCGGTGCTGCAGCAGCAGCAAGGCGTCATAGATCAACTGGTTCACAGGGGCGTTGCTGACAACTCCAACGATTCCACACATGGTTTATTCCCTAGCGAGTGACTTGCGTCATGGTAAAAATTTAGAAAAAGCCTCCGGCAACAGGGGCCGGGCGGTGTGCAGCACTTCGGTGACCACACCGGCGCTGCGAGATTCTTGCCACCATGCACCGTGGTGCATGCCGGTCAGGTGGACGACGACACCGCCGATCAACACCAAAATAACGCCGCGCAGCAGGCCAAACACAGCCCCCAGCACGCGGTCCACCGGTCGCAGGCCCACGGCCTGCACCAGCGTTTTAATCAAACGGGCCACCAGCCCGGCGGCAAACGCAGCCGCCACAAACACCAGCACAAATCCGGCCGCAAACCGCAGCGTGCCAGAGGCCGTACCCATGGGCAACTTGGCGGCCACGTCGGCGGCAAACCACTGTGCCGCCACAAAAGCCGCTATCCAGCCCAGCACCGACAACACCTCGTACACCAGCCCACGGAACGCGCCCAACAAAAAGGACGCGAACAAAATGCCCAGCACGGCCCAGTCCAGCAGGGCCACGGAAGCCAGCACTTACAAGGACAAGATCGAGGCGGACAAAGCCATGCCCTTGATCTTGTTGGCGGCTTTTTCGGCCTCGGTCTTGCTGGTGAACGGCCCCACCCGGACCCGGGTGCGCTGACCATCTTTGGTATCTACGACCTGGGTGTAGGTTTTCAAGCCCGCATGCTCCAGTTTCAGACGGGCTTCACGGGCTTTGTCGGCATCCGCAAAAGCACCCACCTGGACGATGAAACGGCCATCGCCTGCATCGGCAACGGCTTTGCCGTCCAATAGCGCGCGGGCTTTGGCCGCGTCGTCATCGGGCTTGTGGACGGGCTTGGATTCGGGTTTGACTTCAGGCTTGGGCTCTGGTTTGGCAGGCTTTTCGGGCTTAGCCACGGGCCGGGAGGGCACTACTTCTTCCTTGGGGTCCAAGCTGGATTCAGCCGACACCTTGGGCTCTTTGGCCTCCTTGGGGGGAGTGGTCACTGGCACCTCGGTTTCGACCGCTTTTTCGACCTTGACGACGTTCAGCGGCTTGACCTTGGCTTTGTCGGGGATGTCGATCGGGATATCGGACGCAATGGGGCGCGGCTGGGTGTCGAACAACAGCGGGAAACCGACCACGCCGACCAGCACCAGAAGAGCAGCACCGATGAGCCGGTGCCGGGCGCGGCGACGCATGCCGTCGATGGTTTCAGCGGGGCCTGCCGACTGTTCGTCGCCTTTGGAGCCGCTGGGGCGAAACTTGAAAAATGCCATGCTTTGGAGAGTCAAGAACCCATGTGTTTGGCAGTCAGCCGGGGAATACCGCCCTGGAGGACGCCGCCGACCGTATAAAACGAGCCAAAGACCACGATTCTATCAGCGGGGTCTGCGACAGCGATGGCCGCCTGCAGCGCCTGCATGGGGTCGGCGTGCACCGTGCTGGCCGCATCTTTACGGGTATTTTGGGCTTGCCACTGGGTTTGCAAGTGCGCTGCCGTGTCCGCGCGGGGGGTGGGCATGTCGGTGAAATACCAGCGGTCGATCAACGGACCGATGCGCGCCAGCATGGGCAGCAAGTCCTTGTCGGCCATGGCCCCAAACACCGCGTGGGTGGTGGGATAAAAGCCCATGGCATCCAGGTTGGCTGCCAGCGCCGCCACCGCGTGTGGGTTGTGCGCCACGTCCAGCACCAGGGTGGGCTGGCCAGGCACGATCTGGAAGCGGCCAGGCAGTTCGACCATCGACAAGCCCGTGCGCACCGCCTGGGCGGTGATGGGCAGCCGGTCGCGCAGCGCGGTCAGCGCCGCCAGCACACCAGAGGCGTTCATCAGCTGGTTGGCACCGCGCAGTCCTGGGTAGCCCAGGCCTGCGTAACGCCGCCCGCGCCCGGCCCAGCCCCACTGCTGCTTGTCGCCCGAGAAATTGAAATCTTCGCCAAAGCGCCACAGGTCGGCACCGATGGCCTGGGCGTGGTCCAGCACGCTTTGCGGCGGCACCGGGTCGCTGACCACCACCGGCTTGCCCGCGCGCATGATGCCGGCCTTCTCGAAGCCGATGGCTTCGCGGGTGGTGCCCAGAAATTCCATGTGGTCCAGGTCAATGCTGGTGATGATGGCGCAGTCGGTGTCGATGATGTTGACGGCATCCAACCGCCCGCCCAGGCCCACTTCCAGAATCGCCACGTCCAGCTTCGCTTCGGCCATCAGCGCCAAAATCGCCAGGGTAGAGAACTCGAAATAGCTTAAGGAAATATCGCCCCTGGCGCTCTCCACCGCTGCAAAGTGCGCTACAAAATCCGCAGCATCGGCAATTTCACCACCAATCCGGCAGCGCTCTTCAAAATGCACCAAATGCGGCGAGGTGTAGACCCCCGTGCGGTAGCCCGATTGCAGCAGGATGGCTTCCAGCATGGCGCAGGTGGAACCCTTGCCGTTGGTGCCCGCCACGGTGATGACCGGGCAGGTCAGCGCCAAGCCCATGCGCTGGGCCACGGTGCGCACGCGGTCCAAGCCGAGTTCGATGGTGGTGGGGTGTAGCCGCTCGCAATGCGCCAGCCAGTCGTTCAAAGTTTGCATAACCCCTATTGTCGCAAACGTCATCCACCCAACAACGGGCACAACGGCTCCCAGTCCAGGAACCCGTGGAACCGGCTTTGCCGGGCCACTAGGTTCGCCCCCTGCAAGGGGGTTGGCGAAGACACGTAGTGCGTAGCCTGGGGGTTAGCAATTACAGCAAACCATAATCTGGCCATGATTACCCTCTACGGCATCCCCAACTGCGACACGGTCAAAAAGGCCCGCGTCTGGCTCGACAGCCACGCCTTGCCCTATACCTTCCACGACTTCAAAAAAGCCGGTGTGCCCGCCGACCGGCTGGCGGCCTGGACCCAGGCGCTGGGCTGGGAGAAAGTGCTGAACCGCCAGGGCACCACCTGGCGCAAGCTGGACGCCGCTACCCAGGCCAGCGTGGTCGATGCGGCCAGCGCCCAGGCGGTGATGTTGGCGCACGCCAGCACAGTCAAGCGCCCGGTGGTGGAATGGGGCGGCGATGTCCTTACAGTGGGCTTTAGCCCGGATGCCTGGGCCGACAAGATTCCTGCTTAGTGCCTAGACTGGCTGGTCTTCCACTAAACCACCCAGTCACACCATGATCAAACACCTGATAGCCAGCTTGGCCCTGTGCAGCGCCAGCGCCCTCGTCTTCGCCCAGGCCACTGCACCCACCGTGCATTTGCGCGGCACCATTGAGAAGGTGGAAGCGGGCAGCATCACCCTCAAGGAGCGCAGCGGCGAAGTGGTGCAATTGGTGATGACACCTGCCACGCCGGTGTCCGAGGTTTTGCCGATTGCCCTGGCCGACATCAAAACCGGTAGCTTCATCGGCACGGCCGCCATGCCGCAGGCCGACGGCAGCCAACTGGCGCTGGAAGTGCTGGTGTTCCCCGAGGCCGCACGCGGCGCGGGCGAAGGCCATTACCCCTGGGATCTGCAGCCGCAAAGCACCATGACTAACGCCACCGTGGCCGATCTGGTGGCCTCGGGCGATGGCCGCACGCTGACGCTGAAATACAAAGACGGTGAAAAGAAGCTGCTGGTGCCCGCCAACGTGCCGGTGGTCACCTTTAAACCCGGCGATGCCAGCCTGCTGGTGCCAGGCGCCAAGGTGCTGGTAATGGCCCAAGAGGTAGGCGGCAAGCCCACCGCGCAGCGTATTCTGGCGGGCCGCAACGGCTTCACGCCGCCCATGTGAACACGTGCTCAGCCTCGTTAAAATCCGGGTACGCGTAGCTGAAAGTTTAGATAAAAAGTGCCACCAGCGCAGGCTCCACCTGCGCTGGCAGCTACATAACCCATAGCAAACCTGTTTTTGTCCATGACCACCACCCACATCCCCAGCGTCACCGTTACCACCCAAGCCAGCGTCTACTTTGACGGCAAATGCATTAGCCACGGCATCACCTTTGCCGATGGCACGAAGAAAAGCGTCGGCGTGATCCTGCCCGCCACGCTGACCTTCAACACCGGCGCACCCGAGATCATGGAAGGCGTGGGCGGAAGCTGCGAATACATGCTGGCCGGCACGGACGTGTGGGTCACTTCCGGCGAAGGCGAAAAGTTCAGCGTTCCCGGTAACGCCTCATTCCAAATCCGCGTGACAGCGCCGTACCACTACATTTGCCACTTCGGTTGATTTAAACGACCACCGGCTCTGGTTCGAGGCGGATTCCAAAGCGTTCATAGACACTGGTTTGGATGGCTTTGGCCAGCGTCATCACCTCGCCGCCCGTGGCAGGGTGCTCGGCACCGCCACGGTTCACCAGCACCAACGCCTGCTTCTCAAACACGGCGGCGTTGCCGACCGACTTGCCCTTCCAGCCACACGCGTCGATCAACCAGCCTGCGGCCAGCTTTACCGTGCCGTTGGCCAGCTGGTAATAGACCACGCGGGGCTCGCGGGCGATGATGTCGGCGCACTGCTCGGCGCTGACGGTGGGGTTCTTGAAGAAGCTGCCTGCGTTGCCCAGCACCTGTGGGTCGGGCAGTTTGGCGCGGCGGATCTCGCAAATCCAGTCGAATATCTGGCGCGCCGTGGGTGCGGCCACACCCGTTGCGGCCATCTTCTTTTCCAGATCGAGGTAACCGAGCACGGGTTTCCAGGCCTTGGGCAGATGGAAGCGGACGCGGGTGATCAGTGCCCGGCCTTCCAGGCCCATGCCACCTTGGTGCTTAAAGACCGAATCGCGGTAGCCAAACGCGCACTGGGCCGCGTTGAGCGTAAAGCTGTCTCCTGTGTGCAAATCCACCGCATCCAGCGCCTCAAACCGGTCTTGCAGCTCTACACCGTAGGCGCCGATGTTTTGCACCGGTGTGCCGCCCACAGTACCGGGAATGAGGGCCAGGTTTTCCAGCCCCCAGTAGCCCTGGTCCAGGGTCCAGGCCACAAAGTCGTGCCAGTTCTCTCCGGCACCGGCTTCCACAATCCAGGCTTTGTCGGTCTCTAGCACCAGGCGCTTGCCCGGCACTTCCACCTTGAGCACCACGGGTTTCACATCGCCAGTGATAACGATATTGCTGCCGCCGCCCAGCACAAACTTGGGCTGCGGCTGCAGCGTGGCATCGGCACGCAGCGCAAGCAGATCGGCCTCGCTGCGGATACGCACCAGGGTGTGGGCGCGGGCGTGGATGCCAAAGCTGTTGTAGCCGCGCAGGGGAACATTTTTCTCGATTAACATGGCCGGATTGTCCCACCGGGCGGCGGGCCATCTGCCATCAGGCCCCGAATCCGCCCCTATTTTCCCGAGAAAACCATGCCTTCATTCGATACCGTTTGCGAACCCGATCTGCCCAAAGTGCGCAATTCGGTAGACAACTCTGCCAAAGAAATTACCACCCGCTTCGACTTCAAGGGCACTGCGGCCAGCATCGAGCTGAAAGACAAGGAAATCACCCTTATCGGGGATGCCGAGTTCCAGCTGGACCAGATCATGGACGTGCTGACCAACAAAATGACCAAGCAAGGCGTGGACGTGAAGTTTCTGGACAAAGGCGACGTGCAGAAAATGGGCGGCGACAAGGTCAAGATCGTCGTCAAGGTGCGCAACGGGATTGAAACCGAGGTCGCCAAAAAGATCACGCGTGCCATCAAGGACAGCAAGCTCAAGGTCACCGCTGCCATCCAGGGCGACGCGGTGCGCATCACCGGGGCCAAGCGCGACGACCTGCAGGCGGCCATGGCGGTGATCCGCAAAGAAATCACCGACCTGCCCATCAGCTTCAACAACCAACGCGACTAACTATGGAACACCCCCAGGCTTGCCCACTTCGTGTGGCCGCCAACCCCCTTGCAGGGGGCAACACCAGCAGCCCGGCAAAGCCGGTTCTGCGGTGTTCTCGAAGGGGCGTTGCTTCGCTCGCCTGGGGAGTGTGTTGTATTCCCGTTGAGTTGTCGGTCTGATGAAAACCCGGTTTGCCATTGCCTTTGCGGCCTTGGTGGTCGGCTCCATCGCGGCAGCCCAAACCGTCGCCCTCAGCGGCATGATGGGCGGCAAGGCCTTGCTGCTGGTCGATGGCCGCGCCCCCAAAAGCGTGGCCCCGGGCGAAACCTATTTGGGTGTGAAGCTGGTGTCGGCCGCCAACGACGAGGCGGTGGTGGAGATTGCGGGCAAGCGCGCCACGCTGCACATGGGCGAGTCGCCGGTCAGCGTCAAAGGCAAAGGGGCGGGCAACAAGATCGTACTCACCGCCGATAGCCAGGGCCACTTCATCGGACCCGGCAAGATCAACG
>NZ_JBDTEM010000447.1:0-2061 GCF_039922535.1 Rhodoferax sp. | reverse complement strand
GGCTGGATGCTGTTTTCGATGTTCTTGGTGATGGTGCTGGTGATTGCCTTCCCGCAACTCGCTTTGTGGCTGCCGCACCATTTGGGTTATTGATTTTTAAACTGGAGACAAAAATGAAAGTTCGTTCATTCCTCGCCCTGGCCGTAGCCACTGCGGCCATGCTGGCCACCACCGGCAGCATTGCCCAAACCAGCTACAAGCCCGAGTACAAGATGTCGCTGGTGCTGGGCACCGCCTTCCCCTGGGGCAAGGGCGGCGAGATTTGGGCGAATATGGTCCGCGAGCGCACCCAGGGCCGCATCAACATCAAGCTGTACCCGGGCGTGTCGCTGATCCAGGGCGACCAGACGCGCGAGTTCTCGGCCCTGCGCCAGGGCGTGATCGACCTGGCCATCGGCTCCACCATCAACTGGTCGCCGCAGGTGAAAGAGCTGAACCTGTTCTCGCTGCCGTTCCTGATGCCCGACTACGCCGCCATCGATTCCTTGACCCAAGGCCAGGTCGGCAAAGACATCTTCGCCATCATCAACAAAGCCGGTGTGCTGCCGCTGGCCTTTGGTGAAAACGGCTACCGTGAAATCAGCAACTCCAAGCGTGCCATCCACAGCCCCGCCGACCTCAAAGGCATGAAAATCCGCGTCGTCGGCTCGCCGCTGTTCCAAGACACCTTCACCGCCCTTGGTGCCAATCCCACGCAAATGAGTTGGGCCGATGCCCAGCCCGCGCTGGCCACCGGCGCGGTGGACGGCCAAGAAAACCCCATCTCCATCTACACCGCCGCCAAGCTGCAAAACGTGGCGCAAAAGTACGTCACCATGTGGGGCTACGTGGCCGATCCGCTGGTGTTTGTGGTCAACAAAGACATCTGGGCCAGCTGGACCGAAGCCGACCGCGCCATCGTCAAACAAGCCGCCCTGGACGCCGCCCGCGAGCAAATCGTGATCGCCCGCAAAGGCCTGGTCGAAGCCGACCAGCCGCTGCTGAAAGACTTGGCCGGACTGGGCGTCACCGTCACCAAGCTAAGCCCTGAAGAACGCGCTGCCTTCGTAGCCGCCACCCGCCCGGTGTTTGAGAAGTGGAAGAAGACGATTGGCGCAGATTTGGTGGCCACGGCTGAAAAGTCGATTGCGGCGCGCAAGAAGTAAACATGAAGAAAAACCTGCATCCCGCCCACGCCCCTTGCCCCTGTGACAGCGGCCAGACCTATGCCGAATGCTGCGGCCAGTGGCATAAAGGCATGGATGCCGGTGGCTACGCCCCCACGCCGGAGGCGCTGATGCGCTCGCGTTACAGCGGCTACGTGTTGGGCTTGCTGGACTACCTGCTGTTCACCTGGCACCCCTCTACCGCGCCGGGCGACTTGGAGCTGTCGCCGGTGAAATGGCTGGGGCTGGAGGTGCGCAGCGCGGCCGAGGCGGGCGATGCGGGAATCGTCGAATTTGTGGCCCGCTGCCGCGACAGTGGCAAGGCCCAGCGCATGCACGAAACCAGCCGCTTTGTACGGCAGGACGGGCGCTGGTATTACATCGACGGGCAGATGCACGGGGCGGAATAGGACAGCATACCGCGGTGCTATTACTTCTAAAGAGATAGCTGCCTGCGCAGGCGCTATCTGCGCCGGAGGCCTAAAAATCTTGTGATTTCGTGGTGCCATACTTTTACGTACTCATGGCCCTCCCCAAGGTGCCACGCAGCGGCTAAGCTGGAGTTCTTCAATAGGAGTAAACGCATGCAGATTCGACTCGCCCAGGACGCGGACTTTGCCCAGTGGCTGCCGCTGTGGAAGGGCTACCAGACGTTTTACAAAACCGACATTGCCGAGTCGGTTACCGCGCTGACCTGGAAGCGCTTTCTGGACCCGGCGGAGCCCATGCACTGCGCGGTGGCCGAAATCGATGGTGCTCTGGTGGGCATGGTGCATTACATCTACCACCGCAGTTGCTGGACGGCGGGCGACTACGTGTATCTGCAAGACCTGTTCACCCTGTCGAACCTGCGCGGCAAGGGCGTTGGGCGGGCCTTGATAGAGCACGTGTACGCCAGCGCCGCCCATGAAGCCGC
>NZ_JBDTEM010000446.1:0-21868 GCF_039922535.1 Rhodoferax sp. | reverse complement strand
AGGTAGGGCAAAAATAGTGGCGCATTGGCGCGGGCACTGGACGACACCTGGGCGGCAGCGGCCAGCAGCGCGGCTTCGTTTTCAAAGCGCAGCAGCTTGGTGGCCCAGCTGACGGCGCTGGCGGCGGACAGCATCACCGACATCTGGTGCCAGCGGTTCGGCAGAGCGTGGCAAAACGCGTGCACCGCCTGGGCCGGGTTGGGCCGAAAAGTGTCGGTAGCCAGAAACACCACGCCGGAGGTGCCCAGCGACACAAAGCCTTGGCCCGGCGACACCACACCCATGCCCACGGCGCTGGCCGCATTGTCGCCACCGCCACCGGCCACCGGCAGACCCGCACGCAGGCCCCACCGTGTGGCGATGTGGGCCGACAAGCCGGCGGAGACTTCGCTACCCTCGACCACGCGGGGCATGTAAGACGCGTCCAGTCCAGAAGCCGCCAGCAACTTGGGCGACCAGCGGCGTGCACCCACATCCAGCCACAGGGTGCCGGAGGCATCGGAACAGTCGGTCACGGCCTCGCCGGTCATCAGCAAGCGCAGATAGTCCTTGGGCAGCAGCACACGGGCGGTTTGCTTGAATATCTCGGGCTCATGCTCGCGCAGCCACCACAGTTTGGGGGCGGTGAAGCCGGGCATGGCCAGGTTGCCGGTGATGTCGGCCACCTCAGGCACAGCTGCGGTCAGGGCCACACAGGCCGCGCCGCTGCGGCCATCGTTCCACAGAATCGCCGGGCGCAACACCTTGTCTTGCGCGTCCAGCAGCACCGCTCCGTGCATCTGGCCCGACAGACCGATGGCGCGCACGGCAGACAGGTCGGCGCGGTGGCTGGCTGCCAGCTGGTCCATCACCGATTCCAGCGCGCGCCACCAGCTGTGCGGGTCTTGTTCAGACCACAGGGGCTGGGGCTGCTGCACGGTAAGCTGCGCATGCGCCACGGCCACCACGCGGTGGTCGTCGGCCAGCAGCAGGGCCTTGAGTTCAGAGGTACCGAGGTCGAGTCCTAAATACATGGGGGTTCTTTTCAGTGCTTGTTGCCGAAACGGGCTTCAGCCTGGCGGCGGAAGTCTTTGGGGGTCATGCCTTTGATTTGCATGAAGCGGCGGTTGAAGTTGGCGACATTGTTGAAACCCACGTCGTAGCAGACGTTGTTGATGTAGCGGTCAGTTTCCATCAGCAACTGGCAGGCACGGTTGATGCGCAGGCGGTTCACAAAGTCGGTAAAGGTGTTGCCGGTGGCGCGGCGAAAATAGCGGGAGAACTGGCTTTCGGTCATGCCCACGCGCTCGGCCACTTCACCCATGGTGAACTGCTCGGCACTGTGTTCAGTCAGGTAGCTGACGATGCCGCTGATTTGCGCCAGCGAGGCATCGTCGTCAAAGCTTTGCATTTGCACGGTAGACAGCAGCCGGTAGTCGGTGCAACGGGCCAGACGGTCCAACAGCATCAAGAATTCGCCATACCGCGCCATGCCGTGGCTGCTTTTAATCCGCACCAGGGCATCGCGGGTCACCTCGCTCATGTCAAAAAATTCAATACCGTGGCGGGCCCGCTCCAGCAAAGGCAGCACGCTGTGCAGCTCGGCCACTTCGGCCCCTGCCTGGCGCAGCGGCGCTTCCGAAAACTGCAGGACCATGTCGCGCAGGTGGACCACTTCGTCCGGGCCGTCGCTGCTGATCCAGTTGTGCGGCAGGCGTGGACCGGTCAGCACCAGATTGCCGGGCTCGAAGTGGCCGATGTAGTCCCCCACAAACAGCTTGCCCCGGGTCTCGACGATCAGGTGCAATTCACATTCTTCGTGCTGGTGCCAGCGCACCAGCGGCGTGGGAATACCGTGCTCCAGATAGCGCAAGCTGCCAGGCAATTCCAGCGGCTCGTAGCCCAGAGTCAAATGGCGGCCCAGGTCGTGTTCCAGCTCTGGTTCGCGGTCCCGTTGTCGCAGGCTGGCCATGGTCATCTCCTTGTTACCCCGTGACATTACCACCGTCCAAGGTAAACACTTAGACGGTGGCGGTCATTACGCTTTCTGGATGAACTGGTTTACTTGCAGCGTGGCTTTTTGCAGTGCAGCGACCAGGCGCGGATCACCGGCCAGCTCGGCCCAAAACGACACGCTACCCGCCAGCGCCACGACCGGATCTGCGGCATCGCACATGGCATGCGCTACAGCAGGGTCCATCGCCTGGTCTTGGTAGACATAGGACAGTTCACCCCGGTGCCAGCGCTGCAGGAAGGCCAAAAATAGCGCGGGCAACACGGCCACCGCGTCGATGCTGCGGCCCTGCGCCAAGCACTCGCGCACGGTAGGAGCGATAAAGCCTGGCATCTTGGAAAAGCCATCGGCGGCCACCCTCTGATTGGTATCCAAAATCGCCGCATTCCCGAACCGGTCCAGCACCGTATCGCGGTAGGCAGGCAAATCCAGCGGACACGGATGCTCCGGCGTATCCAAACAAGGAATCACGTCATCGGTCACATAGTCATAGGCCATCTTGCGGATACGCGCATCGTGCGTCCCTTCGTGGATGTAGGTATAGCCCGCCAGCGTCCCGGCCCAGGCAATACAGCTGTGCGTCGCATTGAGCAGGCGGATCTTGGCCTCTTCAAACGCCGCCACCGATGCCACCATCTGCACCCCCACCGCCTCCCAGGCAGGGCGGCCATTGCAGAAGTTGTCTTCAATCACCCACTGGATGAAGGATTCACCCATGATGGCAGCCCCGTCGTCCCAACCCGTCGCCGCCAGCACCCGGCCCCGCAGCTCGGGCGCAGGGCGCGGTGTGATGCGGTCCACCATGGCGTTGGGGCAGGTGGTGTTCGCCAGCACCCAGGCGTGCAGTGCCGTGTCGCCCACCAACGCGATGAAGGACAGCAGCCCCTTGCGCACGCGGTCGCCGTTGTGGCGCAGGTTGTCGCAGTTCAGCAGCGTCACCTTGCCACCGCCGCTGGCCCTGCGCGCTCGCAGGATGGCAGTCAGGGCTGCGTAGATGCAGCTACCGGGCTGGCCTTGCTTGGCCCGCTGCAGATCAGCGGCCAGGTCGGGGGCAGCCAGGTCCAGCTGGTCGTGGGCATCCAGGTAGTAACCGGCCTCAGTGACGGTGAACGAGATGATGCGGGTGTTGGCATCGGCCCCTACTTTGATCAGCCCGGCCAGACTGGGCTCGTACGGCACGATCTGGCGGATGGATTCAATCTTCTCGTAGCTGCGCTCATCCGCCGGGGTCACGGTCTCCAGCGTATAGGCACCGCCCTGGGCGGCCAGCGCCGCCATAGTCTCGGGCATGTCAGGGCGGGTATTGCCCCCGGCCAGCGACCACTGGGTATCCCCCGAGGCGCGCAGCTTGTGCATGTAAACGGCCTGGTGGGCGCGGTGGAACGAGCCCACGCCCAGGTGCAGCATCACCAATTGTTCAGAAGCGGACATGGCGTTGGGCTCCTCAGGACAGTGCGACCGTGCGGCCGGCGCTGTCAAAGCAATGCAAGGTGTTCAGATCGAACTCCAGCGTCACCGGGTCGCCAATCTGCAAGGTGGTGCGTTCGGCCTGGCGGGAGATCATCTGCGTGCCCATCACGTCCACGTGGATCAGGGTGTCGGCCCCCAGGGCTTCGATCAGCTCCACCTTGCCGGGTACACCGGCACTGCCCACCGGCAAGACCCGCACGCCTTCGGGGCGTACGCCGATCAGGCCGTCTTGGGGCACCCGGCCTGCCGCCTGGCCCGCCAAGGCCCCAAACTGCGACAGCTGGGCGGCCTTGACGATGTTCATCGACGGCATGCCGATGAACTGGGCCACAAACTGGTTGGCCGGTTTGTCGTACAGCTCCAGCGGTGCGCCGACCTGCTCGATGGCACCGTCGCGCAGCACCACCACGCGGTCGGCCAGGGTCATGGCCTCCACCTGGTCGTGGGTCACGTAGATGGTGGTGACCCCCAGGGCGCGGTGCAGTTTGTGGATTTCCACCCGGGTTTGGCCACGCAGGGCCGCATCCAGGTTGGACAGGGGTTCGTCAAACAAAAAGATCTTGGGCGCCCGCACGATGGCGCGGCCAATCGCCACACGCTGGCGCTGGCCACCGGAGAGCTCTTTGGGGGTGCGTTTGAGGTAGGCGGTGAGGTTGAGCTTCTCGGCAGCGGCCTCCACCTTCTTCTTGATCTCGTCGGGGGCCACCTTGGCCAGCTTCAGGGCGAAAGACATGTTGTCAAACACCGTCATGTGCGGGTACAGGGCATAGCTTTGGAACACCATGGCCAGCTCGCGCTGGCTGGACGGCAGGTGGGTGATGTCTTTGCCGTCCACGTGCAGGCTGCCGCCGTCGGTGGACTCCAGCCCGGCGATCATGCGCAGCAGGGTGGACTTGCCGCAGCCGGAGGGGCCGACGAAGACGATGAACTCGTTTTTGTTGATATCGAGGTCGATACCCTTGATGGCGCGGTGCTCGCCAAAGAATTTCTCAACACCACGGAGTTGTAAGAATGACATGATGGTTCCTTGAATGGGGGGCCAGGGCCGACGCACGGCCCTGGAAAAAACCTAAGACCTAAGAGTTACTTGACAGCGCCGAAGGTGAGGCCTTGGACCAACTGCTTCTGGCTGAACCAGCCAAACACAATGATGGGTCCGATGGCCATCAGCGAGGCGGCCGACAACTTGGCCCAGAACAAGCCTTCCGGGCTGGAGTACGAGGCGATCAGCGAGGCCAGCGTGCCGGCGTTGGCCGAGGTCAGGTTCAAGGCCCAGAAGGCTTCGTTCCACGACAGCACCAGGCACAGCAGGCCGGTAGAGGCGATACCGCCCATGCACAAAGGCAGAATCACCCAGCGGAACTCTTCCCACACGGTGGCACCGTCCAGGCGCACGGCTTCCAGAATGTCCTTGGGGACTTCCTTGAAGGCGCTGTACAGCATCCAGACCATGATGGGCAGGTTGGACAGGGTGAAGACGATGACCAGGGCGGTCAGCGAGTCCAGCATGCCCACGGTCTGCGCCATCACGTACACCGGCACCAGGGCGCCCACGGCGGGCATCATCTTGGTCGATAGCATCCACAGCAGGATGTCGCGGGTTCTCTTGGTGGGGAAGAAGGCCATGGAGTAGGCGGCCGGCACGGCAATCAGGATGCCCAGAATGGTCGAGCCCAGGCTGGTGATCAGCGAGTTCTTGGCAAACAGCAGGTAGTTGCTGCGCTCTTGCACTTCGGCAAAGCTGGCCAGCGTGGGCGAGAAGAACAGGTGCCCGGCAATCGCCTGGCCCTCGGTCTTGAACGCGGTGATGCCGACCCAGAACAGCGGGAAGAACAGAAACAGCGCAATGCCCCAGGAGAACACGGTGCGCCACAGCGGGAAGGGAGGTTGTTTCATCATGGTGGTGGTCCGGTTCAGTCCAGGTTCTTGCCGACGAGCTTGACCAGGAAGATGGAGGCGATGTTGGCCAGAATGACCGCAAACAAGCCCCCGGCCGAGGCCACACCCACGTCAAAGTTCATCAGCGCTTGCTTGAAGATCAAGAAGGCCAGGTTGGTGCTGTCGTTGCCGGGTCCACCACCGGTGGTGGTGAAGATTTCGGCAAACACGCTGAGCAAGAAGATCATCTCGATCATGATCACCACGGCGATGGAGCGGCCCATGTGGGGTAGCACGAGGTAGTAGAACTTGTCCAGACCAGTGGCGCCGTCCATGCCGGCAGCGTCCATTTGCTCGCGGTCCAGCGATTGCAGCGAGGTGATGAAGATCAGGCAGGCAAACGGCAGCCATTGCCACGACAGCATGATGATCACCGACAGCAGGGGGAAGTCGGTCATCCAGTCGATGGGGGTGAGGCCAAAGAACTGCCAGACGTGTGCCATGACCCCGTAGATCGGGTTCATCATCATGTGCTTCCACAGCAGGGCGTTGACGGTGGGCATGACGAAGAAGGGCGAGATCAGCAGCACGCACACGATGCCTTGGCCGGGGAAGGGCTCATTGACCAGCACGGCCAGGCCTATGCCCAGTACCACGGTGATGACCACCACCGAGCCCAGCAGTTGCAGGGTGTGCAGCACCGACGGCCAGAAGTCCGGGTCGGTGATGAAGTAGCGAAAGTTCTCCAGGCCGACGAAGCCGGTTTGGTCGGGCTGCATCAGGTTGTAGTGGATGACGGAGAAGTACAGCGTCATCACCAGGGGAACGATCATCCACAGAAACAAGGTGACGATCGACGGTGCCATCAGGGCACGCGGGAGAAAACGGTTCATGGTGTAGCTTTCAAGAGCGGGCCTACAACCCTGGCCCTTGGGGGGAGCCGTGGTTGAAGCCCATTTTTCGGATTCCCTGCGGTCCAGCGGAACGAAGTTGCCAGGTCTGAAACGCATCAGCCAACAACCCCGCCAGGCGTACACAGCGCAAGCCGGTCCATGGAGCTGTGGGGAGCAGCGGCTTGGGTCGCCACCCCTCCACGCACCCGATCAGCGCTTTACTTCTTGTAGTAACCGCCCTTGGTCATTTCACGCTCGGCAGCGGTTTGCGATGTCTTCAAAGCCGCATCGACCGTGACCTTGCCCGCCAAGGCTGCGCTCATTTGCTGGCCCACCGCAATGCCGATCGCCTGGAACTCAGGAATCGCGGCGTACTGCACGCCCACATACGGCGACTTGGGCAAAGTGCTGTCGTTGGGGTTGGCGCTGTTGATGGCCTTGAGCTCTTCGGTGGCGAACTTGGCCACCTTCTGGAACTCGGGGTTGGCGTAGGTGGACTTGCGCGTACCGGTGGGCACGGCGTTCCAGCCTTCTTCTTTGGCCACCAGGTTCACGTAGTCTTTGGAGGTCGCCCAGGTGATGAACTTCTGTGCCGCTTCAGGCTTCTTGCTGGAGGCAGGCACGGCCAGGTTCCACGACCACAGCCAGTTGGCACCCTTGGGCGTTACCGCGACAGGTGCCTGGGTGAAGGCCATCTTGTCGGCCACTTTGGACTGCTTGGGGTCGCTCACGAACGAAGCGGCAATGGTGGCATCGATCCACACGCCGCATTTGCCTTCGTTCATCAAAGCCAGGTTTTCGTTGAAGCTGTTGGCCGAAGCGCCGGGAGGGCCGTACTTCTTCATCAGGTCCACATACTGGTTGATGGCATCGTGCCAAGGCTTGGTGTCGATTTGTGGCTTCCAAGCCATGTCAAACCACTGACCGCCGTAGGTGTTGACCATGGTGCTCAGGAATGCCATGTTGTCGCCCCAGCCCGGCTTGCCGCGCAGGCACAGGCCGTACACGCCCTTGGCCGGGTCGTTGATCTTGGCCACGATATTGGCCATTTCCGCCCAGGTGGGGTTGGCAGGCATGGTCAGGCCGGCAGCCTTGACCAGGTCGGCACGGTACATGGTCATCGAGCTTTCGCCGTAGAACGGGGCGGCGTACAACTTGCCATTCATCGACAGACCGTCGCGGATGGCCGGCAGCATGTCGTCGATGTCGTAGGCGGCATCGGTCACGATAGGCGCCAACCAGCCCTTTTTGGACCAGATTGGGGCCTCGTACAGGCCAATGGTCATCACGTCAAACTGGCCGCCCTTGGTGGCGATGTCGGTGGTGACGCGCTGGCGCAGCACGCCTTCTTCCATCGTGACCCATTTGACCTTGATGTCGGGATTGGCGGCTTCAAAGTGCTTGGTCAACTTTTGCATCGTGATCATGTGGCCGTTGTTCACGGTGGCAATGACCAGTTCGGTGGCGGCCAATGCGCTGGCCGAAGCAAACATCGCGGTGACCAAGGCAGCGCAGTATTTCAATTTCATGGAGTGTCTCCTGAGGTTTTAGACAAATTCCGCAAGCACATGCGATGCACTTGATCGGTGCCGCAATCGTAGGAGTACGCACTCGCAAACAACAATACCCAAAGGGCTAGTTCTTGTACTTTGATGCGACAGAAGTCTAGTAAAAACCCTTATTTCCTAGATAAAAGTATCTGGATTTGCAGCTTGTACGGCAGCAAGCCGCACCAGATTGGCGCAAATACCGGTCGCCCCAACCACGGCCGCCACCGTCAGTGTCGGCGTAGTCCTTAGAAGAAAAGAGGCTTTTACGCATATTCCACCTGCGCAACCAGCTACACATTAAATAGCAAACGGAGTGGCACGCCAAGTTAGCCATCTGTAGCAGCCGTGCATCCGCAGTGGCTTCCCCGCACCCACAAAAAAGCCCCCGCAAACCGTGGTGCACGGCCTGCGGGGGCTCATTGAGAGACGGGTGAGCGGCTTACAGGCGGCTCAGCAACTCGGCCTTTTTGGTGGCGAACTCTTGCGGGGTCAAGATGCCCTTAGCCTGCAAGGCCGCCATTTTTTCGATACTGGCAAAAACGTCGCCCGCGTTGGCGGAGCCCGCGTTGTTGACGTTGTTGTTGTAGCTGCTGTCGTTGTTGCTGTTGAAAGCCGGGGCCGCCATCGGCGACGGGGCGGGCATGGGTGCCATCGGGGCCATGCCGTTGATGCTGACCACCGGCAACTGCGAAATGTTCACGTAGCCGTACTGGCTGCTGAACTGGGGGGCGTAGCCGCTGCTCTGCTGCGACACACCGCCAATACTGTGGTCCAGCGTGTCGTACACGGTGACCTGGCCGCCCACGTCAATCGCCAAACGCCGGGCCTGTGCAAAGTAGGCGTAACGCATGTCGTTTTGCCCGCCGGTGCTGTTGGGGAAACGCAGGTCGGAACCCCACCAGTCCGGCGGGGCGGGGGCAAACAAGCTGTTGCCGCCGCTTGACGCGTGGGAGCTATTGGAATTATTCGAACCGTTGTATTGGGTGCTGCCGTTCTGGCTTTGGCTCTGGAAGCTGCCGCTGCGCATCAGATCGGGCTGGTTGCTGATCAAACGCGCCAGCTCGCTGCACAGGTTATCGACCCGGCTTTTGAGGTAGCCGTTGAACATGTCGCCAATCATGGTCATGCCGCCCGACATCCACTGTCCGCCGCCGCCAAATTCAGGGTGGCTGAACTGCGCCATGCTGCCGTTGCCGTTGATGACCGACTCCAGCATGGATTCCACCGCGTTGGTGCTGAAGCCTTGGCGTTGGGCAATGTCGTTGACGGCCTGCTGGCCTGCGGGGGAGAGTTGACGCATAAAAGTAACCTGAAGAGTGAGGACTTCCGCAGCGCCCTCTGTGCCGCCCGTTGGGCGCACAAAGGGACTTGCGTAAATCCTGAGAGTGCAATAGTGGAAACCACTAAGGCAATGACTCTAACAGTGCAAGCGTGCAATAAGGTGACGAAAAGACTACAGCCTCATGCCCTCTGGGCATAACCCTCCAGCACATTCACCGTATTGGTCCCCAGCGCATCCACCGCGTAGCCCCCCTCGAACACAAACACCGTGGGCAGACCCGCCGCCGCCAAGTCTTCGCCCACCCGGAAATAGTCTTCACTGCGCAGCTGAAAGCCCGAAATTGGGTCGCCCTCGAAGGTGTCCAACCCCAGCGATACCACCAGCGCCTGTGCCCCACTCTGCGCAATCCGCTGCAAGGCCAGCGCCAACGCCTCGCGCCAACGCGCAAAGCCAGTGCCGCGTGGCAGCGGCAGGTTCAGGTTGGCCCCCAGCCCCGCGCCCTGCCCGACCTCATCCGCGTAACCCAGGTAAAACGGGTATTCGGTATGCGGGTCGCCGTGCACGCTGGCAAAAAACACGTCGGCCCGGTCGTAAAAAATAGCCTGCGTGCCGTTGCCGTGGTGGTAGTCGATGTCCAGCACCGCGACCCGCTCGGCCCCCGCGTCGCGCAGCGCCTGGGCGGCAATGGCCGCGTTGTTCAAGAAGCAGTAGCCGCCAAAAAAGTCCGCCCCCGCGTGGTGGCCCGGCGGGCGGCTCAAGGAAAAAGCGCTGCGCGCACCACCGCTGACCTGCTGGGCGGCGGTCACCGCACAGCAGGCCCCGGCGTAGGCCGCCGCCCAGGTGCCGGATGTGAGCGGCGTGCCCGCGTCATACGAGAACAGCCCCATCCGCGCCGAAAAATTAGCGGGCAACACGTCGCTGCGAAAGCTGCGCACCGGCCACACCGAGGGCAACGCATCGCGCTCGGCGTTCAAAGGGTCCAGCGCCATCCACTCAGCCCAGGCCCCGGCCAGAAAATCCAGGTAGCGGGTGCTGTGGATGCGCTGGATCGGGCCCAGCCCGCAGTCCTGCGGTGCCAGCACCTCGCCGAGCTGGCGGCGCTGCAACTCTTGCAGTACATCGTCGGCCCGGGCGGGCACCTCAAAGCAAGGCACCAGTTGGCCCCGGAACATTTCAAGCTTGCCCTGGTGCAGGGCGTGGTGGTGGTTGTAGACGGTGATCATGCGGAATTTCTCTCGGTGCGGTGGAGCCCAAAGTATGCCGCCAGGCGGCAGAAATAGCTTTGCTTTATCACCCCGCCCAGCGCTACCATGCGCACTGAAAACAGTGTTTTAAGGCTATCTATGGGTACGATCAACTCCACGCACGCACTAGACAGCACAGACCGCACTATTTTGCGGCTCATGCAAAAAGACGGCACCCTGTCCACACCGCAGCTGGCCGAGCAGGTGGCGCTCAGCGTCACGCCCTGCTGGCGCAGGCTGAAACGACTGGAAGACCAGGGCTTCATCACCGGCTACCAGGCCACCCTGGACCGCCGCAAACTCGGGCTGGACATCCTGGCCTTTGTGCAAGTGACCTTTAATGTCGTCACCGACGCATCGGTACAAGGCTTTGAAGCGCGCATCCAGCAGCACCCCGAGGTGCTGAGCTGCCACAAGGTCACCGGCCAGGCCGACTACCTGCTGCAGGTGGTGGCCCCCAGCCTGGATGCCTACAGCGACTTTGTGGAAAACGTGCTGCGCAGCCTGCCGGGCGTGAGCCTGATCCACTCCAGCCTGGCACTGCGGGAGATCAAGGCCTCCAGCCAGTTGCCCGTAGCCGACGCGGAAATTTAAAGAAAAAAGGCCTCCAGCGCAGGCAGCACCTGCGCTGACAGCTATTTTTTAAATAGCAAAAATACCTTAATGGTAGAAACCCAGCACCATCGCTCCGGCGGTGATCAGAACGCAGGCCAGGCCGCGGCGCAGGGTTAGCGGCTCACCCAGAAACAGCGCGCCGATCAGCGCGGCAAACAGCACCGAGGTCTCGCGCAGCGCCGACACCGTGCCCATGGGCGCACGCGCCACGGCCCAAATCACGATGCCATACGACGCCAGCGACATGACTCCACCGCCCAAACCCGTCCACACAGCGCGCGCCCCCAGTTTGCGCGGCCAGGCACGGTGCTGGACCCAGTACAACAGCAGCATGGCCAGGCTGTCCAGCACAAACAACCAGCCCGCATAGGCCAGCGCATCGCCCGCCGCCCGCGCGCCCAGCCCATCGACCACGGTGTAGGCGGCGATGAAAGCCCCGGTGGTCACCGCCGTCAGCGGCCCGTCCAGCGGCATGCCCCGGCGCAGCTCCGCCAGGCTGAAGATGCCAACCGAGATCAACACCACGCCCAGCCACACCCACAGCCCCATGTGCTCGCCCACAAACAGCGCCGCGCCGATGGACACCAGCATGGGCGACGAGCCGCGCGCGATCGGGTACGACTGGCCAAAGTCGCCCACCTTGTAGGCCCGCACCAGAAACACGTTGTAGAGCACGTGCAAGGCCACGCCCAGCGCCACATACACCCAGCTGGCCGGCAGCGGAAACGGCCGCAGCAGCGCCAGCGGCAAGCCACCCAGACCCGCCCCCACCATCATCAGCGTCAGCACCGCCTTGCGGTCGGTACTGGCAGTGCTTTTCAGCAGCGCATTCCAGCTGGCATGGCAGAGCGCGGCGCAGAGGACGAGGAGGATGACGGAGGGAGTCATACGGCCGAGAGGTTTGCCAATTTTTGCAATGTGGCTTCCAGGTCGCTCAAACGGCTTTGCGCCACGGCGTCGCCCGGCAAATGCCCTGGCAAGGCATCCCGAAACCGACGGTTGGCCATCAGCAATGTGAACTGTGCAGCCAAATAAGTCTGTAAAGACGGCGGCGACTGCAGGCATTCATCCACCAGACTGCCACGTCCATCTACGACCCCCAGGATGTCACCCATATCGTGACTAACTTTCATGGACTCGGGTGCAGAGCACCCCGAGCCATGAAAGTTGTTTCACGCTGAACAGGTAGTCGCCCGCGCCCCGGCCGTGAAAGGCCTCCAGCTTCGTAGCAATAAATACCGGTGCCTGGATCACGCGGATCACAAGCCCGCTGGGCAGTGCCAAAGCTTGGGCTGTACGGACGCACAGGGTATACCAGCGGTTGGCGAAATCCAGAGTCTCGGGCTTGCTGGGCATGACATCCACCGTAACGCCCTCCACTTGCCAGCGGCAGATGGGTGCAGCGGGCGCATGTCTTGCACAAAACCCAGCGCACGCAACGCCTTTTCAATGCGGTGGTAGCCCGACAAAGCCAGCACCTCGGCCACGATGTCCACGTCTTCTGTCGGACGAATGGAAGGCTGGGCCGGGTCGGTCACCAGCAAACCAGCAACCGCGCCGCCCACAAAGGCAAACTGGCTGCATAGCACCTCGCCCAGCCTGCGGGCTACCAACTCCAGCATCACCACGTTCGGGTCATTCGGGTTGAACATCAAGCGGCCCAGCGTTGGTCCAGCGCGGCAATGGCCAGCGCACGCTCGCGCAGGCTACCGCCGCGCACGGCATCCACCAAGACCAGCAGTTCGTACAACGCTGGGTTGGCCAATGCGGCTTCGGGCACGGTAGGGTATAGCGGGTAAAACGCAGCCCCCCGCACTGTGCCCAGCTTGTGCGGCCACACAGGTGGAGGCTCATTAGGCTGAACGACCAGCGCCTTCATAGGTGCAGCGGCATAGCTGGTGGGCACGCCCCGCGTCATTTCACCCCGCGTGGCCGGAAAGCAATAGCGCGCCCCATGCTGCACAAAAAGCCGCAGTGGTTCTAGTAAAACCGCAGGGCGTCCGGCAGCGTCCTTGCGCGCCAATTGCGCCACCACCGCCCGCTCGACGCCCGCATGGATTTCGGATGCCGTCAGCTTAAGTTCACCGGCTAACGCGGCGTACGTGGGTACGGCATCGCTGTCCAGCGAGA
The DNA here is from genome assembly GCF_039922535.1 of Rhodoferax sp. Taxonomy (GTDB): domain Bacteria; phylum Pseudomonadota; class Gammaproteobacteria; order Burkholderiales; family Burkholderiaceae_C; genus Rhodoferax_B. The sequence continues at coordinate 8,813 of NZ_JBDTEM010000446.1, read as the reverse complement.
GGCGCAAAAGCACCACCAGGTCTTGCGGGCGCAGGACGATTTGCGGGTTGGTTTTAGAGCGGTACATGGACATATTCTAGAGAGTCATTCGCCATTTGCAAATGGCGAATGACTCCGGTTTTGGCCATACCCATCAACAATGTACGTAGCCAGTGTCGCGCCATCAGGACGAACGGTGTACAGGACCAGAGCGATGGCCGAAGGGATCATCCCCAAGACCGCGCCAGCAACTCGTCCAAAGCATCGGCGATGGTCTGGCCCTGGTCGGCCAACGAGCCGATGTGCTCGCCCGACCATTTCAAACACCGGGTTCATGCGCGAATCCACAGTCGGAGGATTAACCAGTAAGGCAGGGCATGGCAGCTGTCAAATTGCGAGAGCGGCACCAGCGCCGCGAAAGAAATGTCGGCCCACAATGCCTTCTTGCTGAGATTCTCTTCAGACTGGGCCATCAGAACACGATCAAAGCGTGGAGTGCTCGTCGGCAAATGAACCGACTGCCACGTGCACTGCATCCCAGTCCGCCGCATAGGTATCTGCGATCTGTCGGTGCATGCGGTGTGCCTGCTGCCCGCGCTCCACAAATTCGGACTGCAAAGCCCCCTTGGTAGTGGGCTGGTTGCTTGTATAGGGCAAGCCCCAGACCTTAATTACATTTGGCGAAAGTACTGATAGCGAATTGCGCAACTGCCTTAACACCACTAATTCGTAAATATATAATAACCCAGGCGAGTAAAATATTAACTTTTCAATCCAGAGGCTAGTTCTATTTTATTAACCATAGAGCTAAGCCGAGGTCCATCATAGTCGAAATTATTAAAATACCCCATCATCTTTTGAAGTTTTGAAGCTCTTCCATTGATTTGATCAGCCTTTTCCGCTACCACCTGATTATTTAAATCAGAAAGTACCTCATCTTTTCTCTCTCCATTTTCGTCAGCCAACACCAAACCAATTTCCAAAAGAATACCCATTCGGGTCTCAATAAAATCCAAACCACCCGGCAAACCTCTCAAATAATGCATCACATCGCTTGCTGCTGTGGATCCATTTTTCAGGGAAATAAAAAGACTCTTATTAATTGTTCGCAGCACAATAAGCAAAGCAATCAGTGGCGCAAACAAATAATTATTCTCAGGCGTTTGATCCATAACGACCTGAAGACGAGCAATGCAACGCTCTCTAGTCCTCAGCGACAACTCAGTCACGTCCGCGATCGCAGAAAAGAATTCAACAAAATGTTTTCTGTCATACCTTAACTCGGAATTTGATCGTTTTGCAAAAATCTCATCAAGATTAAATATTTTGAAAAGCAACTCCGTAAAAGCCTCCCCTTTGATCACAGGAAGCATATATTCAATATCAATGAAGCGTCTCAAGTATTCTTGGGCATTAATTTTTTCGCCGTAAACAGCTGCCGTACTTGCTTCAAGCTGAGACTTATCAACAGACAATACAAACACAATGTTTTGTACATCAAAAAGGTGCTTGATACGCTCTAACATTTCAATGGCAAACGTGGGGCGGCAACGATCCAATTCGTCCAAGAAGAAGACCAAAGTCTCCTTCTTTCCAGCCCTTTTCAACTGAGCGACTGCAGCTTCAAGCTCCTCTCGAAACTTAGCCAGCGCCTCGGTCTCTTTTTGGAATGCATCTACTGCGTCACCCGCTAGTCCCCCGGCCACTTCTGCAGCCACAGCTTCGATATCCTTTTCAAGGTCAAGTGCCCCCAAAGTGACGGCTTTTGCTGCAGCAATAGCACCACGTTTGGCAACTGCAGAAGTAATTTTTTTGACCGTCTTCAGGTGCGATCTAAAAGCAGATTCTGCTTCTCCTGTGCCCAAGGAAAGACGATCAACAGAGGACACCAGCGCAACAAGTGGATCTGTCACGTAGTCAACCTGCCACGCGTTGAAGTAAATGCACTGGAACTCCTGCTGTTCCAGGGTGGCTTTCAGCATCTTGACGAGTGTGGTTTTACCTGTCCCCCAGGGAGAGTCCAGTGCAAGAACGAAAGGCCCTTGCAGCTTGCCAATGAGGCTGGCCAAAAATTCCACGAGTGGTTTCCGCCCTAGGCCATCATTCAAAAATGGGGATTCTGGTGGAACTTCCAGCTCTGCAATTCGATATGTCATTTCAAGACCTGACTGATGATTAAAAAGGGCATCCAGCGCACATTAAATGTGCGCCAGAAGCTACATTTTTCATAGCAACCACCTACCGCGCCAACACCGCCTTCAGCGCCACGCCCGTCGCCGTCCCCAACGCCACCACCGTCTCCGGCGGTGCCGCCGCCACAATCCGTCCACCGCCATTCCCGCCATCCGGCCCCAGGTCAATCACCCAGTCCGCCTCGGCGATCACATCCAGGTCGTGCTCGATGACGACCACGCTGTGGCCGCCGTCTACCAGGCGGTGCAGCACGCGGATCAGCTTTTCCACGTCGGCCATGTGCAGGCCCACGGTGGGTTCGTCCAGCACGTACAAGGTGTGCGGGGCTTTTTGGCCGCGTTTGGTGATGTCGTCGCGCACCTTGGCCAGTTCGGTGACCAGCTTGATGCGCTGGGCCTCGCCGCCGCTCAGCGTGGGCGAGGGCTGGCCGATGGTCAGGTAGCCCAGGCCCACGTCTTTCAGCAGTTGCAGCGGGTAGGCGATGACGGGCATCACTTTGAAAAAGTCCACCGCTTCGTCCACCTCCATTTGCAGCACGTCGCCAATGCTTTTGCCGCGCCAGGTGACGGTCAGCGTCTCGGGGTTAAAGCGCGCACCGTGGCAGGTTTCGCACTTCACCTTCACGTCGGGCATGAAGCTCATGGCGATGGTGCGCAGGCCCTGGCCTTCGCAGCTGGGGCAGCGGCCTTCGCCGGTGTTGAACGAGAAGCGCGCCGGGCCGTAGCCACGCGCGCGGGCTTCCAGCGTCTCGGCAAACAGCTTGCGGATGGTGTCCCAAAAGCCGATGTAGGTGGCGGGGCAGCTGCGCGGGGTTTTGCCGATGGGGGTTTGGTCCACTTCCAGCACGCGGTCGATGGCGGCGAAGCCTGCCACGTCGGCACAGCCCAGCCAGGGCGCGTGTTGGCCTGCGGCCCAGCTCTCGCGTCCGGCTTTGGTACTGCGTTGGACCACCGCCGCCTGCACGTTGGCCAGCAGCACGTCGCGCGCCAGCGTGGACTTGCCGGAGCCGCTGACCCCGGTGATGGCCACCAGGCGCTTCAGGGGCACGTGGGCGGTAACGTTTTGCAGGTTGTGCATGGTGGCGCCGGTGACGACCAGCCATTGCAAGGGCTCCGCCACTGCGACCGCTTCGGGCTCGGCAGCCGCCTTCTTTTTGGCCGCTGCTTTGCTCTTGGCCGTGGCGGCCACGTAGGGCAGATCGGCCACGGGTAGCGCCACCGCTGCCGGGTCAAACGCGTCCACGGCGCGTCGCGCTTGCAGCGGGTGGCGCATGGCGTGCAGCAGGTAGCGGCCCGTCACGGACTCTGCCGCGTCCGAAATATCGGTCACGCTGCCCTGCGCCACCAGCCGCCCGCCGCGCTTGCCTGCGCTGGGCCCTATGTCGATGATGTGGTCGGCGCGGCGGATGGTGTCTTCGTCGTGCTCCACCACCACCAGGGTATTGCCCTTGCTGCTGAGGGTGTGCAGGGCGTTGAGCAGGATGTGGTTGTCACGGGCGTGCAGGCCGATGGTGGGCTCGTCCAGGATGTAGCAGACCCCTTGCAGATTGCTGCCCAACTGCGCGGCCAGGCGGATGCGCTGGGCCTCGCCGCCGCTCAAGGTGGGCGCGCCCCGGTCCAGCGTCAGGTAGCCCAGGCCGACCTCTTCCAGAAACTCCAGGCGGCTCTGGATTTCAGGCACCAGGTCGCGGGCGATATCGGTTTCGCGCTGGCTCATTTCACCCGCGACTTGCAGGGCCTGTACCCACTTGCGGATATCGCTGACGCTTAGGCGGGCCAGGTCGGTGATGCCGACATTGGCAAAGCGCACGGCGCGGGCCGTGGCGTTCAGCCGCGTGCCCTGGCAGGTCGGGCAAGCCACGTCGTGCAGATCTTCGACCTCGGGCTCGGCAAAGGTTTGCTCGCGGCCTCCGGTGTCTTCCGCGCGCACCGAGTCGTCGAACACGGCCCGCTGGTCGCGGGTGAGCTTCACGCCCGTGCCCACGCAGTCGGGGCACCAGCCGTGCTTGCTGTTGTAGCTGAACAGGCGCGGGTCCAGCTCGGCATAGCTGGTGCTGCACACCGGGCAGGCGCGCTTAGTCGAAAACACCACCACTTTGCCGATGTGCGCGGTGGGTTCGCCCGCATCCATGGCGGCCTTGAGCCCGTCAATGCCCACCAGCACATGCACCACGCCTTTGCCATGCTCCAGCGCCGTCATCAGCCCCTCGCGCAGGCGCACTTCGCTGCCAGGATTGACATCGAGGCTCAGCACCGGCAACTCAACGGTGTGCTCCTTGAAGCGGTCGATGCGCGGGAAGTTGGTGGTCGGCAAAAAGTCGCCGTCCACCCGCAGGTGGGTGTAGTTGCGCGGCCGCGCCCAGTCGGCCAGCTCGGTGTACACGCCCTTGCGGTTCAGCACCAGCGGGGCCATCAGGCCGATGTGCTGGCCACGGAAGGTTTTGAGCAACTGCGCGGCAATGCTGTCCGGCGTTTGCGGCTGTACCGCTGTGCCGTCATGGATGCAGTGCTGCGTGCCCAGCTTGACGTAGAGCAAGCGCAGAAAGTGCCACACCTCGGTGGTAGTGCCCACGGTGGACTTGCGCCCGCCGCGGCTCAGGCGCTGCTCGATGGCCACGGTGGGCGGAATGCCGTAGACGGCATCCACCTCGGGCCGGCCCGCGGGCTGGACGATGCTGCGGGCGTAGGCGTTGAGCGATTCCAGATAGCGGCGCTGGCCCTCGTTGAACAAAATGTCGAAGGCCAGCGTGGACTTGCCCGAGCCGCTGACGCCGGTCACCACATTGAACTGGCCGCGCGGAATCTCCACGCTGAGGGATTTGAGGTTGTGCTCCTTGGCGTTGACGATTTGTATGGTGTTTTTGGCCGTTGACGCGTGTTGCGCCTGCGCTAGCAGCTTCTTATTTAATAGCAAACCGCCTTTCTCACGCGCCACCTGCGGGCCTAGCCCCAAGGTGGATTCGTACTCGCGCAGGGCCGCACCGGTGTGCGATGTGGGGTGGTGGCGCACGTCCTCGGGCTTGCCCTCGGCCACGACCAGGCCGCCGCCGTAGCCGCCCTCGGGGCCCATGTCGATCAGCCAGTCGCTGGCGCGAATCACGTCCAGGTTGTGCTCGATCACCACCAGCGAATGGCCCGCGTCCAGCAGCTTGCGCAGGGCCCGCATCAGCTTGGCGATGTCGTCAAAGTGCAGGCCGGTGGTCGGCTCGTCGAACAAAAACAGCGTGCCTTTTTTGGCCAGCGGCTGGCGGCCACTGCTTTTGGCGGCCTCGGCCAGGAATCCGGCTAATTTGAGGCGCTGGGCTTCGCCGCCCGACAGCGTGGGCACGGGCTGGCCCAGCTTCACGTATTCCAAACCCACATCCAAAATCGGCTGCAGCGCCCGTAGTACATCGCGGTCACCGTCAAAAATAAGAGCAGCCTCGGCGACGGTCAAATCCAGCACATCGGCCACGTTGAGCTGTACCAGGCGCGCGTCGGCGGCCGAGCGGCGCTCGATGGTGATCTCTAGCACTTCGGGGCGGTAGCGTTTGCCGTCGCAGTCCGGGCAGCGCAGGTATACGTCGCTCAAAAACTGCATTTCCACGTGCTCGAAGCCCGAGCCGCCGCAGGTGGGGCACCGGCCATCGCCGCTGTTGAAGCTGAACTTGCTGGCGGTGTAGCCGCGCTGGCGTGACGCGGGCGCGTTGGCAAATATCTCGCGGATGGCATCCCAGGCGCCCACGTAGCTGGCGGGGTTGGAGCGGGCGGTTTTGCCGATGGGCGACTGGTCGACAAACACCACGTCGCTCAAAAAATCTGCGCCCAGCAGGCGGTCATGCAGGCCGGGCGTATCGGTGGCTTTGCCAAAGTGGCGCAGCAGGGCCGGGGCCAGCACGTCCTGGATCAGGGTGGACTTGCCGGAGCCACTGACACCGGTGATGCACACCAGGCGCTGCAAGGGGAATTCGACCGACACGTTTTGCAGGTTGTGCTCGCGCGCGCCCTCCAGCACCAGGCGGGGCGTGCTGTCGGTCACCAGTTTTTTGAAGCCCATGCCGATGGTCTTGCGGCCACCGAGGTAGGCACCGGTCAGGGTATCGGCACGGCGCAGGTCATCGGTCGTGCCGTCAAACACGATTTGCCCACCGCGCGCGCCGGGGCCGGGGCCCATGTCGATCATGCGGTCTGCCGCCAGCATCACGGCCGGGTCGTGCTCCACCACCACCAAGGTGTTGCCCGCGTCGCGCAGGCGCTGCATGGCTTCGATGATGCGGTGCATGTCGCGCGGGTGCAGGCCGATGCTGGGCTCGTCCAGCACAAACAGCGTGTTGACCAGCGAGGTGCCCAGCGCCGTGGTGAGGTTGATACGCTGCACCTCACCACCGCTGAGGGTGCGGCTCTGCCGGTCTAGCGTCAGGTAGCCAATGCCCACATCGCACAGGTATTTGAGGCGGGTGGTGATTTCGTCCAGCAGCAGCTTCAGCGCTTGCATGTCACCCGTTTGGCCGCTGCGGTCACCGCGCACCATGCGGTCGGCTTGCAGATCAAAGAAGCGGCGCAGGCGGTCGATGGGCAGCAGCATCAGGTCGTGCAGGCAGAGGCCGGGCAAGGCCTCCAACTGGACGCGGCTCCACGACACGCCCTGGGGCAGGTGGCGTTTGACGGGCTCCAGCACCGTGTTGGCATCGTCCACGCTGCCAAGCCGCCACAGCAGGCTCTCGGTCTTCAAGCGCGCGCCTTCGCAGGCCGGGCAGGTGGTGTAGCTGCGGTACTTGGACAGCAGCACCCGGATGTGCATCTTGTAGGACTTGGTTTCCAGGTACTCGAAGAAGCGCTTCACGCCAAACCAGTGCTGGTTCCACTTGCCGTTCCAGTTGGGCGATCCGTTGATCACCCAATGCTGGTGCTCGGGGGTGAGCTTGTAGTACGGCGTATCGCGCGGAATGCCCGCCGCCTCGGCGTGGCGCATCAGGTCGTCCTGGCACTCTTGCCAGGCGGGGGTCTGCATGGGCTTGATCGCGCCGGAGCGCAGGGTCAACTTGTCATTGGGAATGACCAGGCCGTAGTCCACGCCAATCACACGGCCAAAGCCCTTGCAGGTCTCGCACGCGCCCACGGGCGAGTTGAAGGAGAACATCGAAGGAATCGGGTCGGTGTAGCGGATGTCGCTCTCGGCGCAGTGCAGGCCGGTGGAGAACTTCCATAACAGGGGTTCCACGGTCTCATCGGCGGACAGCACGTAGACATTGACCCGGCCGCCACCGCGCTTAAGGGCGACTTCAATCGCCTCCAATGCACGGGATTTCTCCGCCCCGGCAATGCGAAAGCGGTCGGCCACCACGTCCAGCACCTTGCGCGTAGTCGGGGCTGCGACAGCCCTCTTGCTGGTTTTGACAGGGGTGGCGGGTGCATCCACGGCCACTTCGCGCTCGGCCTGTACCCGGGTGAAGCCGCTGGCCGACAGCCACTGGGCCACTTCTTCAGCGCTGGTGTTGCCGGGTAGCTCGACCGGGAAGGTCAGGACCAAACGGGGGTCTTGCGCCGCAGCCGCACGTTCGCACAGCTCGGCGTAGATGGTTTCCGCCGTGTCGTGCCGCACGGGCTGGGCCGTGACCCGGTCAAACAACGCCCCGGCACGGGCGTACAGCAGCTTCAGATGGTCGTTCAGCTCGGTCATGGTGCCGACGGTGGAGCGGCTGGAGCGCACCGGGTTGGTCTGGTCGATGGCAATCGCCGGGGGCACGCCCTCCACCTTGTCTACGGCGGGTTTGTCCATACGGTCCAGGAACTGGCGCGCGTAGGCCGAGAAAGTCTCAACGTAACGGCGCTGCCCTTCGGCAAACAGGGTGTCGAACACCAGGCTGGACTTGCCAGACCCGCTGGGGCCGGTCACCACCGTGAGCTCGCCGGTGCGGATATCCAGGTCCAAATTTTGGAGGTTGTGCTGGCGCGCTCCGCGGATGCGGATGGTTCCCTGGGTCATATTGGTGCTGCTCTGGTGGGTGAGGCGGACGATTGTAGGGAGCGTCTGCGCCTCGGCAGAACCAAGGGGTATTCGGGATTTTGCAGGGCGTAAAAAAACCTGCCGGACGTTAGCCCGGCAGGTTTTCAGGGAAAGAAACCGCTTAGTCGTTGGCGTAAATGTCCACGTCCTTGGTTTCCTTGATGAACAGCATGCCGATCACAAAGGTCGCCGCAGCGATCACCACGGGGTACCACAGACCGTAGAAGATGTCGCCCGTCGCCGCCACCATGGCGAACGCGGTGGTCGGCAGCAAGCCGCCGAACCAGCCATTGCCAATGTGGTACGGCAAGGACATCGAGGTATAGCGGATGCGGGTGGGGAACATTTCGACCAGCATGGCGGCGATGGGGCCGTAGACCATGGTCACCAGAATCACCAGGTAGACCAGGATCAGCAGCACCATGGGCTTGTTCATCGCGGCGTTGTCGGCCTTGACGGTCAAACCAGCGGCCTTCGCCGTATCCACCACGCTCTTGCGGAAAGCGTCGATCTCTTTCTTGCTGTCGGCCGAGAAGGCATCGCGCTTGTCGTTCAGCGCGCCGGTGACCGACGCGATCTCCTTGTCGCCCAGCTTGATGTTGGCAACGCTGCCCGGAGCACCGTTCACATTGGTGTAAGGGATGTAGTTCTGCGTC
>NZ_JBDTEM010000445.1:0-2459 GCF_039922535.1 Rhodoferax sp. | reverse complement strand
GGCCACATCATGGACATTTTGCGCGGCAAAACCACCGACAAAGTGAACCAGTTCAACCACAGCACGCTCAGCACCTTCGGCCTGGGCGCGGACTACAGCGAACAGCAACTGCGCGGCGTGCTGCGCCAGCTGATCGCCATTGGCGCGGTGGCGGTGCAAGGCGAATACAGCACCCTGTGCCTGACCGAAGGCTCGCGCGCCGTGCTCAAGGGCGAGGTGCCGCTGCAGCTGCGCGCCTCGGTATCTGGCCCGGCGCTGGGCAAGTCCAAGCGGGAGAAATCCAGCGCCAAATCCGCTGCCAAATCGGCCGTGGTGGCCGCCCTGGACGACAACGCCCAAGCCCGCTTCACTGCCCTGAAAGCCTGGCGCGCCGAAGTCGCCCGCGAGCACAACCTGCCCGCCTACGTGATCTTCCACGACGCCACCCTGGCCGCGATTGCCGCCATCGACCCGCGCAGCCTTGGGGATTTGGAGGGCGTGAGCGGCATTGGCGCGAAAAAGCTGGAGGCCTATGGAGAGGCGGTGCTGGGGGTCAGTTTGGGAGCCTAGAGGCAGGTGACAGCACGGTGCAGAGGACTCAGGTTCTGGCGTTATACGCCTCTAAAAATGCCCCAAACTCGGCAATCGGCACCGGCCGACTGAGCAGGTAGCCCTGGATCGCCGAGCAGCCAATCTCGGCCAGGAAAGCGCGTTGGCCCTCGGTTTCCACGCCCTCGGCAATGATCTGCAAGCCCATGCTGTGCGCCAGGGTGACGACCGTGCGGGCAATAGCGGCATCGTTGGGGTCGGTGAGGACATCGCGCACAAACGATTTGTCGATCTTGAGCTGGTCCAGCGGCAGCTTTTTCAGGTAGCTGAGCGACGAATAACCGGTGCCAAAGTCGTCCAGCGACAGGCGCACGCCATGCGCCCGCAGGGCCGTCATTTTGGCAATGATGTCGTCCACATCGTTGACCAGCATGCCCTCGGTCAGCTCTAGCTTGAGCCGCGACGCGACCGCCCCCGAGCGCGCCAGCACCGACAGCACCTGCTTCACATAGTCGGGCTGCTTGAACTGCTGGGCGCTGACATTCACGGCAATCGTCAGCGCCGCGGTGGCCGGGTCCTGCGACCAGCGCACCAATTGGGCACAGGCCGTGCCTAGTACCCAGTGGCCCAGGGGCAAGATAAAACCGGTTTGCTCGGCCACGGGAATGAATTCCGCCGGGGACACCATGCCGTTGACCGGATGCATCCAGCGCACCAGCGCTTCTGCGCCCGCAATCCGGCCCAACTCGTCCGTCTGGGGCTGGTAGTACAGCGCAAACTGGTTGCCTGACAGGCCTTTACGCAGCTCGGCAGCCATGGCTTTGTAGGCGGTCATTTCCGACTGCATCACGTGCAGCAGGGCGTAGAGCACCAGCAAAGCGAGAGTGTTGTTGAACCAGGTGCCGGGGATGCGCACCGCATCGGGCAAAACATAGGGCGTGTCAAAGCCCCATTGGGTACTGGCAAACACAAAAAATGTGGCGAAACACAGCACTGAAATTCCATGCCGCAGCCAAGCACGCTCTCCTTTGAAGATCAAAAAGGTGCCCATGCCCATGACCAAAAAGAAGTGGTGCGCAGAACGGGGTGCCTGGGCGTTCGGGATATCTTGCACCAGGCACAGCAGGCACAGCCCGACGTACAGGCTGCCCGCCATCAGCAAGGTTGCGCTCCGGGTGCGGCCCCGCCGCGTGAGCACGGCACTCATGGCCGCGATGGCGGCCAGCAAGATGTTGCAGACCGCGATGGACCAGGTCCCGTGCCAGCCGAAATACACGGCCCAACACAGCATGCCCAGCGCCATGACCGCGCTCCAGACCAGCAAGGCACGCCGCATGCGCAGACTGTGCTTGCTTTCTTGGTTGGGCGGATGGACCCATACCTTGTAGTCGAACGTGGGCAGGCTGACCACCTAGACCATAAACCCCATGCCCCGGGCTTCGCGCACCTCGGGCTTGATGCGGTGCTCGGCCTCCAGCTGGTCCATGAACTCGTCAGGGCTGAGGGCGGTGTCCAGTATTTCCACCTGGCGCTTCACTGCCGCAAAGTCGCCAGGGCAGAGCTGGTCGAGCTTGGCCAGGCGGCTGTGCAGCGTCTCGCTCCACCGCGCGGCATCGCCGCCCAGGGCTTCAACCAGAAACATGGTTTCGCGCTGGCTGCGCAGCAAGGGCTTGAACTGGATCTTGAAGGTGAAGCGGCGCAGCGCCGCTTGGTCGATGCGGTCCAGCAGGTTGGTGGTGCAGACAAAAATGCCGCGGTAGCGCTCCATGCCCTGCAGCATCTCATTCACCTCGGTGACATCGTAGGTGCGCTGGGCGCCACGCCGGTCTTGCAAAAAGCTGTCGGCCTCGTCCAGCAGCAGCACGGCTTTTTCGGCCTCGGCCTCTTTGAACATGGCGGCCATTTTTTGCTCGGTTTCGCCCACATATTTG
>NZ_JBDTEM010000444.1:0-5206 GCF_039922535.1 Rhodoferax sp. | reverse complement strand
CGAAACGCCTGCTGGATGCACAGAAACATTCCGGTGAAGTTGACATTCACCACGCTCTGCCACTGGGCCAAAGTCAGGTCTTCGAGCAAAACGGGAGGTGTACCCGTGCCCGCGTTGTTGAACAGCAAATCGACCCGCCCAAAGGCGGCCACTGCCGTCTCGAACAAGGCTTGCACGGCGGCGGGGTCGGTCACGTCGGTCGGCACGGCCAAAGCCCGCTCGGCCGCGCCGGACTCAGCGCACACGGCCTGCAAAGCGTCCGCCCGGCGGCCCGCCAGCGCAACCCGGTAGCCATCGGCCAGCAGCGCCAGAGCCACTGCGCGGCCAATGCCACTGCCTGCACCGGTAACGACGGCGACTTTGGGGTGGTTTTCCATGGCTGGGCTTTCTTTAGCGGCGGGTGCGGGTTTTCTTCTTGGCCGCGCCGTTCTTGGCGGGGGCCTTGCCGGTTGCCTTACTGGTCGTATGGGCGGCGGCACTGGCCTGGATCGGCCCGCGCTCGGCATGGTCGCGGTCACGGGGGGCACCCGCTCCGCCCTTGCGACCCGAGCGCTTGGGCGCTGGTGCCTCGTTTCCAGACCGGTTACCGCCTTCGCGCTGCACGCCTTTGTCTTTCATGGCGCGGTTGAGCAGCTCTTCGCCTTCGCGTATCAGGCGGAAGTCGATCTTGCGGCCATCCAAGTCCACGCGACTCACCTGCACCTGCACGCGGGTGCCGATGGCGTAGCGGATGCCGGTGCGCTCGCCGCGCAGCTCCTGGCGGGCTTCGTCGAACTTGAAGTACTCGCCACCCAACTCGGTGATGTGTACCAGGCCTTCGACGTACATCGCATCTAAGGTAACGAAGATGCCGAAGCCGGTGGCAGCGGTGACCGTGCCCCCAAATTCCTCGCCCAGGTGCTCACGCATGTATTTGCACTTCAGCCAGGCTTCCACGTCACGGCTGGCTTCATCGGCACGGCGCTCGTTGGCACTGCAGTGCAAGCCCGCCGCCTGCCAGGCCAGCGTTTCGGGGCTGACCTTTTTGATCTTCATGTCGGGCTCGCCGACCTTGCCTTGCAGCTTGGAGGCCGCGCCTTTGCTCAGGCGTTTGGCCAGCTTGGCATGCGCCTCGCCGGGGGTCGGCAAGGTAGGCAACTGGTATTTGCGGTGCGCCAGGATGGCCTTGATGACGCGGTGCACCAGCAGATCGGGGTAGCGCCGGATTGGGCTGGTGAAGTGCGTGTAGGCATCAAATGCCAGGCCGAAATGCCCGCCGTTCATGGGCGTGTAGATCGCCTGCTGCATGGAACGCAACAGCATGGAGTGGATTTGCTGCGCGTCAGGCCGGTCTTTGGTGGCGTTGGCAATGGCCTGGAATTCGCCAGGCTTGGGGTCGTCGCTGATCGACATGCCCACACCGGTGGCTTTCAGGTAGTTGCGCAGAATCTCGATTTTTTCGGGCGTCGGGCCTTCGTGCACGCGGAACAGGCCGGGGTGCTTGCCCTGGGCGATGAAGTCGGCGCTGCAGACGTTGGCGGCCAGCATGGCCTCTTCGATGAGCTTGTGGGCTTCGTTGCGGGTGCGGGGCACGATCTTTTCGATGCGGCCACCTTCATCGCAGACGATTTGGGTCTCAACGGTTTCAAAGTCCACCGCGCCGCGCACCTTGCGGGCCACCAGCAGGGCCTGGTACACGTCGTGCAGGTTCAGCAGGTCGGTGACGCGGTCTTTGCGGCGCACGGCTTCAGGGCCCCGGGTGTTGGCCAAAATCGCCGCCACTTCGGTGTAGGTGAAGCGCGCGTGACTGAACATGACGGCCGGATAGAACTGGTAAGCGTGCACATCGCCCTTGGCCGTGACCAGCATGTCACAGACCATGCACAGGCGTTCCACATCGGGGTTCAGCGAGCACAGGCCGTTGGACAACTTCTCGGGCAGCATGGGGATGACGCGGCGCGGAAAGTACACGCTGGTGGCGCGGTCGTAGGCATCCACGTCGATGGCCGAGCCGGTTTCTACATAATTGCTCACGTCGGCAATCGCCACCAGCAAGCGCCAGCCTTTGCTACGGCCGACCTTGGCGGGTTCGCAGTAGACGGCATCGTCAAAGTCACGGGCATCTTCGCCGTCGATGGTGACCAGAGGCACGTCGGTCAGATCGACACGGTTCTTTTTGTCCTGGGGCCGCACTTTGTCTGGCAGGGTGCGGGCCAGGGCGATACAGGCATCGGAAAAGATATGCGGCACGTCGTACTTGCGCACCGCGATTTCGATTTCCATGCCGGGGTCGTCCACCTCGCCCAGCACCTCTTTGACGCGGCCCACGGGTTGGCCAAACAGCGCGGGCGGCTCGGTCAGCTCGACCACCACCACCTGCCCGGCCTTGGCGCTGCCAATACCGGCTTTGGGAATCAAGACATCCTGGCCGTAGCGCTTGTCTTCCGGGGCCACGATCCAGATGCCGCTTTCTTGCAGCAAGCGGCCAATGATGGGCTGGGCCGGACGCTCCACAATTTCCACCACACGGCCTTCGGGCCGACCTTTGCGGTCGCTGCGCACGATATTGACCTTGACCCGGTCTTTGTGCAGCACAGCACGCATTTCGTTAGAAGGGAGGTAAATGTCGGACTCGCCATCGTCGCGCAGTACAAACCCGTGTCCATCGCGGTGACCCTGGATGGTGCCTTCGATCTCGTCCAGCAGGCCGCTGGTGTGGCTGGTCGTTTTGATAAGTATTCTCTCTTTACAGACTGGAATGCCTAAAGGGTATCAGAGCTGTAGCGTAGCTCAGAAAAATGGTTGATTTCACAAGCCTTCGGCCCACGGTTCAAAACTGTCGTTTTTCCCATGTTATACTTTAACTCGTGGGCCCAGATGGCGAAATTGGTAGACGCACTGTGTTCAGGTCGCAGCGCTGCAAGGCGTGCTGGTTCGAGTCCGGTTCTGGGCACCACACCTTATCTTGAAAAAACCGCTAATACCTAGCGGTTTTTTTCTGGTTATTTTTCTGCATGCAAATGGTGCAGGCCGTGAGAGTTTCGTGGGCCCAGATGGCGAAATTGGTAGACGCACTGTGTTCAGGTCGCAGCGCCGCAAGGCGTGCTGGTTCGAGTCCAGTTCTGGGCACCAAACCTTACAAAGAAAAAGCCGCTAACGTGTTAGCGGCTTTTTTTTGCCCTTTTTTTGGCTTGCCCGATGTGCATCAGGCAAGCCGGGCACAAGCTAGATCGGCAACGCCACCAAATCGTGGCCTTGCGTACCCACGATGCGGGCCTTGGTGAACTCACCCACCTTCAAAGTCTTGCTGATTTTCTCGGGCGGCAGCAAGCGCACGATGCCGTCGATCTCGGGCGCGTCTGCGTAGCTGCGGCCAATGCCGCCTTTTTTGCCCATGCCAGGCGCGGAATCCACCAGCACTTGCATGGTCGCACCGACACGTTTGAGCAATTTGGCGGCAGACACTTCTTCGGCCACCGCCATGAAGCGGGCACGGCGCTCTTCGCGCAGCTCGAAGGGCAACATGCCAGGGATGTCGTTGGCGGCCGCACCGTCCACCGGACTGTATGCAAAGCAGCCCGCGCGGTCGATTTCGGCTTCGCGCATGAAATCCAGCAAATGCGCGAATTCTTCTTCAGTTTCGCCCGGAAACCCGGCGATGAAGGTGCTGCGGATGACCAGCGACGGGCAGGCTTCGCGCCAGCGCTGGATACGCTCCAGGTTTTTCTCGCCGCTGGCCGGGCGCTTCATGCGCTTGAGCACATCGGGGTGGCTGTGCTGCAAAGGCACGTCCAGATACGGCAGTACACGGCCCGTGGCCATCAACGGAATGATCTCGTCCACGCTGGGGTACGGGTACACGTAGTGCAGGCGCACCCAGGCACCGTAGGGCTCGGCGATGTCGGCCAGCGTTTGCACCAACTCCAGCATGCGGGTTTTGACGGGCTTGCCGTCCCAGAAGCCCGTGCGGTATTTCACGTCCACGCCATAGGCAGACGTATCCTGGCTGATGACCAGCAACTCTTTCACGCCGCCTTCAAACAAGGCCTTGGCATCGCTGAGTACGTCGCCAATATTGCGCGACACCAGGTCGCCGCGCATCGACGGGATGATGCAAAAGGTGCAACGGTGGTTGCAGCCTTCGCTGATCTTCAAATACGCGTAGTGCCGCGGCGTGAGCTTGATGCCCGCCGTGCCAAAAGCGTTGGGCACCAGGTCCAGAAAAGGGTCGTGCGGCTTGGGCAGGTTGGCGTGGACAGCATCCATCACCTCTTGGGTGGCGTGCGGGCCGGTGACAGCCAGCACGCTGGGGTGCATTTGCCGCACCAGGTTGCCGCCAGCATCGCCCGCCTTGGCTCCTAGGCAGCCGGTGACGATGACGCGGCCATTGGTGGCCAGCGCTTCGCCGATAGTGTCCAGGCTTTCCTTGACGGCATCGTCGATAAAGCCGCAGGTGTTGACGATCACCAGGTCGGCACCTTCAAAGGTTTTGGAAGTTTGGTAGCCTTCGGCGCTGAGCTGGGTCAGGATCAGTTCGGAGTCGGTCAAGGCCTTGGGGCAGCCCAGGCTGACGAACCCGACTTTGGGTATTTTGGTAGGGGAAATTGCTTCGATCATCCCCGTATTGTCGCCGCCCTCGGGAAATTCAGGGTTTCAAGCCGAAGCTACCCAGCATTTGGGCCGTTTGCTTTTGCATTTGCTCCTGCATTTGCACAAAGACATTTTTAGATTGCTCGACATAGCTGCCCATCATCCCCTGCATGGCAGGCGACTGCAATTTCAGCATTTGCGCCCAGGCCTCGGGGGTCATGCCCTTGGCCTGTTCACCCATGGTGGACTGCAGATCGACAAAGGTTTGCACGTTTTTCTCCAGGTACGGGCCCAGAAAACTTTGCATGGTGTTGCCGTAGAAGCGGATCATGTTGGCCAGGGCCTGCTCGGTAAACATGGGCGCGCCACCGGCCTCTTCTTCCAGAATGATTTGCAGCAGGATGGCGCGGGTCAGGTCATCGCCGGTCTTGGCATCAATCACCTGCACAGGCGCGCGTTCCATGACCAGCTTTTTGACCTCGGCCAGGGTGATGTAGGTCGAAGTATCGGTGTCGTAGAGGCGACGGTTCGGGTACTTCTTGATGACGCGGTGGGCGGTCGGCGCGCTGTTCGGAGAATGGCTGGGCACTGCTGTCTTTCGTGGTGTGGCAGCACTTTACTGCACTGCAACATATTT
>NZ_JBDTEM010000443.1:0-2004 GCF_039922535.1 Rhodoferax sp. | reverse complement strand
GTGCAGCACTCGGCGGGCTCGGGCAAGACCAATTCCATCGCCTGGACAGCCCACTTTTTGGCCGAACTGCACGACGCGCAGCACGCCAAGCTGTTTGACACGGTGCTGGTGGTGAGCGACCGCAACGTGATCGACGCGCAGCTGCAAGAAGCGCTGTTTGACTTTCAGCGCACCAGCGGCGTGGTGGCGACCATCAAAAATGCCGACGGCAGCAAGAGCGCGGCGCTGGCCGAGGCGCTTTCGGGGCAGAAGAAGATTGTGGTCTGCACCATCCAGACCTTTCCGTTCGCGCTGGAGGCGGTGCGCACGCTGGCTGCCACCCAGGGCAAGCGCTTTGCGGTGATTGCCGACGAAGCACACAGCTCGCAAACCGGTGAAGCAGCCAGCAAGTTGAAAGCGGTGCTCTCGATCGAAGAGCTGGCCGAGCTGCAAGACGGCGGCGAGGTCAGCACGCAAGACCTGCTGGCCGCGCAGATGGCCACCCGCGCCGACACGCCCGGCATTACCTTTGTGGCCTTTACCGCCACGCCCAAGAACAAGACGCTGGAGCTGTTTGGCACATGCCCCGACCCCACGCGCAAACCGGCGGCGGACAACATCCCCGCGCCGTTCCACGTGTATTCCATGCGCCAGGCGATTGAGGAGGGCTTCATCCTCGACGTGCTGCAAAACTACACGCCCTACCACCTGGCGTTCAGGCTGGCCCACGAGGGCAAGGAGCTGAACGAACAGCAGGTGGAGCGCAGCGCCGCCATGAAGGGCATCATGCGCTGGGTGCGGCTACACCCCTACAACATCGCGCAAAAGGTGGAGGTGGTGGTAGAGCACTACCGCGCCTTCGTGGCCCCGCTGCTGGGCGGCCAGGCCAAGGCCATGGTGGTGGTGGGCAGCCGGCTAGAGGCAGTGCGCTGGCAGCGGGCGGTGCAGCGCTACATCAAAGACCGGGGCTACACGCTGGGCACGCTGGTGGCGTTCTCGGGTGAGGTGCAAGACGCGGAGGCAGGGGAAGATGCCTTGACTGAGAACAGCCCGGCGCTGAACCCGAACCTGAAAGGCCGCGACATCCGCGAAGCCTTCAAGGGCACGGAATACCAAATTTTGCTGGTCGCCAACAAGTTCCAGACCGGCTTTGACCAGCCCCTGCTGTGCGGCATGTATGTGGACAAGCGCCTGGCGGGCATCCAGGCGGTGCAGACCCTGAGCCGCCTGAACCGCGCCCACCCCGGTAAAGACACCACCTACGTGATCGACTTTGTGAACCAGCCCGCCGAGGTGCTGGCCGCTTTTAAGACCTACCACACCACCGCCGAGCTGTCGGCCACCACCGACCCCAACCTGGTCTTCAACCTGCGCGCCAAGCTGGACGCAGCAGGGCACTACGACGACTTCGAGGTGCATCGCGTGGTGCAGGTAGAGCTGGACCCCAACGCCCGCCAGGGCGAGCTGGTGGCCGCACTGGAGCCCGTGAGCGACCGCGTGCTGAAACGCTACAAGGCGGCGCAAGTCGTACGCAATGCAGCGCAAACCAAGTCCGACACCAAAGCCGCCCAGGACGAGATGGACGCCTTGCAGCTGTTCAAGGCCGACATGGCGGCGTTTTTGCGGCTGTACACGTTTTTGTCGCAAATCTTTGACTACGGCAACACCGCCATCGAGATGCGCGCCATCTTCTACAAGCGGCTGCTGCCGCTGCTGGAATTTGGCCGCGAGCGCGAAGGCATCGACCTGAGCAAAGTGGTGCTCACCCACCACCACCTCAAAAACCAGGGTAAAGCCAATATGCCGCTGGCGGCGGGCGCGGCGATACCGCTGCAGCCCATTACCGAGGCAGGCAGCGGCAGCGTGCAAGAAAAGCAAACCGCCTACATGGCCGAGCTGATAGAGAAGCTGAACGACCTGTTTGGTGCCGACACCAGCGCGCAAGACCAACTGAGCTACGTCAACAGCACCATTTTTGGCAAGGTGGCCGAATCCACCACCTTGCAGCAACAGGCCCGCAACAAC
>NZ_JBDTEM010000442.1:0-1952 GCF_039922535.1 Rhodoferax sp. | reverse complement strand
TCGGTGGCGGCGGCTTGCGCGCCAGGCCCGCCTGCTTGCAAGGCCTCTAACAGGGTCTGCACCGTGGCATCCAGCGCATCGGGCGCAGCGACTTCATGTGCCAGGCCCAAGGCCAGAGCCCGCTCGGCGCTGATGCGCTCTGCGGTCTGGAAGTAGCGGTAGGCCTGGCGTTCGCCGATGGCACGCAGCACATACGGGCCGATGGTGGCTGGAATGATGCCAAAACGCACTTCCGAGGTAGCGAACTGCGCCTGGCTGGAAGCCACGCAGATGTCGCAGGCAGCGGCCAGGCCCATGCCGCCGCCCAGCGCCGCACCGTGCACGCGGGCGATAGTGGGGGTGGCCATGCAGGCCAAGGTGCGGAACAAATGCGCCAGTTGGCGCGCATCGTCCACGTTTTTCTCCAGTGTGGCGGCGCCCTGGCGCTGCATCCAGCCTAGGTCAGCCCCGGCCGAGAAGCTTTTACCCCGGCCCGCCAGCACCACGGCGCGCACGGCGGGGTCGGCATCCAGGGCGGTCAGGGCCTGGGTGAGTTCGGCGATCAGGGTTTCGTCAAAGGCGTTGTGGACCTCGGGCTTGTTCATCCACAGCCAGGCGGCGCTGCCCTGGGTTTCAATTTCTAGGCGGGTGTACATAGTGCCTCACATGCGGAAAAGGCCGAACTGGGTGGGCGGAATGGGCGCATTCAGCGCCGCCGCCAGCGACAGGCCCAGCACGCGCCGGGTTTGCGCCGGGTCCACCACGCCGTCGTCCCACAGCCGGGCCGTGGCGTAGTAGGGATGGCCTTGCAGCTCGTATTGGGCGCGGATCGGGTCTTTGAAGGCAGCTTCGTCTTCGGTCGACCACTGACCGCCTTTGGCCGCGATGCCGTCGCGCTTCACCGTGGCCAGCACCCCCGCGGCCGGCTCGCCGCCCATCACGCTGATGCGTGCGTTGGGCCACATCCAAAGGAAGCGGGGCGAAAAGGCGCGGCCACACATGCCGTAGTTGCCTGCGCCAAAGCTGCCACCCACCAGCATGGTGATCTTGGGCACGGCGGCGGTGGCCACGGCGGTGACCATCTTGGCCCCGTCTTTGGCGATGCCGCCGTTTTCCACCTTGCGGCCAATCATGAAGCCGGTGATGTTCTGCAAGAAGACCAGCGGGATACCGCGCTGCGCGCACAGCTGGATGAAGTGCGCGCCTTTCTGGGCCGACTCGCCAAACAGAATGCCGTTGTTGGCGACGATACCCACCGGCATGCCGTACAGCCGGGCAAAGCCGGTGACCAGGGTGCTGCCGTAACGGGCCTTGAATTCGTCAAAGCGCGAGCCGTCCACGGTGCGGGCGATGATTTCGCGCACGTCATAGGGCTTGCGCGCGTCCAGCGGCACCACGCCGTAGATTTCTGCGGGGTCGTACAGCGGCTCTTCGCTGGCTTCCAGCTTCACCGTGGTGGGTTTTTGCCGGTTCAGGTTGGCAACGATATTGCGGGCGATCAGCAAGGCGTGCGCGTCGTTGTCGGCCAGGTGGTCGGCCACGCCGGAGATGCGGGTATGTACGTCGCCCCCGCCCAGGTCTTCGGCGGTGACGACTTCGCCGGTGGCGGCTTTTACCAGCGGCGGGCCGCCCAGGAAGATGGTGCCCTGGTTTTTGACGATGATGGTTTCGTCGCTCATGGCGGGCATGTAGGCCCCGCCCGCGGTGCACGAGCCCATCACCACGGCAATTTGGGCGATGCCCATGGCGCTCATCTGGGCCTGGTTGTAGAAGATGCGGCCAAAGTGGTCCCGGTCGGGGAAGACTTCGTCTTGGCGCGGCAAAAAGGCCCCGCCCGAATCCACCAGGTAGATGCAAGGCAGGTGGTTTTGCATGGCAATTTCTTGCGCGCGCAGGTGCTTTTTGACGGTCAGCGGGTAGTAGGTGCCGCCTTTGACGGTGGCATCGTTGGCCACCACCATGCATTCCACGCC
>NZ_JBDTEM010000441.1:0-6543 GCF_039922535.1 Rhodoferax sp. | reverse complement strand
GCCAATACCTGGGAACACAGCCCGGCGCAATTCCGCAAGGTGCTGGAGGTGAACCTGGTCGGCACTTTTCTGTGCTGCCACGCCGTCATTCCATGGATCTTGAAGAACCCGGCCTCTGATTGGCGCGGCCGCATCGTCAATGTTTCCAGCATCCAGGGCAAGGAAGGCATGCCCCAGGCCGCGGCCTACGCGGCCTCCAAAGCCGGGATGATTGCGCTCACCAAAACCCTGGGCAAGGAGCTGGCGACCGAGGGTGTGCTGGTCAACGCGATCACCCCCGCCGCCGTGATGACGGCCATGGCCGATGCGCTGACCGATGAGCGCCGCCAGTCCATCCTGGCGCGCATCCCCATGCAGCGCTTTTTAAGCGCCGAAGAGGTGGCTGACCAAGTAGCATGGCTGTGCTCCGCCGAGTGCGCCTTTGCCACCGGCGCGGTATTTGACCTTTCCGGCGGACGCGCCACTTACTAGGATTTTCATGCAGCTGCATCTCACACTGGCCAGCACACTCCCCACCGACCACGCCCAGGCGGTACTCATAGGCCGCATCTGGGTCCCGGGCAGCGGCCCGGTGCTGGTGCGGGTGCAGGCCGATGGCATCACCAGCCTGGAGCACCTGGCCGCCACCGCCAGCCAGTTGCTGGAACTGCCCGACGCCGCCGCCCAGGTGTGCGCCCAGCCCGGCAAGTACCTTGCCGACACCGCCGCCGTGCTGGCGAATTCGGCCTTTTCCGCCCGCGACCCCGCCCTACCCTGGCTGCTGGCCCCTTGCGATTTGCAGGCGCTAAAGGCCGCAGGCGTGACCTTTGTGGCCAGCATGCTGGAGCGGGTGATCGAAGAACAGGCCCGGGGCGATGCCAGCAAGGCCGTGGCCGTGCGCGCCGCCGTGGTGGCGGTGATTGGCGACAACCTCAGCAACATCCAGCCCGGCTCACCCGCTGCCAGCCAACTCAAAGAAGTGCTGCTGGCGCAGGGCATGTGGTCGCAGTACCTGGAGGTGGGTATTGGCCCGGATGCCGAAATCTTCACCAAATCCCAGCCGCTGAGCGCCGTGGGCACGGGTGCCGAGGTCGGCATCCACCCCGGCAGCGCCTGGAACAACCCCGAGCCCGAGGTGGTGCTGGCCGTCAACAGCCGGGGTGAAACCGTGGGCGCAGCCCTGGGCAACGATGTGAATCTGCGCGATTTCGAAGGCCGCAGCGCCCTGCTGCTGGGCAAGGCCAAGGACAACAACGCGTCTTGCGCCATCGGCCCGTTCATCCGCTTGTTTGATGCGCATTTCGGTATTGCCGACGTGCGCCGCTGCGACCTGGCGATGCAGGTCACCGGGCAGGACGACGGTTTTGTGATGCACGGCAGCAGCAGCCTGTCCAAAATCAGCCGCGATCCGCTGGACCTGGTGGCCCAGGCCATCGGCCCCAACCACCAGTACCCCGACGGGCTGATGCTGTTTTTAGGCACCATGTTTGCCCCCACCCAAGACCGCCACGGCCCAGGCCAGGGCTTTACCCACACGGTGGGCGACGTGGTGACCGTGGGCACGGCGCAGTTGGGCCAGTTGGTCAACCGTGTCAACACCTGCGACCAGGTGCCGCCATGGACCTACGGCATCCGCGCCCTGATGGGCGACCTGGCGCGGCGCTAGGGCGCAAGTCCAGAGGCAAAGCCCTGAAACGCTGCTGGCATAATCCAGCATCTTTTAGGGCTGCTGCGCATATTCTCTGTGCGCAAGCAGCTATTTTTACGATAGCAAACACCTCAAGGAACATTCATGGCTTTCACCACTACCGCCTCCGGCCTGCAGTTTGAAGACACCATCCAGGGCTCGGGCGATGTCGCCACCAAGGGCAAAAGCGTCACCGTGCACTACACCGGCTGGCTGTACAACGACGGCGTGCAAGGTGCCAAGTTCGACTCCAGCAAGGACCGCAAAGACCCCTTCGTGTTCTCGCTGGGCGCGGGCATGGTTATCAAGGGCTGGGACGAAGGCGTGGCCGGCATGCAAATCGGTGGTGCCCGCACGCTGATCATCCCTGCCGCCCTGGGTTACGGTGCGCGCGGTGCGGGCGGCGTGATTCCGCCCAACGCCACCCTGAAATTCGACGTGGAACTGCTGGCCATCAAGGGCTGAGCTTTCCCTGGGCTGGGTCTGGTACCTGGCCGCGTAGCGCGATTTTTTGCAGGCCACCCCCTTGAGAAAAGCCGGGATGGCCCCAGTTTGCGTAGCTGGTTCACTCCACTCATCCTCCAGAACATGTCCGAAAACAACACCCACCCTGACCACCAGCCCCTGGACGGCATGTCCCCCGCCGAAGACCAAGCCACCAGCGACGTGGAAGCGCTGGCCATGGCCCAGGCCGAACTGGCAGCCCTGAAAGCCAAAAGCGCCGATCTGGCCGACCAGTTCCTGCGCGCCAAGGCCGATGCCGAGAACGCCCGCCGCCGCGCCGAAGACGACATCGCCAAGGCCCGCAAATTCAGCCTGGAAAGCTTTGCCGAAAGCCTGCTGCCCGTGGCCGACAGCCTGGAAGCCGGCCTGGCCATCAAGGACGGCACGCCCGCCCAGATCCGCGAAGGTGCCGAAGCCACCCTGCGCCAGTTGAAAAGCGCGCTGGAACGCAACAAGGTGATTGAGATCGCTCCCGCTGCCGGCACCAAGTTCGACCCGCACCAGCACCAGGCCATCAGCGTGGTACCGGCCGAGCAAGAAGCCAACACCGTGGTTAGCGTGCTGCAAAAGGGCTATTTAATCTCGGAACGCGTGCTGCGCCCGGCTTTGGTCACCGTGACCGCACCTAAATAAAAACAAAGAAATTGGATAACCCCACTCTTGAAGTGGCAAAAGTTATCCACACGTTAGACACATAGGGTCTTTAAGGCAAAGACCCCCACCCACTTACACAAATCAAAGGAAGAAATCATGGGAAGAATTATTGGGATTGACTTGGGCACCACCAACAGCTGCGTTTCCGTCATGGAAGGCAATGTGCCCCGCGTGATCGAAAACGCCGAAGGCGCACGCACCACCCCGTCCATCGTGGCGTACCAAGAAGACGGCGAAGTGCTGGTCGGTGCATCCGCCAAGCGCCAGGCTGTCACCAACCCCAAGAACACGCTGTACGCCGTCAAGCGTTTGATCGGCCGCAAGTTCACCGAAAAAGAAGTCCAAAAGGACATCGACCTGATGCCCTACTCCATCGTGGCTGCCGACAATGGCGATGCCTGGGTGGAAGTACGCGGCAACAAGATTTCGGCCCAACAGGTCAGCGCCGACATTCTGCGCAAGATGAAGAAGACCGCTGAAGACTACCTGGGCGAAGCCGTCACCGAAGCCGTGATCACCGTGCCCGCGTACTTCAACGACGCACAGCGCCAAGCCACCAAGGATGCAGGCCGCATTGCCGGTCTGGACGTGAAGCGCATCATCAACGAACCTACCGCTGCAGCCCTGGCATTTGGCCTGGACAAGCACGAAAAGGGCGACCGCAAGATTGCGGTGTATGACTTGGGCGGCGGCACGTTTGACGTGTCCATCATCGAAATCGCCGATGTCGATGGCGAAAAGCAATTCGAAGTGCTATCCACCAACGGCGATACCTTCCTGGGTGGTGAAGACTTTGACCAGCGCATCATCGACTTCATCATTGCCGAGTTCAAGAAAGAATCCGGCGTAGACCTGTCCAAGGACGTGCTGGCCCTGCAGCGCCTGAAGGAAGCCGCTGAAAAAGCCAAGATCGAGCTGTCCAACAGCGCAGCTACCGACATCAACCTGCCTTACGTGACGGCAGATGCCTCCGGCCCCAAGCATCTGAACATCAAGCTCAGCCGCTCCAAGCTCGAAGCCCTGGTCGAAGAACTGATCGAGCGCACCATCGCCCCTTGCCGCACCGCCATCAAGGATGCGGGCGTGTCCGTGGCCGACATCCATGACGTGATTTTGGTTGGCGGCATGACGCGCATGCCCAAGGTGCAAGAAAAGGTGAAGGAATTCTTCGGCAAGGAACCCCGCAAGGACGTGAACCCCGACGAAGCCGTGGCGGTTGGCGCAGCGATCCAAGGTCAAGTTTTGTCTGGCGACCGCAAGGACGTGCTGCTGCTGGACGTGACGCCTCTGTCGCTGGGTATCGAAACCCTGGGCGGCGTGATGACCAAGATGATCGTCAAGAACACGACCATCCCGACCAAGTTTGCACAGACCTTCTCCACTGCCGACGACAACCAGCCCGCTGTGACCATCAAGGTGTTCCAGGGCGAGCGCGAAATCGCCAACGTCAACAAGCTGCTGGGTGAGTTCAACCTGGAAGGCATTCCACCGGCAGCACGTGGTACGCCGCAGATCGAAGTGTCGTTCGACATCGATGCCAACGGCATCCTGCACGTCGGCGCCAAAGACAAGGGCACCGGCAAGGAAAACAAGGTCACCATCAAGGCCAACTCGGGTCTGTCGGAAGCCGAAATCCAGCAAATGGTGAAAGATGCCGAGCTGAACGCCGCCGACGACAAGAAGAAGCTGGAACTGGTGCAAGCCCGTAACCAGGGTGAAGCCAGCGTGCACAGCGTGAAGAAGAGCCTGACCGAGTACGGCGACAAGATCGAAGCGGCCGAAAAGGAAAGCATCGAAGCTGCTATCAAGTCGTTGGAAGAAGCCTTGAAAGGCGAAGACAAAGCCGCCATCGACGAAAAGAACACCGCTTTGATGACCGTCAGCCAGAAGCTGGGCGAGAAAATGTACGCCGACATGCAAGCCAAGGAAGCCGCCAGCGCAGCCGGTGCGTCTGGTGCAGCCGCACCGGAAGCCGAAGCCGCCCAAGCTGCTGACGACAACGTGGTCGATGCCGAAGTGAAAGAAGTCAAAAAGGGCTAATTTGAGAGGCCGCAGGCTTCCATGACCCGTGCCGCGCTCGGATGGTCCTGTTGGGATCTTCGGCGCGGCTTTTTGCGTAGCGAGCCACCTGGTTCCCCCCTAGCGCGGGTCTGGCTCAACCCCGATCGCCGTATTGAGAAAGTGATTGCAGCATGAGCAAACGAGATTATTACGAAGCCCTTGGCGTTCCCAAGAACGCGTCCGAGGAAGAAATCAAAAAAGCCTATCGCAAACTGGCGATGAAGCACCACCCTGACCGCAACCAGGGGGACTCGGCCAAGGGTGCTGAAGACAAGTTCAAGGAAATCAAGGAAGCCTACGAAATGCTGAGCGACGCGCAAAAGCGCGCCGCCTACGACCAGCATGGCTTTGCCGGCGTCGATCCGAACATGCGCGGCGGCCCCGGGGCCGAAGGCTTTGCGGGCGGTGGTTTTGCCGAGGCTTTTGGCGATATTTTTGGCGACATGTTCGGCCAAAGCCGGGGCGGTCGCGCCGGTGGCGGTCGCCAGGTGTTCCGGGGTGCCGACCTCAGCTACGCCATGGAAGTCACGCTGGAAGAAGCCGCACGCGGCAAGGAAGCGCAAATCCGCATCCCCACCTGGGAAGCCTGCGACACCTGCCACGGCAGCGGTGCCAAACCCGGCACCCAGGCCAAGACCTGCGGCACCTGCGCGGGCCAGGGCACGGTGCAAATGCGCCAGGGCTTTTTCAGCGTGCAGCAAACCTGCCCCACCTGCCGCGGCACGGGCAAGGTCATTCCCGACCCCTGCACCGTCTGCAGCGGCCAAGGCAAGGTCAAGAAGCAAAAAACCCTGGAAGTCAAAATCCCGGCCGGTATCGACGACGGCATGCGCATCCGCAGCGTGGGCAATGGCGAGCCGGGCTCGAACGGTGGCCCCTCGGGCGACCTGTACATCGAGATACGCACCAAAAAGCACGACATCTTTGAGCGCGACGGTGGCGACCTGCACTGCTCGGTGCCGGTGAGCTTCATTACCGCCGCACTCGGTGGCGAGATCGAAGTGCCTACCCTGTCGGGCAAAGCCGCCATCGATATCCCCGAAGGCACGCAAGCGGGAAAACAGTTCCGCCTGCGCGGCAAGGGCATCAAGGGCGTGCGCGACAGCTCGCCCGGCGATTTGTACTGCCACATCACGGTGGAAACCCCGGTCAAGCTCACCGAGCACCAGCGCAAGCTGATGCGCGAGCTGGAAGAGTCGTTTAAAAAAGGTGGCGGCAAACACTCGCCCACTGGCGACAGCTGGACCGACAAGCTGAAGAAGTTCTTTGCATAGGGTGTTGCTTCGCTTGCCCTGCTTAGTTTGAAAGCCCCTGGGTGCCTGCACCCAGAGGCTTTTTTCATGGCTGGACTAAAACCCCATTCGCTATGGTGTTGATAGCTGCTCGTGCAGGTGCTACCTGCGCTAGAGGCACTTTTTTTATAAAAATGACACCATGATCCGATGAGGAAATCGCGGTGTCCGCTTATAGTTGAAGTTTTGCTCGCCGCAAGGACACCGCCATGAAAACCAAAGCCGCAGTCGCCTGGAAAGCCGGAGCCCCCCTGACCATCGAAACCGTGGACCTGGACGGCCCCCAATTCGGCGAAGTGCTGGTCGAGATCAAAGCCACCGGCATCTGCCACACCGACTACTACACGCTCAGCGGTGCCGACCCCG
>NZ_JBDTEM010000440.1:0-38674 GCF_039922535.1 Rhodoferax sp. | reverse complement strand
CCAGCTGGTGCGCCAGTTTCCCAACATCACGGCGGTGGACCTGAGCAGCACCCTGGGCCAGTTGCAGCGCGTGCTGGACCAGGTGATACGCGCGGTGGAATTCTTGTTTGGCTTCACCCTGGCCGCCGGGTTGGTGGTGTTGTTTGCTGCCATCACCGCCACCCGGGAGGAGCGCGCCCGCGAATTTGCCATCATGCGGGCCCTGGGCGCGCCCGGCAGCCTGTTGCGCCAGGTGCAGCGCGCCGAACTGGCGGGCGTGGGCTTGCTGGCGGGCTTTTTGGCCAGCATCGTGGCCGTGGCGGTGGGCTGGGCCTTGACCCGCTATGTGTTCGAATTTGAGTGGCACGGCTCGCTGTGGGTGCCGCTGTTTGGTGCCATCGCCGGTGCGCTGCTGGCCCTGGCCGCAGGCTGGTGGGGGCTGCGCGATGTGCTGCGCCGCCCGGTGGTGGAAACGTTGCGCCGGGCTACGGCGTAGTTGTTATATTTTTAATAGCATCCAGCGCAGGTTCTGCTTGCGCTGGATGCCATTTTGACTGGTAAAAATGGCAAGCCCGCTGCAGATTTACCGCGCCGCCGCTCCCCGGAAAAACATGTCGATTGCGCGCTCCACCATGGCGCGTATCTGTGGCATCGGCAAGGCTTCTGGATCGCGTTGGTACAGCCGGGGTTGCACCTCGGCCGCCACCAGGCCCAAAAAATGCCCGGCCATGATTTCTGGGTTTAAGCTGCGGAGTTCACCGCGCTCCATGGCTTTTTTCAGCACGCTACCCAGGGCGACGATGCAGTCGCGCGGCCCCGCCTTGTAGAAAAGCGCGCCCACCTCCGAGCGGCCCGCCTCGGCCACCACCATGCGGTAGACCGCCAGCGCACGCGCCGAGTCGGTCATCACGCACAGCATGGTCTCGCCAAATTGCAACAGCTGGGATGCGAGTGGCACCGCCCCATCGGCGCTGGCCTGCAAATCTGCGACCGCCTTCGACAAATGCGAGGTAGATGAGTCTCGGACGACGGCATCGAACAACAGCTCTTTGGACGGGAAATACCGGTACAGCGTGGCTTTGGAGCCCCGTAGCCGGGTGGCCAGTTCGTTCATCGACGCACCCTCGTAGCCAAATTCCTGGAACAGCGTGCTTGCTGCCTCCACGATGGCCTCGCGTCGCACCTCGGTCAGCACTTTCATGTGTTTGTTTCCTTTTCGAAACCCAAGTGTACTTTTTTGTGGACGTTTAAAAATCTTGGGATATAGTGGTACCGTACGGTTTCGTTTAGTTTTGAAAAAATGTAGCCACGCGCTGGCAGACCGCTGTTTTCCAGACCGCAAACCGTATTCGGATCGCGTGCCTCTATGGATGGATTAACCAAGGAAGATGATGAAAATGTTGAAAAAAATACCGCTGCTGCTGGCCGTGGGTGCACTTTTGCTGGTGACGGCTTGCTCCAGCACGCGGCCCGTACCGTATGCGGGTATTGCGTCGTCCCAGCAGTTGCGCCTTAACAAAGATGCGAAGTCTGACCGGGTGCCCTACCAATATGCTTCGCCGGTGAGGTGGGGCGATTACTCCAATTTCATCCTGGACGGGGTCGCCATCTACAACGGCAACGACAGCCAGTTTGAAGATGTCTCGGCAGAAGAAAAAGAGCTCCTGGCGCAGTACATGGAAGTGCGCTTTCAGAAAGCGCTAGAGTCCAAATGGAGGGTGATCAATGCGCCCGCGTCCAAAACCATCCGCGTGAAGGTGACGCTGACCGGCGCCAAATCGAACACCCGGTTTTTGACGACCTTTTTGCGGTTCGATATTGGGGGCGGGCCCTACAACGCGGTGCAGGCGGCACGGGACGAAGAAGGCCTGCTCACCGGATCCGTGAGCTATGCGGTGGAAATCTACGACGTGTCTAGCAATCGGCTCTTGACGGCCTATGTGGCAAAGCAATTTCCCAATGCCTGGAACATCCAGGCCACCCTGGGGCGCCTGGATGCTTCAAAGGTCGGCATTGACAAGGCGGCGGACGACCTGGTGGCGCGACTAAACTGAGCCCACAATTTCAGCGTGCAACGCCAAGCCAGTCGCCCAGCCAGTCGCCAATCAATTTGCTGCTGGAACCTGGGCTTCGCCGCTGTTGCAACGACATTTTTCAAGCCATCCATCCATAGAAACAAGGGTTCCCCATGAAATTCTCCCTAGCCGTTCGCCGCACCTGCGTGGTCTTGGCCCTCAGCGCTACGTTCGGCGTCACGTTCAGTGCCTATGCCGACAGCTTTGCGTCGTCGGCATCCAGTGCCGGTTCGGCGTCTAGCGGCAGTGTCTCGGACTCTCTGCACGGCTCCAGCAAAAGCTCGACCGGCAACGACAAGGTCGCCGATGGCGACTACCACATCATCGACATCGCCGATGCCCCTGAACGCGCCGATTTCGTCCGCGTCGCCCTGCAGGGCGATGGGCAGCAGCGCATCGAACTCGACCTGCCCCGTGCGGTGTTGGCCAAGCAGCGCCTGGACCGTGGCGACACGGTGCACACCCAGCGCCGTGTGTACGGCTACGAATTTTCGCGCGGCGACACGCGCGAAGCCTTCTACCTGGTGATCGCTGACGACTGGTACGGTGAACTTGCCGCGCGGCCTTTGAGCTTGTGAACATCCGCGCAGCCTGGGGGTTTGGGTTGGCGGCCATCGTCGCGGCGGGTGCCGCACAGGCCGGATCGGGTGCCAGCGGTGTACCGGCATCTTCACGTTTTTGCGACCGCCAGCAGCCCCTGACGGCGCACCAACAAGACCGCTTGCTGGGTTTTTCGGCGGTGGTACGCAAGGTGCTGGGTGCCAGCGAAGGCGATGCGGTGTTGATCAGCCGCTCGGGCCTGGACCTTTCGCGCTTTCATATCCGTTACTCGCATGCGGCCGTGGCGTGGCGCAGCAGCACCGGCGACTGGTCGGCCCGCCAGCTGTACTACGCCTGTGACGAACGCCGCCCACGGATCTACGACCAGGGCTTGGCAGGCTTTGCGATGGGTATTGACGACCCGTCGCTGGGCTACATCTCCATCGTGCGCCTGCCCGCCGAGGCCGCCCAGGCCTTGCAGCGCGCGTCACAAGACAGCTCGCTGGCGCTGCATTTGCTGGCCAAGGATTACAGCGCCAATGCCTATGCCTACAGCCTGCGCTACCAAAACTGCAACCAATGGCTGGTGGAGCTGCTGGCCGCAGCCCTGGGCAACTTGGCCGACGGCGACGATCTGCGCAGCCGCGCGCAGCAATGGTTGCGCCAGGCACCCTACGCGCCGCAGCCTGTAAACGTGGATTCCCATGCGCTGATGTTCGCCGCGAATTTTGTGCCCTTGCTGCATCTGGACGACCACCCCCAGGACGATGCCTTTGCGATGCGGCTGAAGATCAGCCTGCCATCGACCATTGAGGCCTTCGTGCAGGCGCAGTTGCCCGGAAGTGAGCGCATAGAACTCTGCCACGACGGCCAGCAAGTGGTGGTACACCGCGGATGGACACCGATTGCCGACGGCTGCCGTGCCGGCCCAGGAGATGAGGTGGTGTCGCTGGACTAGTAGGGGCTGCTGACGAAAACTGGCATATGCTGCTGTGCTCTAGTTTTTGTAGCTTCTGGCGCAGGTGCTGTATGCGCTAGAGGCCTATTTTTTATAAATTCCTCAGCCTAGTTCCCAAGAAATTCCCCCACCGGTTTGAGGTCGTCCACGCGGTCGCACACCGCCTTGACTGCCACCATGATGGGCACGCCCAGCAGCAGGCCCCACAAACCCCAAAGCCAGCCCCAGGCCAGCATGCCGACAAACACCGCCACGGGGTTCATTTGGTTGGCGCGGCTGGTGAGCCAGGGGGTGAGTAAAAAGCCGATGATGGCGTGGATCACCATAGAGCCGCCGCTCACCAGCAGCACCATGTCCAGGGTGCCGAATTGCAAAAAGGCCACCATGGCCGACCCCGCCGCAACCACCACGCTGCCCAGGTAGGGCACCAGGTTCAGCACGCCTGCGGCCACGCCCCACACTGCCGCGTGGTCCAGGCCCATCGCCAAGAAGTACAGCCAGGTCACCGCACCCACCAAGGCGCTGGTAAACAGCTGCAGCAGCATGTAGCGCTGGATCTGGTCGTTGATCTGGTTCAGCGCCTGCAAGGTGATCTTTTTGCGGCTGAGCGTGGGGCCGGTCAGTTTCACCAGCTTGCGCCGGAAGCTGTCGCCCGATGCCATCAGGAAAAAGGTGATCAGGGTCACGGTGCCCAACTGCCCCAGCATGCCCACGATGCCCAGGCTGCCGTTCCACAGGTAGTCGCGGATGTCAAAGCGCGGCTTGACGATCTGCACCCGCTGCACGCCCGGGCCGGTGGGCACGGCGCGACCGGCCTCCTCGGCCGCCTGCTCCAGGTGCGATGCCGCTTGCTGCACGGTAGTCAGGGTGTTGCGTTTCGCGCCGGGCAGGGCACGCAGGGCGCTGCGCAGCTTTTGCGTGGCGGCGGGAAGCTGCTCGACCAGCTTGCTGGCGTCATCGCTGAGCGAATACCCCAGCGCGCCCACGCCGCCGAGGATGCCCATCAGCAGCACCGCCGCAGTCACGGCGCGCGGCACCCTGCGTGTGTGGAACCAGTCCACCACCGGCGACAAGGCGTAGCTGGACAAAATGCCCACCAGCACCGGGATAAACACCGCCCCGGCCCAGTGCAAGGTGTAGAGGCTGGCCAGCAGGGCCAACAGCCCCAGAGAAAAGCTGCGCACATTCACCGGCATGTGCAGCACCACGCGGCGCTCCCGGTCTGGCACCCCGGAGGGGGCGGTTTCTGAGCCGCTGGGGTCTGGGGGCAGGGTGGTGGGTTGCGTCATTGCCGATTCCTTGGGGTGCGTAGGTCGTGTGGCCAGGTCGCCACGGGGTGCGGGGCATGGTAAGGCAGACGCCGCGATGGAATGGCAGGGTATTGCGTCCCCATACCCGCGTGGCCTGCGTTGCCGACCGGCCCGCAAAACATTGATGCGCTATTTATTTGGTAGCCGCCGCCGCAGGTGCTGTCTGCGCTGGAGGCTGATTTTTTATAAATTACAGCGGCGCGGCAAATGGCCAGGCTTGGGCCATGCAGGCATCCACCCGCTCCAGCGCATGGCGGCAACGCTCGGCAGGGGAGCCGCTGAGTTCCACCCAGGGCACGGCCTGTGCGCCCAGCAGGCTGCGAAAGCGCCCGGTCATCCAGCTGCGCAGGTGGGCACCGTCGCGCAGGCCGTCGTCTTCAAATGCCACGCCCGCGTCGCTGGTCAGCAGGTAGAGGCTGCGCGGCGGCATGGCCTGGGCGATGGTGGCGACATCGGCGCTGGGGCCGCCCTGGTAGCGTTCGTGCCACAGGCGGGTGGCGAAGGCGTCGGTATCGCACACCAGCACCGGGCTGCCGTGCCGCGCGGCGTGGTCTTCCCGGCGGCATTGCTCGGCCGCCACGGCGCGAAAGTCGCTGGATTGCCAGGCGATATCGGCCACGCCCGCCGCCGGCTTGTGGGCCCGCGCCAGGGCCAGCAGGTTGTGGCTGTACTCGCGCCCGTATTCGGCCACCCAGGCGGTGCGCGCCCACACGCCGCCGCGCTGGCGCAGGGCGGCGGCCAGGTCTTGCGACAAGGTGGTGGTGCCGGTAGATTCCGCGCCCAGCACCACCACGCGCACGGCCAGCCCGGCCTGTACCGCCGGCGGCAGCATGTGCCACTGCGCCACCGGGTCGGCGCGCACGGCGGTGCCGGAGACCGGGAAGAGGGCGCGGCTCTGGTCCAGGCACACATGGGCGCATCCGAACTGGCGTGCCAGCTCCTGGCCGTAATGCTCGGAGGTAAACACGGCATCGACGGCGGGGGCGGGACCAAATGTGCGTTGGGCCTCTTGCACCGCCTCGCGCATCACGGCTACGTGGGCGGCCCAGATGGCAGGGCTGGTGTAGTCGATGGGCACATCGTCCAGCGCGCCAACGATGCGCACCTGCGGCGCATCGGCAAAGGTTTCGCGCAGCCAGGCCACGCGCTGGGCGATGGAGATCGACTCCACGCTGGAACCCAGCACCCCCACCGTCACCTGCTGGCAATGCGCCGCCGCCGTGCGAATGAGGTAGATGTGGCCGAGGTGCGGCGGGTAGAACTTGCCGATCACCAGCCCGTGCCGGTAGTCCACCCGGCTCATGCGGTGGCCCCCACCATTTGGCTGGGGGCCGGCGTCCGCCAGTTCCACCAGCCGCGCAGGCAGATCAGCAAAAACACCAGCGACAGGCCCGAGATCAGCGGCAGGCCACGGCTCCAGTACAGAGGGATGGACACGACATCCACGGCAATCCACCAGGCCCAGCTGGAGGTTTGCCGCCGGTTCAGCTGCCACTGGGCGCACAGGCTCAGGGCGGTGAGCAGCGCGTCGATGGGCGGGGCCGCGCCTTTGAGCCATAGCAAAATCTGCCACAGCAGCAGCGTGGTGACCGCCGCCACGGCCAGCAGCAAAACTTGTTCGCGCAGGCTGGTGCCGACAAAGGCCGCCTTGTCCTGCGCTTTTTGGGGCTGCAGCCACTGCACCCAGCCCTGGGCCGACAGCACGATGAACACGATTTGCAAGGCCGCGTCGGCAAACAGCCGCTGCTGCAAAAACACCAGGCCCAGCACCGTGCTGCTAAGGATGCCCACGGGGAAGTTCCAGATATGCGCCCGTGCCGTCAACCACACGCACAACACGCCCGTGGCAAAGCCCAGCAGGTCGCCCAACGACATGGGCATGTTGGCGACGGTCAACAGGGGTTGGGTGAGGGGGGCGAGCAGGTCCATAGGTAGTGTGGGTGCCGGTAAATAAGTAAGTTGTACTGTACAACAAACAAAGTCGTATAGTGCAACTAAATATTTTGAGCGCTAGGCACCATGTCCCCACATCCACCCCATCCCCCTGATTTCCCCCGGCCCCTGGTGACTGTGGACGTAGTGATTTTCACGGTGCTTGGCGATGCCTTGCAGGTGCTGCTGGTGCGCCGCCCAAGTTCGGCGGATGTGGCGGACGAGCCGTTTGCCCACCACTGGGCGCTACCCGGTGGGTTTGTGGATGTACACCACGATGCCACGCTGCTGGACTGCGCGTTGCGCAAACTGCGTGAAAAAACCGGTGTTGCCACGCCCTACCTGGAGCAGTTGGGCAGTTGGGGCAGCGCCACCCGCGACCCGCGGGGCTGGTCGGCCACGCATTGTTTTTACGCGCTGATACCCGCCGCGGCGGTGCAGCTGGAAACGGGTGGAAATGCCGGTGCGGCGCAGTGGCTTGGTGTGGATGCGGCACTGGACACCCCCCTGGCCTTTGACCACCACCTGCTGCTGGCCACCGCCCTGGCGCGGCTGCGCAGCAAGGTGGAATACACCTCTTTGCCCGCGTTTTTGCTGGACGAGCCTTTTACCCTGCCCGCACTGCAGCGCACTTTTGAGGTGGTGCTGGCGCGGTCTATCGACAAAAGCGCGTTTCGCAAACGCATGCTGGACGGCCAGTTTATGGAGGAGGCGGGTGTCTTGCCCGGCGCGCAGGGGCGGCC
Source organism: Rhodoferax sp. (assembly GCF_039922535.1). Classification (GTDB taxonomy): domain Bacteria; phylum Pseudomonadota; class Gammaproteobacteria; order Burkholderiales; family Burkholderiaceae_C; genus Rhodoferax_B. The sequence continues at coordinate 31,137 of NZ_JBDTEM010000440.1, read as the reverse complement.
TGCCGTGGGCTACCGGCTGCGCGACCGCAGCCAGGCCACGCTGTTTCCCAGGCCTTTTTCGGCCAACGGAGCCGACCCGGCCACGGGCTAGGGCGCATGAAGCGGCACAAGGCAGTTTTCAGCCCGCGTGCCACTGGGCCAGGTGGGACAACACAATCACCAGGCCGGTGCTGTTGATCAATAGGCCTGCTGTCGTTTTGAATGTACGCATGGGGTCTTCCTTTCGGTGGGCTGGAGAGAAGACCCGATGCTATTAAAAGCTGCTTCATATGTACAGGCAATCGAATAAATACAAGCAATAGTTTTTATTAAACAATCTGGCCAACCGTACACTGCAAGCCTGTAAGTTCATTTCGCTTGAATGCTCTGTTTTTAATAGCTTCTCGTGCAGGTACTACCTGCACCAGAGCCGTATTTTTTATAAATTTTGACACCCCTTTATGCAGATCGAAGAGAAAGCCCCGGCCGCCACCCCGTTTGAATGGATCGGCGGCGAAGCGCCGGTGCGGGCGCTGGTGGACCGGTTTTACGACCTGATGGACCTGGAGCCGGGCTATGACGCGCTGCGCGCCGCCCATGGTCCCGAGCTGGAGAACGCCCGCCAGCGCCTATTCTGGTTCCTGTGCGGTTGGCTGGGCGGGCCGCAGTACTACACCGAGCAGTTTGGCCACCCGCGCCTGCGCGCCCGGCACATGGGGTTCAAGATCGGCATCTTGGAGCGCGACCAGTGGCTGGCCTGCATGGACCAGGCGATGGGCGAAACGGGCGTGGATGCCACCCTGCGCGCCCGGTTGCGCGACAGCTTTTTCCAAACCGCCGACTGGATGCGCAACCAGGGCGTGTGACGGTGCTTACGCCACAGCCCCTACCGCCCGCCGTTGCCGAAGAGCACCTGTTCCAGGACTGGCTGCACGATCTCGCGCCCCGCACCTGGGTGAGCTATGGCTTGATTGCGCTCAATGCAGCTGTGTGGGCGTGGATGGTGGCGCGGGGAGTGGACCCGTTCCATCCACCGGCCGAGTTGCTGCTGGACTGGGGTGGCAATGCCGCGTCCGAGGTGCAGCGTGGCCAGGTGTGGCGGCTGTTAACCGCCACGTTTGTGCACAGCGGCATCGTGCATTTGGTGATGAACATGCTGGGTTTGTGGGCGATTGGCCAAACCGCCGAGCGCATCTACGGGCACCGGGTGTTTTTGGGTATTTATCTGGGGTCGGCATTGGCCGCCAGTGCCCTCAGTCTGCATTTTTCGGCCCAAAAGACCGTGTCTGTGGGGGCTTCGGGCGCGGTGTTTGGGCTGGCCGGGGTGGTACTGGTGGCGGTGCTGCGGCACCGCGACACCATGCCCCGGCTGTTCGGCAAGCAGATGCTGCGGGGGATTGGGTTTTTTGTGGTGTATTCGCTGGCGCAGGGCTTCTTGCAGACCGGGGTGGACAACGCTGCCCACGTGGGCGGGCTGCTGGCCGGGGCGCTGATAGGCTGCATCCTGCCGGTGCGGCCCGAGCTGATGAAGGCACAGCCCCAGGTGCGGGGGCGGGCGGTGTGGGCCGTGGCGGCGGTGGGCGCGCTGGTGGTGGGGCTGACCGCCCTGGCCCCTCCGGCGGCGGTGGATTTTCAGCACAAGTATGCGGTTGCGGCTTTTGAGCAGGCCATGCGCAGCTTCAACATGGCCATGCTGCGGCTGGGCCAAGAATCGCAACTGCTGCGGGCGGGCAAACTCAGCCCGCAGCAAGAGGACGAACGCAGCCGCAGCGTGCATGCCCCGGCGTTTCGCCAGGTGCAGGCCGAACTGGCTGTTGTGCGGCTGCCGCCCGGCGACCCGCGCAATGGGTTGTTGCAAGAGGTTAGGCTGCAGGCGGGGTGGATGGCCGAGCTGCAGGGCATGGCATCGGTGACCCCGCCGGGCAGCAGCCAACCGCAGGCTGCCGATCCGGCCCGCATGGCGGCGCTGCAGGCAGCCATACAGGCATCGACCCAGCGCCTGGCCTTGCTGGCGGCACAGGGTCGGCGCCAGCGCTGATCGGCTGCCACACAATACGGCAGGCCGGTGGTGTACGCTGGACATGTGTGTTGATGTATCCAGAAAGTCTTTATGTCCCTTCGCGTCTATTCTTGTGGTGTGCTGCTGGCCTTGTCGTTGCTGGCGGGTTGCGGCGCACTACCGCCTGGTAAGGCCGGTCCGGGCATCGCCACCGAGGTGACCTTGCCCCTGGTCACGGCCTGGTTCGAAAACACGCTGGTGCAGTACATCAGCACCGATAGCTCGGATGCCGCCATGGCCCAGGCCAAGGACATGAACTTTGTGCCGCTGCTGGCGAATGCCCTCGGCAAGGGCCCGGGCGCTGCGCCTACAGCGTCGGTGCTGGCGCGGATTTATGTGTTCCCCGACGGCAGCCAGCGCAATGTGCTGCCCTCCATGCCCAAACCCACGGGTTACGCCAATGCCGACACCGCCTATTCCCCGCTGTGGCAGCTGTACGCCGTGGCCTGGCAGCCAGGCCGGGCGCGGCGTGATCTGCGCTCGGAAGATGCCTTGCTGGATGCCGCCGACCGCGGCGATGTCACCATCACCGCCACCCGCATCGTGGCCAATTGTCCGGTGGTGTATTCGACCCAAGGGGGGCTGCTGTCGGGTGCGCGCCTGGGTTATGCCCCGATGGCCAAATAAGCAACCCCGAGACTTGGCACCCATTGCTGTGACCCCGCGCACTGGCCCGGCCCGCATGGCGGTGTGGACGCAGTCTCTGCAGCAGCGCTTGCAGTTGTGGCTGCAGGCGATCCGCGAAGCCTATGTGGCGCTGTTACCGCTCACCGTGTTCGGGGTGATGGCCAACACCGTGGCGCTGATCCCCTATTCCCCCTATGTGCAGTGGATGACCACGCACTGGGGCCCGGGCTGGCAGGCCTCGACCCTGCGGATTTTTGATGCCACCTTGGGCCTGATGGGGTTGATGGCTGCGATGGTGATTGCAGCGCGCACCACCGCCCTGAGCCAGGCCCATGACCGGCGGGTCGAGCGCTCCACCATTGCCGTGGCAGCGGTGGCGGCCAGCGCATTTTTGCTGGTGGTGTTGCGGCAACCGTTTGACTTCCAGGTGCTGGGCTATGCCAGCGCGCTCCAGAGCATCCTGGTCGGTGTGGCGGTCGCCGAGTTGATGCGCCTGCTGGGCCGCTGGCTGCCCAAGCACACCCGGATGGGCGGGGTCGATGGCGGTATTTCGCTGCAAAACGCCCTGCACATGACCGGCACCGCTGCATTGACGCTGCTGGCGCTATGGCTGGCCCACGGCCTGTGGCAGGCCTTGTTCGACGGGGTGTTGGGACCGTTGCTGGGTCGGCTGTGGCAAGGGTTTTTGCGGCAACAGCCCGGTGGGGATGTGCTTAATTTCGGCATGGTGCTGCTCAACCAGTTGCTGTGGATGGTGGGCATCAACGGCGGGCAGTATTTGTACGCGGTGTCCAGTGCGTCCGGCCTGGTGGCATCGGCGGATGTGCTGTATTCGAGCCACCTGATTTCGCCGGCGTTTTTGAACGCGTTTGTGCACACCGGCGGGGCAGGGGCCACCTGGGGTCTCATCATCTACTGCATCACCCAGGGCAAAGACCCTTCTTTGCGGCGCTTGGCCTGGTATTCGGTGCTGCCTGCCATGCTGAACATGAACGAGCTGCTGTTGTTCGGTATTCCGCTGGTGCTCAGCCGGACCTTGTTGCTGCCATTCATTGCCGCGCCCTTGCTCAGTTGCCTGATCGCCACCTGCGCGCACACCCTGTTGGGCATGCCGTTGGATGGCCTGCGGGTGATCTGGTCCGTGCCGGTGTTTATCTCGGGTTATGTGATGACCGGGGGCTGGAGCGGCGTGGCCGTGCAGGCCCTGTGTTTGCTCAGCAGCACCTTGGTGTACGCCCCGTTTGTGCGCCAGCTGGAGACGCGGCGCATACAGCGTAACCGGGGCTATTTCAAGTCGGCGCTGGAGGTGCTGATGTCGACCGAGTTCGAGGCCCATGCCGACACCCTGGACCGCGCGGACTCGGTGGGCGAAGTCGCCCGCTGCCTGGTGCGTGATTTCCAGGCCGACCTCGGCTCGTCCCGCGTCACGCTGGCCTACCAGCCCCAGCATGACGCCCAGGGCCGGGTGGTGGGCGTGGAGGCGCTGCTGCGCTGGACCCACGCCACCCACGGCCCGATTCCCACCGCCGCCCTCATCAACGTGGCCGAAGAATGCGAGCTGATCCACCACATCGGTACCTGGGTGGTACAGCGCGCGTGCGAAGACCTGGCTGCGTGGCAAAAAGCAGGCTACAGCGGCTTCACGGTGTCGGTCAACATGTCGCCTGTGCAGTTGCACTCCACCACCTGGGTGCAGACCGTGCGCGATGCCCTGCGTACCCACGGTATCCACAGCAAAGACCTGGACATTGAAATCACCGAAGGCCGCACCCTTACCAACACCGCCCAGGCCGATAAAACCCTGGCCGAGCTGCAGGCCATGGGCTTGTCTTTGTCGATGGACGACTTCGGCATGGGCTGCACCTCGCTGCTGTACATGCACCGCTTCAAGGTCTATGCCATCAAGCTCGACGGTGTGCTGACCCGCAACGTGTTGCACAACCCGGTGGACCAGGACATCATCCGCTGCGTCTGCCGTCTGGGCCATTCCCAGGGCGTGCACGTGGTGGCCGAATTTGTGGAAACCACCGCCCAACGCGACCTGTTGCAAGCCCTGGGTTGCGACTTCTTCCAGGGCTGGCTGTACAGCCCGGCCATGCCCGCCGACCAGATACCGGCCTACCTGGACGCGTGGCACACGGCCACCCCGACAGCGCCCAACTGACGCTGCGCTGGTGTACGCTGGCGGGCAAAGACGGCATCCATCACCACCAAGAGACCATGACACACATTGCTTTGACCCCGCTCACCGCCCCCATCCGCGTCGCCGTCATTGGCTACGGCCTGGCGGGCCGCGTTTTCCATGCACCCCTGATCGCCGGGGTGCCGGGCCTGGAACTGGCCTGCATCTGCTCCAGCAAACCCGATGCCGTGCACGCCGACTGGCCAGAGGTACGGGTGGTGCCCACCCCCGAAGCCGCGTTTGCCGACCCGGCCATCGACCTGGTCGTCATCGCCACCAGCAACACTAGCCACCATGCCCTGGCCCGTGCCGCGCTGCTGGCGGGCAAGCACGTGGTGGTAGACAAACCCTGCACCGTGACCCTGGCCGAGACCGAAGATTTGCTGGCCGTGGCTGCGCAGCAGAATCGCCTGCTCACCGTCTATCAAAACCGGCGGTTTGACGGTGACTTTTTCCTGCTGCAGCAGGTGCTGGCCAGCGGGCAGCTGGGGCGCATCACCCACTTTGAATCGCACTTTGACCGCTTCCGCCATGTAGTGCCTGGCAAGTGGCGCGAGCAAGACATTCCCGGCTCCGACCTGTGGATGGACCTGGGCGCGCACCTGGTCGACCAGGCCGTACAGCTTTTCGGCGTGCCCGATGACCTGTTCCTGGACCTGGCCCGCCAGCGCGAAAACACCCAAACCAACGACTACTTCCACGCCCAACTACGCTACCCCACCCGCCACCCCGGCCTGCGCGTGGTGCTGCACGCCAGCTCCTGCGTCACCGCCAGCGGGCCGCGCTTTGTGCTGCACGGCACGGGCGGATCTTTCACCAAATTTGGCCTGGACACGCAAGAAGACACCCTTAAAGCCGGAGCCCGCCCGCAACTTAGCGCGTTGGGCGACTGGGGTGCCGACCCGCTGCCCGGCCAGTTGGTGCGCCAGATCGACGGCCAACCGGTCACCACCGCCACCCCCGACACGGCGGGCAATTACCTGCAGTACTACGCCGGGGTACGCGACTACCTGCTGGGCCAGTCCGATGCCGCTCCCGTGCCACCACAGCAGGTGCGACAAGTGATGGCCTTGCTGGAGCGGGGCACGCAGAGTGCGGCGCAAGGGAACTGGGTGGCGACCGGGGATGTAGGCTAAAACTTAAGTGTGCTCTGCTTTTAATAGCTGCCCGCGCAGGTGGAGTCTTCGCCAGAGGCCTATTTTCTATAAATCTCTAGCCTGGCTGTAAAAGTACCACCAGCGCGCCCGCGCCGCCTTCCATGGGCCGGGCCTGCACAAAGGCCAGCACCTCGTTCTTTTGCACCAGCCAGTTGCGCACTTTGCCCTTGAGCACCGGGGTTTTGCCGGGTGAACTCAAACCCTTGCCGTGCACCACGCGCACGCAGCGGATGCCGTGCTTGTGCGCATCGCGGATGAAGCCGCTGAGGGCATCGCGGGCTGCATCGCTGCGTAGGCCGTGCAGGTCCAGCTGGCGCTGTATGGCCCATTCGCCCTTGCGCAGGCGCTGCAGCACGTCTATGCCGATGCCGGGGCGGCGGTAGCTGAGCGAATCGTCGGTTTCCAGCAGGCTGCTGGCATCAAAGCCGTCGCTGATGGCTTCGACCAACACCGCCTGCTCGTCCAGTTGCAGTTGTGTGGCCACGGGTTCGGGCGGCTTCTTTTTCAGCAGCGCCTGGCGCTTGTCGGGCAAGCGGTGCACGGCGCCAGCGGCGGCCACAAACAGGTTCTGCTGGGCTGCCAGGCGGCGCTTTTTCTCCAGCTCAGCCGCCTGGTGGGCGGCTTGGAGGGCCGCCGCATCGGCGATGGTTTTCTGGATCTTTTTCAGGTCTTGCAGGGAGGTGATCTTCATACCAGCCCCTTCTCGGCCATCGACAGCGCTTCGCCCGGTGCCACGATGATGTGGTCCAGCACCCGCACGTCCACCAGGGCCAGCGCGGCTTTCAGGGTGTGCGTCAGCACCTCGTCGGCACGCGAGGGCTGCACCGAGCCGCTGGGGTGGTTGTGCGCCAGCACCACGCTGGCGGCCTGGTGGTGCAGGGCGCGCAGCACCACTTCGCGCGGGTAGACGCTGGTCTGCGTCAGCGTGCCGCGGAACAGCTCTTCCAGCGCCAAGAGGCGGTTTTGCACGTCCAGAAACAGCACGGCAAATACTTCGTGCCCTTTGGCCGCCAAATGTAGCTGCAGATAGTGTTTAAGCTCCGCCGGGTCGCTAAAGGCAGGCCGATCTTGCAGCCGCTGGGCCATGGCGCGGCGGGCCAGCTCCAGCACCGCGATGATTTCGGCCCGCTTGGCCGGGCCCAGGCCCTTGACGCGCTTCAGGTCGTCGGCGGTGGCGTTCAGCAGTCCGGCAATGCCGCCAAAGCCATCGGTATCCGGGCGGGTGATCTGCAGCAGCTCATGCGCCATTTGCAGCACGCCCTTGCCCGCGATGCCGGTGCGCAGCAGGATCGCCAGCAGCTCCACATCGCTTAAAGCGGCAGGCCCGCGCGCCAAAAGCTTTTCGCGCGGACGGGCATCGGGGGGTAAATCTTTGAGAGGCATGGGGGCACTTTTACAATAGAGCCCAGTTTACCGAGACTCCCTATGCCCTCTACCTCTCCCCCCATTGTCCAAGCCGGTTCGTTTTTAACCCTGCACTACCGCCTGGGCGGCCCCACGGGCGACATCATCAACACCTTCAACGACAAGCCCGCTACCCTGTCGCTGGGCACCGGCCAGCTCTCGCCCGCCGTCGAGCAGCGCCTGCTGGGCCTGCCCGAGGGCACGCGCACTGCGTTCGACATCCCCGCCGGGGAGGCCTTTGGCGAGCGCCAGCCCGAGATGCAGCAGTGGGTGGCCCGCAAGCTGCTCAACCAGATGGGCGACCCGCTGGAGCAGTACCACGTGGGCGATGTGGTGCAGTTCCCCACGCCCGACGGCCTGGGCAGCTACGCGGGTGCGGTGCAGCAGGTAGGCAATGGTGACAGCGCCGACGCCGTCTTGTTCGACTTCAACCACCCGCTGGCCGGCCAGCCGGTGACGTTTGAAGTGCAACTGATCGGTGTTTTATGAACGCCCCGCAAGAAATCATCCTCGCCGAGCCACGCGGCTTTTGTGCGGGCGTGGACCGGGCGATTGAGATCGTCGAAAAGGCGCTGGCCAAGTTTGGCCGCCCCATCTACGTGCGCCACGAGATCGTGCACAACACCTACGTGGTGAACGACCTGAAATCGCGCGGGGCCATCTTCATTGAAGAGCTGGACGACGTGCCGCCCGGCGCGACCCTGGTGTTCTCGGCCCACGGCGTGAGCCAGGCGGTGCAGCAAGAGGCGCGGGCGCGCGGTTTCCAGATCTTTGATGCCACCTGCCCGCTGGTCACCAAGGTGCACGTCGAGGTGGCCAAGCTGCACAAAGAGGGCTACGAGTTCATCATGATCGGCCACAAGGGCCACCCCGAGGTCGAAGGCACCATGGGCCAGCTCGAGAGCGGCATCCACCTGGTGGAAGACGTGGCCGACGTGGCCCACGCGCAGCCGCTACAGACCGAAAAACTGGCGGTGGTGACCCAAACCACGCTGAGCGTAGACGATGCCGCCGAGATTCTGAGCGCCGTCAAAGCCCGTTTCCCGCTGATTCGCGCACCCAAAATGCAGGACATTTGCTACGCCACGCAAAACCGCCAAGACGCCATCAAGATCATGAGCCCGCAGGTGGACATCGTGATCGTGGTTGGCAGCCCCACCAGTTCCAACAGCAACCGCCTGCGCGAGCTGGCCGAAAAGCTGGGCACGGAAGCCTACATGGTGGACAGTGCCGAAGAGTTGAACCCGGCTTGGTTCGAAGGCAAGTCCCGCGTGGGTTTGACTGCCGGTGCCTCGGCCCCCGAGGTCCTGGTGCAGCAGGTGATCGACCGCATCCGCGCGCTGGGTGCGGTGTCGGTGCGCAAGATGGAGGGGATTGAGGAGACGGTGAAGTTTCCGCTGCCTAAGGGGCTGCGGATGGATGCGCAGGGGTAGACGGGCCAGGTTTTTGTGGTGGGAATTGGCGTGTGGGGCGTCTTCAAGGAGAGCAAGAATTAGAGATAGCTTCTTGTATTACTGGAGCAATAGAGTTTTCTGATATGCCTTTGCGCCTGCAGTAGTTTGAGGTCAGCCAGACACGCAAATCCTTGGCCCCTTTGCTTGCGTTACATGACATGCAGCACCGAGCGATGTTGTGGCGGGTAATGATCTTCGCGTCATTAACTATGTGTTCCCATGATGGCCTCGTGCCGCGCGCTGGGCCTGCCTGGGAAAAGTCGGCTCTGCAGTAGACGCAAGCCGTGTCCCTTATCAAAACCTCTTTTTCCAGCCACGCTGGGATGTTCCATCGGTTCATTTCAAGCTACCTCTGCTGTTGTTTTTGGCGTGTATAGGCGATTGACTTGGTAAGAGGGAGTCACGGTAAATCTGTTTGCACATCGGCTTTTTTATCAAAGCAGTGGTTCGGTTGGTGGTCATAAAAAGCCCATGGGAGGACGTGCAAACTGCCATGAATATAGTTGGACGATATCGCTTGTAGTTGGTTGTCGATCGTTTTTTTCCGCTGAATGTAGACACGGATGTTGTAATTTTGATAGCTGTCTACCAAGGTGAAATATGGGCAAGTGGGTTGTTTGGCTCGAAATTTTGATTGGGTTTCGTGCCGCCATCATCCCTGGCCGGGATGTGCGCCCGGCGGCGCAGTAACTTTCTTTTGCGTGGCCAAAAGAAAGTCACCAAAGAAAAGGCCACCCCCACTGTCTGCGTCCTCCGCTTTCGCTACGGAAACCTGCGGTGCGCGCTTTGGGCGGGGTCTGGCTAAACTCGCTTCGCTCAGACAACGCCAGCCCTGATCCGCCCAAAGCTGTGCTCCTCGGCGCATACAGAGGGGGACCCCGGGGATCGGGATCGGTGGCGCTGTGCGCCACATCGCGCCTAGGGCGCGAGCCCGGCTTGCCGGGCTAGGGTTGGCTGTCCGTTCCTCGTCGGGGGGAACTCCTGATCGGGGAGCTTGCGTACGTGCCTCATCCAAAAGTTCAAGCCAAATCACCCGCTAGTGCAGGTAGTACCTGCGCAACCAGCTACTAATTTGAGAGCGACTCCCTCATCCAACCCTAAAGCCTTGCGCAGCAACGCCGGAGCTTGATCTGCGTCAGGGTTTTTCTGCTGCAACGGGCGTTCAATGGGGGATCTACAGCTTTCAAGGAACAACCATGCAATCCAATGTTGGCGGCATCGACCGCATTCTTCGCATCGCGGCTGGCGCTGTGCTGGTGGCCCTGGCGGCTACGGGTACGGTGGGCGCTTGGGGCTGGCTGGGCTTGCTGCCGCTGGCAACAGGGTTCGTGGGCTGGTGCCCGCCTTATGCACTGTTTGGGTGGAATACCTGTGCGGTGAAGGCCAAGCAGTAGCTTATTACCAAATAGGCTGGCAGCGCAGGTAGTACCTGCGCAGGGTGCTCTTATTTTTTACTATCAAAACAGAAGCATCGGTTCGGATGCGGCAACCGCCACTGCACCACCAGATCGCGACCGGCGCGATGCCCGGCGCAGCCGGGCCGATCCCGCTCCCGGGGTCCCCCTCTAGATGCGCCGAGGAGCGCAGTGGCAGGCGGAAAAGGGCTGGCGTTGTTTGAGGCGCAGCCGAGTTTAGCCAGACCCCGCATGCCGCGAGCACCGCAGGTTCCCGCAGCGATAGCGAAGGGCGCAGGTAGTGGGGGTGGCCTTTCTTTTGGTTACGTTTCTTTGGCCACACAAAGAAAAGTAACTGCCCTGCCGGGGGCACAGCCCGGCCGACGATGCCGATGGACGCCCTAACCGCAGTCAGTGCCAACCCGCCAAAGGGGTCGGAGCACGAATGCGGGTTAGCAGCGGCACGGCAACAGGCTTTTCAGCGCGCAATCGTGATCCGACCCCATTGGCTCCAACCCCTGTAAATCACACCAACCCCACCCCCGCCGACGCATGGCACACGTACACCGTGGCGGCATCGCCGTTGGGGGCGCGGTACTGGGCGGCTACGGCGGCGCGGGCTGCGGGGACGGCGGCTTCGGGGAGCAGGGCGACGCAGCAGCCGCCGAAGCCGCCGCCGGTCATGCGGGCACCGCCCTGGGGGCCGATGGACGCTTGCAGGATGGCGACCAGGTGGTCGATGGGCGGCACGGTGATTGCAAAGTCGTCGCGCATGGAGTCGTGCGAGGCGGCCATCAGCTGGCCTAGGCGCAGCAGATCGCCATCGGCCAGGGCCTGGGCGGCATCCAGGGTGCGCTGGTTCTCGGTGACGATGTGGCGGGCGCGGCGCAGCACCACGGGGGCTAGCCCGGCGGCATCGCGCTCCAGGCGGGCCACGTCGATGTCGCGCAGGGCTTTGACTCCGTAATGGGCGGCGGCGGCTTCGCACTGCTGGCGGCGGGTGTTGTATTCGCTGCCGACCAGGCCGCGCTGCACGTGGGAGTGCACGATCATCACCGCCAGCCCGGCAGGGACCGGCACGGCCTGGGTGGCCAGGCTGCGGCAGTCGATGAGCAGGGCGTGGTCGGCTTGGCCGCTGGCAGAGATCAGCTGGTCCATGATGCCGCAGTTCACACCCACAAAGCTGTTCTCCGCCTTTTGGGCGATCAGCGCAATATCTGCCTGCGTGAGATGCTCTAAATTGTGTAGCGCTTTAAACGCCTGGCCCACGGCGACTTCCAGCGAGGCCGAGGACGACAAACCCGCGCCTTGCGGCACATTGCCCGCAATCGCCATGTCCATGCCACCCAAATGCAGACCCCGCGCGCGCAGCACTTTCACCACGCCGCGCACATAGTTGGTCCATTGCGCGTCGGGGCGCGCGGTGATGGGGGCATCCAGGTCGAACTGGTCCAGCGCGTCGCCGTAGTCGCAGGCGCATACGCGCACTTGGCGGTCGCTGCGCGGGCCAATGGCGATGCGGGTTTCAAAGTCGATGGCACAGGGCAGCACAAAGCCGTCGTTGTAGTCGGTGTGCTCGCCAATCAGGTTGACCCGACCCGGCGCGCGCACGTGCAGGCTGGGGGTGTGGCCAAAGTGCTGGACGAAAGCGGTGTCGATGCGCTGTTGCAGGGTGGTGGTCATACAGATGCGGCCTCGCGGTAGTGCACGTCGGGGACGGCGCGCAGCTGGGCGGCGGCTTGTTCGGGGGTCAGGTCGCGTTGGGCTTCGGCCAGCATTTCAAAGCCGACCATGAACTTGCGCACGCTGGCCGAGCGCAGCAGCGGCGGGTAGAAGTGGGCGTGGAGCTGCCAGGGCGCAGCGTCTTTGTCGTCAAACGGCGCACCGTGCCAACCCATGGAATACGGAAACGAGCACTGGAACAGGTTGTCGTAGCGCGAGGTGAGCTGCTTGATGGCCAGGGCCAGGTCTTCGCGTTCAGCGGCGAACTGGGCCTTTTGGAGCTGGGGCAGTTGCTGCACGGCAAAGCGCGGCAGCAGCAGGGTTTCAAACGGCCAGGTGGCCCAAAACGGCACGATGGCCAGCCAGTGCGCGGTTTGCACCACCACCCGGCTGCCGTCTGCCGCTTCGCGCGCGGCCAGGTCCAGCAGCAGGGGGCTGCCGCGTTCGGCGTGCCAGGCGCGCTGGCGCAGGTCTTCGGCGGCGGGTTCGTTGGGTACGAAGTCGGTGGCCCAAATTTGGCCGTGCGGGTGCGGATTGGAGCAGCCCATCAGCGCGCCCTTGTTCTCAAACACCTGTACCCAGGGGTAGGTCGCGCCCAGCTCGGCGCTTTGGGCGCACCAGGTGGTGATGACCGCTTGAATAGCGGTCAGCGGCAGCTCGGGCAGGGTTTTGCCGTGGTCGGGTGAGAAGCAGATCACCCGGCTGGTGCCGCGTGCGGTACGGGCCTGGAACAGCGGGTCGGACACGGGTGGTGCGTCGGGTGCGCTGGGCATCATGGCGGCAAAGTCGTTGGTGAAAACGAAGGTGCCGGTGTAGGCCGGGTTGCGCTCGCCGGTGACGCGCAGGTTGCCCGCGCACAAAAAGCAATGGGCATCGTGCGCAGGTCTATCGGCCGTGTCCGGCTGTTCCTGCTGGCCCTGCCACGGCCTTTTTGAGCGATGGGGTGACACCAGCACCCACTGGCCGGTCAGTGGGTTGAAGCGGCGGTGCGAGTGTTCAGAAACATCAAAAAGATCGTTGGTCATGTGCGGATTATCTGCAAACGCACGATGAAGCAGGTCTCCGCCGTGGCGCGTGGCAGGGGCAGCCCGGCCTGGGCCAGCCATGCGCCGTCCAGCGCCACGCCGCCGTTTTGCAAGGTGGTAAAGAACGGGGCAGGGGACTGCACCGCGCCTTCGCCTGCGATGGCCACCACTTGTTCGACCTGGTAGCGCGCGCTGGTGTCCAGCATGGGCAGGCGCAGCGGCGGGGTGTAGCGGTGGTTGGTGGGCTGGCAGCGGTAGACGAAGAGCAGCAGGTCGTCTGCATCCCCATGCGCCTGCCAGACCAGGCCGTCGGCGGCCTCGCCACGCCAGACGCGGCCATGGTGGATCTGGTCTCTATACTTTTTATAGCATGCTATCCAGGTGGAAAGTGCGCTAGAGGTCGATTCGTCTAGATGCCGCACATCCAGCTCCACGCCCAGATGTCCGGTCATAGCCACGGCGGCGCGGAAGGCCAGCGACTGGCTGCGGCCGGTGGTGTGGGCGGGGGCGGTGCCAATGTGCGAGCCCAAAATTTCCGGTGGGAAGAACTGTCCGAAACCATGCTGTATCTGTACCCGCGACATCGCGTCGATGCAGTCGCTGGTCCACACCCGGTGGGTGTAGCGCAGCACGCCAAAGTCGATACGGCCGCCGCCGCCGGAGCAGCTCTCAATTTCGACCTCAGGGTGGGCCGCGCGCAGCCGTGCCAGCAGGGCGTACACCGCGTGTACCTGGGCGCGGTAGGCTGCGCCACCCAGGCCACCGGCCAGCGCGGCGGTGGTCAGGTCGCGGTTGTGGTCCCACTTGAGGTAGCGGATGGGGTGGGCGGCCAGCAGCGCGTCGATCTTGCCAAACAGGTAGTCGGCTGCCTCGGGGCGCGAGATGTCCAGCACCAGCTGGTTGCGGGCGGTGATGAGCGGGCGACCGGCGATTTGCAGCGCCCAGCCGGGGTGGTTGCGGAACAAATCACTGTCGGGATTCACCATTTCGGGCTCGACCCACAGGCCGAATTCCATCCCCAATGCGTTGACGTGGTGCACTAGCGGGCCCAGGCCCTGGGGAAACTTAACGGCATCCGGCCACCAGTCGCCTAGGCCTGCGCGGTCGTGGTGGCGGTTTTTGAACCAGCCGTCGTCCAGCACAAAACGCTCCACGCCCACTTTGGCGGCGGCATCGGCCAGGGCCATCACGTCCCCCGGCACCAGGTCCATATAGAAGGCCTCCCAGGTGTTGAGGTGCACCGGGCGCGGGCGCATCTGGCCACCGGGCCAGGCCATGCGCGCGCGCAGCGCGGCGTGGAAGTTGGCGGCCAGGCCGTTCAGGCCTTGGGTGGAGCAGGTGGCGATGATTTCGGGCGTGTGCAGGCTGTTCCCCGGGGCCAGGCGGCCTTCGCCCGGGGCCAGCCATTCGCCCATTTGCCACTGGTACTGGCCGTCGTGCAGCCATTCGATGGTTTGCTGGTGGTTGCCCGACCAGGCCAGGTGCGCACCGAAGACCAGGCCGCTGTGCTCGGTGCTGCCGGGCGTGGTGACCACCGCGCCGGGAAAGCAGTCGTGCGAGGTGCGGCCACGGCGGTTTTCGCGCCGCCACTGGCTGCGGCCCAGGGTGTCGGTTTGCAGCAGAAATTCGTGGTTGTGCTGGCCCGCGTACGAGCGCACGGTGGCCGCATCGCCGGGCAAGGGCAGGGTGCCTGCGGCCAGCCATTGCACGTCGAGTTCTTTGTCGCCGAGGTTGGTCAGGCAGGTCTGCAGGGTGAGCACGTCGGTATCCACATCCAGCGCCAGCGACACTTCAAAGCGCAGCTGCGCTATGGCATCGGTCAGGTGCAGCACTACGGCGCTGCCGGGCGTGGTCCATTCCACCTCGCACTGGGTGATGGCCTGGGCGAAGTCCAGCCCGGCCCGGTGTGCCAACAAGGCGCTTTGGCCGAACCAGCCCACGCCGAAGGTGGGTACTACCGTCAGCGGTTGGTCGAGGTCGAGCATGAACGACGGCAGCGGGCGGGTGCCGCGCAGGTCGGTACCGGGTGTGCTGTGGTTGGGCAGGCGCGGCCCCCAGTAGCGCCACAAGGGCGCTTCCTGGGCGGGGCATTCGAGGACCAGTGTGCTGTGGCGGCTGTGCAGGGTGAGGAATTCAACGGTCATGGGTTAATCAGGCGGCGTGGGGAATGAGTAGGTCGGCGATGGGGATACGGCGTTCCAGCGCGTGGCCTTTTTCGTCGAATACGTGCAGGGACGCAGTGGGTAGCGAAATGGCGACCCGCTGGCCGGTTTCGGCGCGGGCTTGCCCCGGCGCTTTGACGACCAGGGGCTCGTTGGCCACACCGCTGTTCAGGAACAGGTAGGTGGATTCGCCCAGGCGCTCTTGCCATTGCACCTCGCGCACCACGCTTTGGGTAGCGGTGCCCAACTGGGCGTGTTCAGGGCGGATGCCAACGGTGACCGGCTGGCCGGGTTTCAGCGCGCTGGCATCGACCATGGCCTCGACCACTTCGCCGGTTTTCAGCTTCACCTGGGCGTGCTCGGAGGTGCCGCTGACCAGTTCACCGGACAGGAAGTTCATCTTCGGCGAACCAATGAAGCCCGCCACAAACAGGTTGCGGGGCCGGTGGTACAGCTCCAGCGGGCTGCCGCACTGGGCCACGCTGCCCTCGGTCAGCACCGCAGGCCCGGCGTTCAGCAGCAGGATGCGGTCGGCCAGGGTCATGGCCTCTACCTGGTCGTGGGTGACGTAGATGGTGCTGGCTTTGCCAAAGTCGCGGTGGATCTTGGCGATCTCAAAGCGGGTTTGCACCCGCAGCGAGGCATCCAGGTTGGACAAAGGTTCATCGAACAAAAACACCCCCGGCTCGCGCACGATGGCGCGGCCAATCGCCACCCGCTGGCGCTGACCACCGGACAAGGCCTTGGGCTTGCGGTCCAGCAAATGCTCTAGCTGCAGCACCTGGGCGGCGGCGGTGACCTTTTTGCGGATCAACTCTTTGTCCATCTTGGCCAGGGTCATGCCGAAGGCCAGGTTGTCGTAGACGCTGATGTGGGGAAACAGCGCGTAGCTTTGGAACACCATGGCCACGCCGCGTTTGGCGGGCTGGGTGTCGTTCATGCGCTGGCCGTCGATCAGCAGGTTGCCGCTGGTGATGTCTTCCAGCCCGGCCACCATGCGCAGCAGCGTGGACTTGCCGCAGCCGGACGGCCCGACGAAGACGCAGAATTCGCCTTGCTTGACGTGCAGATCGACGTTGCGAATGACGGCTACGTCGTTGCCGTAGTTTTTGTTGACGGCTTGGAGTTCGATGCTGGCCATGGTGGTGCTCTCTTTCAGGCGTGCAGGTAATCGGGCAAGAAGCTGCGGTGGGCGACCAGCAGCTCGTCGACCATGGCGCGGATTTGCGACAGGTCGAGCACCGCGGCAGTGTGCGGGTCGAGCATGGCGGCGTGGTAGACGTGTTCGCGCTTTTGCTCGGTAATGGCGGCCACCACCATCTCTTGCACGTTGACGTTGGTACGCATCAGCGCGGCCAGCTGGATGGGGAGCTTGCCCACGCGGGTGGGCTGCACACCGTTGGCATCCACCAGGCAGGGCACTTCGACGGCGCAGCCCTGGGGCAGGTTGTCGATCAGGCTGTGATTCAACACATTGCCATAGACCACGCGCGGCGTGCCGCTGACCATCGAGTGGATGATTTGGCCGCCGTATTCGACCGAGCGGTGGACGGCGTTCAGGCCTTCCAGCAGGCTGGCGGCTTCGGTGATGTTGCGGGGCATTACATGGATATTGGCGGCTTCGAGTTCGGCTTTTAGCGCCTGCACATCTTGCGTGCCGGGGGCTTGCAGCTCGCGCTCGATGTAGGGCCAGGCGTGTTCGAAAATCTGGCAACGGCCCGGGTATTCGTCCAGCGGAATGTTGTATTTGGCGAGCAGGTCTTCGCGGCCCTTCTTGATGAACCACGGCACGTATTCGGCAAAGTGCTCGCTGGATTCGGTGGGGAAGTGGCCGAGCTGGTGCAGCATCTCGTAGCGCACCAGGTTCCAGTCGGGAGCTTGGCCGTCGGCATAAATCTGGCGCAGGCGCGGGTACAGATCGACCCCCTTGTGCTCAAACTTTGTGTAGAACGACATGTGGTTGATGCCCGCGCAGGTGTAGTCGATCTCTTCGGCCGGAATGCCCAGATCGTGCGCCAGTTCGTGTGCGGTGTGCTGCACGCTGTGGCACAGGCCCACGGTGGGGATGCGCGTACTGGCCTGGTTCAGCGCCCAGGTGATCATCGCCATGGGGTTGACGTAGTTCAGGTGGATGGCGCCGGGGGCGCACACGTCCTCCATGTCTTTGAGCATGGCCAATTGCACGGGAATCGTGCGCAGGCCGCGCATGATGCCGCCGATGCCCAGCGTGTCGCCGATGGTCTGCTCCAGGCCAAACTTCTTGGGGATCTCGAAGTCGGTCACGGTGGCGGGTTTGTAGCCACCGACCTGGATGGTGCTGATGACAAACTGCGCGCCGTCCAATGCGCGGCGGCGGTCGGTGCTGGCCGTTATCAAGGGCTGCACGCCCAGGGCCGCCGCCCGCCGCTGCGCCACCATTTCGGCCAGTCGCAGGCGGTGCTCGTTGGTGTCGTGCAAGGCCACTTCGCAATCGGCCAGCTCGGGATAGGAAAAAATATCACCCAGCAGGTTGCGGGTGAAAACAATACTGCCAGCCCCTATAAGGGTGATTTTGACGCGGCGTTGCATGGTGGGCCTCTTACTTTTTCAGTTGGTTGACTTTGATATTGGCGGCCTTGAGGGCGGTGGCGGCATCGGTCTTGCCCACCAGTACGCCTTCCAGTGCGGACTTCATGATTTCATCGATCTCCGAGCCACCATCGGCAATCGGCATCAAAAAGGTCTTGGACTTGGCCATGGTGAGGAAGGCGCTGGAGTCCACGCCCTTGGCTTTTTGCACTTCCATGGCGCGTTCGGCCTGGCCCTTGATGGCGGGGAACACCACGCCGCTGTCGGCGATCACGCTTTGGCAGTCGACCGAGCCCAGGTATTTGACCCACTTCCATGCATCGGCCTTGACCTTGGAGCCGGCCCAGATGGAATCGGCCAGGCCATTGAACATGGTGGCGCGGGTGCCGGTGGGACCGGTGGGCAGCGGGACCCAGGCATTTTCAAACTTGGCGTTGCTCTTGAAGTAGTTAATCATCCACGAGCCCTGCGGCACGATGGCGACTTTCTTGGCGACAAACATCGCGTCAGTGCCCAGCGACTTGGTATTTTCAAAACTGGCCGACAAGCCCTTGCCCGGCAGGCTGGCGATGTAGGCGATGGTCTCGACCAGCTTGGGGTCGTCGTAGTAGAACTTTGGGTCCCAGGGTTTGTCCTGGAACTTGAAGCCGTTGGATTCGGCAAAGTGGCTCCATTCGGTCTGGCCCATCATGCCGGCGGCACCGCGCGGGGTCTGGTAGCCGTAGACGCTGACCTTCTTTTTGTCGAAGTTGGGGCTGGTGGCGTTGTTGCCTGCCGTGTCCACACTCAGCTTGCGCACGATCTGCTCGAAGCTGCCGCCGTCCTTGGGGTTCCAGGTCATGCCTTGCAGGTCGGCCAGCGTGACACCGGCTTTCTTGGCCATCTCCATGTTGACCACAAAGCCGATGGTGTCCCAGTCTTTGGGCAAGCCGTATTGTTTGCCGTCGCGGCCCCAGATGTCGAACAGGCCGGGGGCATAGGCAGCGGTGTCTACCTTGTCGCGCTGGATCAGCGGGGCCAGATCGACGAGCTGGTCGTTCTTGGCAAATTCAGGGTATTTGGCCAGGTGGTTGGTAAATACATCGGGGGCGGTGCCCGACACAAAGCCGGTGGAGATGGTGTTCCAGTAGTCGTCCCAGCCGGACTGGCTGATCTTGATGGTGGTGCCTGGGTTCTTCTTCTCGAAGTCGGCCGCGCATTGCTTGTAGGCCGGCAGCTGCATCGAGTCCCACAGCAGGTATTTGACTTCGACGGCGTGCGCGCTGCCGACACAGGCCAGGGCCGCTGCGGCCAGGGTGGTTAATTTAGATTTCATACTTGTCTCCGTTATGGTGGTTGAAAAAACTACGAACTACCGAAATAACGAGCCGCTACGTTCAGTCAGAACGCACCGTCCCGTGGGATACCGTGGAACTGGCTTTGCCAGGCCACTGGTATCGCCCCCTGCAAGGGGGTTGGCGAAAGATGCGAAGCACTGCAGTCTGGGGGTGTGCCACTATTTGCCGCCACTGAATTGGACGGATTCCACGACGCGTCGGCCGAATGCGACGAGCAGCAAAATGGTGGGCAGCACCGTGATGGCCGTGGCGGCCATCAGGCCGGTCCAGTCGGGCTGGCCCTGCGGTGTCTGGGACTTGAAAGACTGCAAGGCCACCGGCAGTACCTGCTGCAGCTCGTCTTTGGCCACCAGGAAAGGCCAGAAAAATTCGTTCCACATATTGATGCCGGTGAGCATGGCAATGGTGGCCAGCGGCGTGATGCTCAAGGGCATCACTACCCGGGCAAAGATGTACAGAAACGAGGCCCCGTCCAGCAGCGCGGCTTCTTCCAGATCGCGGGGAATGGACAAAAAGAACTGGCGCAAAAAGAACACCGAAAACCCCTGCATCAGGCAAAACGGCGCCACCATGCCGGTCATGGTGTTCAGCAGGCCCAGGTCCTTGATCAGGATGAAGTTGGGAATAAAGGTCACCACGCTGGGTACCATCATCGAACCCACAAACAGGCCAAACAGCGTGTTGCGGCCCGGAAAGCGCAGCCGGGCAAACGCATAGGCCGCCATGGAGGCGCAGCTGACTTGCAACACGACGATGGTGGCGGTGAAGACCAGCGAATTGCCCAGGGCGCGCAGAAAGTTGATCTCGGCCCCCGAGCCGCCCATGGCCTGGCTCTCCTCCTGCGTCATGAAGCCGAGCACGCGCTTGAAGTTGCCCAGCGTCGGGTCGCTGGGCAGTAGCTGGGTGGATTCGGCATACACGTTAGAGGGCTGCATCAACGCCGTCTTCACCACCATCCACAGCGGGGCGAGAGTGATGGCCAGCATGATGAGCAAAGCGGCCCAGGCGGCGATGCGCCCGGGGGAAAATAAACGGTGGTGGGTCATGGTGGGTTTCCTTCAAGCCAAATCGTTTTGCGAGGCGTTCATGACCCGCATCTGGAACACGGTGTAGAGAACCATCACCGCACACAGCGTCATCGACATGGCCGAGGCGTAGCCCATCTTGTAAAAGCTGAAGGCGTTTTGCACGATGTAGTGGACGATGACGCGGGTGGAGTCCAGCGGGCCGCCGTTGGTGGTCACGGCGATGGTGTCGAAGATCTGGAACGAACCCGTCACACTGGTCACCAGTACAAACACCATTACCGGGCGCAGCAGCGGCAGCGTGACGCGGCAGAACATTTGCCATTCGCTTGCGCCCTCCAGCGCGGCAGCTTCATACAGATGGCGCGGAATGTTTTGCAGGCCAGCCAAAAACAGCATGGACACCAAGCCCATGTGCCGCCAGATGTTCACCGCTGCCACGGTCAGCAGCGCTTCGTCTGCGCCACCAAAAAAGGGCTGCGTCTCGAACCCCAAGCCCGTGATCAGCGCGTTCACAATGCCCAGCAAGGGGTCCAGCATCCACAGCCACATCATGGCCACCAGAACGTTAGACAGCAGGTAGGGCAACAGCACCAGCGACTTGACGAACAGCGACTTGGTCAGCCGGTCCATCGATACCGCCAGAAACAAACCCAGCACCACCTGCAGCGGAATGTTCAACAGCACGTAGTAGGCCGACAGCTTCATGCCCTGCCAGAACTTGCCGTCTTCCAGCATGGCGGCGTAGTTGGCCAGGCCGACGAACTTGGGGGCGCGCAGCATGTTCCAGTCGGTCAGGCTGATCTCGATGGCGCGCAGCGTGGGCCAGGCGTAGAACACCATGAAGCCGATGAAAGCGGGCAGCACCAGGGCCCAGGCGGTCAAGGTTTCCGCCCGCCGGGTGAGGGACAGTGCGTGCGGGGCCTGCGGTGAATACGGAACGGGGGCTGCCATCGGGTCTCCTGTTTTGTTATCTAACGCGAGTTAGTGGCTGGATCATAATTTAGGTAACACGGGTTAGTATTAGGGGAAACCTGTATTTCCTGTATCGGCTACGATGCTGTCCAAATGACTTCTTCCCTGAAATCCCCTCCCACCAGCAGCGCAGTCGCGCGCCGTGCCGGTGTGTCGCGTACCACCGTGTCTTTTGTGCTGAACAATGTGCGCGACCAGGGCATCAGCGAAGCCACCCGCGAGAAGGTGCTGGCCGCCGCGCGCGACATCGGCTACGAGCCCAATGCCGCCGCGCGTACGCTGGCGGGCGGGGCCACCGGCACCGTGGCCTTGGTCATCCCGAAAGCCGCGCACCTGTACGTGGATGTGTTTTTGGCGCAGCTGGTGGCCTGCATTAACGAAGAGTGCCATCGGCATGGCCTGAAGATGCTGATCGAGTCCAGCGACGACGAGGGCCGCGAGCCGGGGGCTTTTGTGGACCTGGTGCGCAGCCGCCGCATCGATGGCTTAATCGTGGTCAACCCCAGCGAGGCGGGCATCCAGTATCTGGCCAGTATTTCCGAAGCCGGCATTCCGCTGGTAGTGTTCGGTTGCGGACTGCCGGACATGGGGCACTACCACATCACCGGCAACGACACCTCGGTGGCGGCCAAGATGCTGGTCAACCATCTGGTCGGCCTGGGCCACACCCAGATCGCCTTTGTCAACTTCGCGCAACCCGAGTACCTGGCCGTCAACGAGCGCGAGCGCGGCTGGCGCGAAGCCATGGCCGACAACGGCCTGTCCATCGACCCCGCCTGGTGCGCCTACGCCGACATCAGCGCCGCCAGTGGCTACCGCGCCACGCAGGAGTTATTGGCCCGCAAAGTGCCGTTTACCGCGCTGTTTGCGGGTAATGACACCATCGCCTTCGGTGCCATCAAGGCACTCAAAGAGGCTGGTCTCAGAGTGCCCGAAGACGTGGCCCTGGTGGGCTACGACGACATCCCCATGGCCGAATTCGCCACCCCGCCGCTGACCACCGTGCGCACCGACACCATCGGCCTGTGCCGCGATGCCATGGCCATGCTACTGGCCCTGCTGCGCCGCGAGCCCGGGCCGGAGGTGGTCTACCCAGAGCGGCAGGTGACGCTGGTGGTGCGCGAGTCTTGCGGTGCGCAGCTGGTCAAGTCTGAAAATAAGGCATAAAAATTGCCTCTGGCGCAGGTGCAATCTGCGCAGACAGCTATTTATTGAATAGCATGCAATGGCGGGCAGCTCGTATTCACCTGCCCGGTTACTGCGATGAGGACAAAAGCAGTTTGGTACCCAGCAGGCCCAGTACCGCGCCCGTGGTCCGGTCAATCGCCGTCTTGGCCCGTAAATAGGTTTGCCGGGGCCGGGCAGAGGACAACGCCAGTGCCACCAGCACATACCAGCTGCCTTCCAGCACAAATACGCTGGGCGGCAGGGCCAGGCTCAAGGCCAGCGATGGCGTGTGTGGCAACAGCGCTGCGAAGATCACGCCATACACCACCGCGGCCTTGGGGTTGCTCACCATGGTGCCCGCGCCCACCAAGAAATGCCGCAGCCCACCGGCCTTGGTGAGTGGGCTCGTATCCGCCAACACCAGCGGTGTTTTGGCACCTTGCCAAATTTTGAAGCCCAGGTAGAGCAGGTACACACCGCCCACCAGCTTCAGCCCCCAGTAGGCCCATGGCACTTGCTGCAACAAGGCGTGCAATCCCAACAAAGCCACCACGCTGAGTAAACAAGCGCCAGCCGCCATGCCCAGCGCAGAAGCCACCCCGGCCTGCCGCGAGCTGCCAATGGCGGTGCGCGCTACCAGCACAAAACTGGGGCCGGGGCTGATGACGCCGATGAACAAGACGGCGAGGATGCTGGCGAGGGTGGTGAAGGTTTCCATACTGAAAATTTAAGCCAAATAGGCCTCTGGCGCAATAGCTACCTGCGCAAGTAGCTACAAATTATGTAGCGATAAAAAAGAACACGGCTGCCCAAGCCGTGGCCTGGCAACACGTCCCCGTGAAAACCCTGATACGCATTCTTTGCACTATTTCTATAATTAAAACTATAAATTCACACATGAATAAATATGCAAGAAAATCTGACAACCGACCCGGCACAAGCGCTTAGCGTGGACCGCCAGCAGGTCGCAGCCTGGCAACAGCGCCGTGCACATTGGGCACAAGCCCCGGTATCGGAGCAAGCCGCTTTGTTGGCCGAGGCCAGCCGCGGCACCCGGCACCAGGTGCTGCACATGATCCATGCGGCGGGTCTGGGCCACATCGGCGGTGATTTTTCGGTGACCGACATCCTGGCAACACTGTTCGAGGGCGTGCTGCGCATCGACCCGGCCCAGCCCCTATGGGCCGACCGTGACCGCTTCATCCTGAGCAAGGGGCACTGCGCGGCGGCTTTGTATTCCACGCTGGCGGCCTGCGGGTTTTTTGCGCCGGATCGGCTGCAACACTTCGTGGCCGACCTGTCGCCCCTGAATGGCCACCCGAACCGGCAAAAGATTCCCGGTGTGGAAACCAATACCGGCCCGCTAGGCCATGGTTTGCCAGTGGCGGTGGGCTGCGCTACGGCGGCGCAAATTGCCAAAAAAGATTGGCGTACCTTTGTGGTGCTGGGCGATGGCGAGCTGCAAGAGGGTAGCAACTGGGAAGCCGCCATGTGCGCCGCCCACCGGGGCCTGGGTTCGCTGACCGCCGTGGTAGACCGCAACCGCCTGCAGCAAGGTGCCAGCACCGCCGACACCAATGAACTGGAGCCGCTGGCCGACAAGTGGGCGGCCTTTGGCTGGGACGTGGTAACAGTGGACGGCCACAACCATGCCGAGCTGCTGGCCGCGTTGACCACGCCGCACCCGCAGCGCCCGCGCTTCGTGATTGCCAACACCACCAAGGGCAAAGGCGTTTCTTTCATGGAAAACGGCGTCGAATGGCACCACAAGGTGCCCAGCACCGCCCAGTATGAAGCCGCGTTGCAGGAGTTGGCCGCATGAGCAAAGAAGACAACAGCGTCGCCGGTACGTTCGATTGCCGCCAGGCGTTTGCCGACGAGTTGACGGCCATGGCCCGCCAGGATCCGCGCATCGTTGCCGTGTGCAACGACTCGGTGGGCTCCAGCAACTTGGGGGCTTTCAAGAAAGAATTTCCCGACCGTCTGGTGAATGTGGGCATTGCCGAGCAAAACATGGTGGGCGTCGCTGCGGGCCTGGCCAACGGCGGGTTCTTGCCTTTCGTGTGTGCCGCATCGCCCTTTTTGACGGGCCGGGCACTGGAGCAGATCAAGGCCGACGTGGCGTATTCCAACTTCCAGGTCGCCCTGTGCGGCATGAGCCCCGGCATGGCCTACGGCGAGCTGGGCCCCACCCACCATTCGATCGAAGACCTGGCCTGGATGCGGGCGATTGGCGACCTGCCGGTGGTGGTGCCTGCCGACCCGGCGGAGACGCGTGCAGCGATGCGCTGGTTTGTCGCCTCGGGTGGCCCGGCTTTTCTGCGCATTGGCCGCTACAAAGTGCCTGCGGTGCTGCCAGACGGGCATGTGTTCAGCCTGGGCAAGTCGGTCACCTTGCGCGACGGCGCGGATGTGGCGCTGATCGCCATCGGCACCATGGTGTCGCGGGCCCTGGAGGCCGCCGAGCTGCTGGGCCGCGAAGGCATTGCGGCGCGGGTGATCAATGCGTCTTCGGTCAAGCCGCTGGATGCCGATGCCGTGCTGCGCGCGGCCCGTGAAACCGGTGCCATCGTGACGGTGGAGGAGGGCATCGTGCACGGGGGCCTGGGCGGGGCCGTGGCCGAACTGGTGGTGCAACAGCACCCGGTGCCGATGCGCATCATGGGTGTGCCGGGCTTTGCGCCCACGGGCAGCACCACGTTTTTGTTGCAGCATTTCGGCCTCACCGCCGAGGGCATTGCACAGCAAGCGCGTGCCCTGGTGGCCGCACGCAAAGGCTGATCGATGGCCGCACACCTTCTTGCCATCGACCAGGGTACCAGCGCCACCAAATGCATTTTGGTGGATGCGTCGGGTCGCATGGTGGCCAAAGCGACCGCACCGCTGTCGGAGTATTTGCCGCGGCCCGGCTGGGTTGAGCAGGATGCAGAAGAGATCTGGCGCAGCGTGCAGCAGGCGGTGGATGCGTGCCTGGCGCAGCAGCCCGGCGTGGTGGTAGCTGGTGTGGGCATCAGCACGCAGCGCGAGTCGGCCGTGGTCTGGCGACGCAGCGATGGCCGGGCGGTGACCCCCTTGCTGAGCTGGCAAGACCAGCGCACGGTCGTTTTGCGCGACCGCGTGCGTACCGATGCGGTGGAAGCGATGGTGCGCACGCGCTCGGGCTTGCCGCTGGACCCGATGTTTTCTGCCCTGAAGTTGGGCTGGCTGCTGGATGAATTTGACCCGCAGCGCGAGATGGCCCGGTCGGGCCAGTGGTGCGCGGGCACGGTGGATGCCTATTTGCTGAACCGCCTGGGTGCCGAGGGTGTGACCGAGGTAGGGAACGCGTCGCGCACCCAACTGCTGAATGTGCACACCGGCGACTGGGACACGGGCTTGCTGGAACTGTTTGGCATACCCCGGCCCTTGCTGCCACGGGTGCTGCCGTCACGCGGGCATTTTGCGCAAGCCGATGCATTGCACCCGGCTTTGCGCGGCGTACCGGTGCTGTCGGTGATGGCCGATTCGCATGCGGCGCTGTTTGCCCATGGCGGTTTTGCACCGGGCCAGGTCAAGGCGACCTTGGGCACGGGTTCTTCGGTGATGGCCTTGACGCACAGCGGGGTGGCGCACCATCCCGGCCTGTGCCTGACCATTGCCTGGGACGCGGGCCAAGGCCCGGTACAGGCGCTGGAGGGCAATATCCGCGCCGCTGGCGCCACGCTGCGCTGGTTGGCCGACCTGTTCGAGATACCGCTGGACGAAGCGCTGGACATCGCTTCCCGCAGCGACAGCCATGGCGTGTGTCTGGTGCCCGGCTTCAATGGCCTGGGCGCGCCCTGGTGGGACACACAGGCCACGGGTGTGGTCAGCGGGCTGACGCTGAGCGCGGGCAAGTCGGCGCTGCTGGCGGCCGGGCTGGAGTCCATTGCGCACCAGGTGGCCGATGTGGTGGCGGCCATGGACCTGAGCGTTACCGGTATCCACAAGCTGTATTTGGACGGCGGCCCGTCGCGCAACCCGCGCTTGCTGGACATGTTGTCGGCCTACACCGCCCGCCCGGTGGTGCAGTGCGCCGACCCGGAGCTGTCGGCCCTGGGCGTCGCCCATTTGGCGGGTTTGCAGGCGGGTGTGTGGGACATGGCCGCACTCCAGGCGCTGCCGCGCCAGCAAAGCGATGTGCTGGCCGCTCCCTCTTTGGAATCGGTGGCATTGAGCCGCCAGCGCTGGGCTTTGGCGGTGGCGCGCGCGCGGCTGCATTGAACGGTTTATTTTTTTCGTATTTCTTGGAGGCATTTTGGTGACCCCTACTTCTTCTTCTGTGCCCACTGCACAGCCTCGCGCAGAGGCAACGCGCTCCTCCCGGCACTGGGTCAAAGCGCTGGTGGACCACGGGCCCGAGCTGAGTCTGCTGGTGCTGTGTGTGGCGTTGTCGCTGGCGACTGACACCTTTTTTTCGTTCCGCAACCTGCTGAATGTGCTGGACCAATTGACGGTGCTGGGCATCATGGCGCTGGGTATGACGGCGGTGATCGTTATTGGTGGTATTGACTTGTCGGTCGGCTCGGTGCTGGCCTTGTCGATGATGGGGATGGGCTGGTTGTCCAACACCATGGGGGTGCCGATGCCGCTGGCCATGGTGGCAGCGCTGGGCATTGGTGCACTGTGCGGCCTGGGGTCGGGTTTGTTAATCACCCATGCACGCTTGCCGGCCTTTATTGCCACCTTGGCCACCATGTCGATTTGCCGGGGGCTGGCGAATATGGTCACGGACGGCTCGCAGATCGTGGGCTACCCCGAGTGGTTTTCGGCCATGTCGATCAACCGCAACTTCGGCTTCCTGTCGGTCACGGTGGCGCTGTTCATTGTGCTGACCATCGTGGCGGGCGTTTTCATGAAGTACCGCGCGGCGGGGCGCGCGCTGTATGCCATTGGCGGCAGTGCCGAGGTGGCGCGTCTGGCCGGGATTCCGGTGCGCAAGGTCACCCTGGCGGTCTACACCGTATGCGGCGTACTGTCGGGCCTGGCCGGGGTGGTGATGTCCACCCGCCTGGATTCGTCGCAGCCCAGCGGCGGCATGGGTTACGAGTTGGACACGATTGCGGCCGTCGTCATCGGCGGTGCCAGCCTGTCGGGCGGCGTGGGCAGTATCTGGGGCACGCTGATGGGGGTGCTGACCATCGGTGTGCTGCGCAATGGGCTGAACCTGCTGGGCGTGTCGCCTTTCGTGCAGCAGGTGGTGATTGGCGGGGTCATTATTTTGGCCGTGGCCGTGGATTCCAACAAGCGCCGTATCGGCTAGAGCTGCATACAGGAGGATCTAACGCCCACGCCAATCAACTACTTTTAAAACCCTTGAACCGACGCCGCAGGGTCTGGTGGCGCCGTATTGGAACCGACCGCAATTACAAATAAATCATTTAGGAGCAAACATGTTTAACTTCAAAAAAATCGCCATCGCAGCCGGTGTGGCCGCGTCTCTCGTGGCATCGAGCACTGCTTTCGCCCAAGAAAAAAAGATCGGTCTGGCCGTGGCCAATCTGCAGGCTGAGTTCTTCAACATGATCAAGCAGTCGGTTGAAGCCTATGGCAAGGAAAAAGGCTACAAAGTGATTACGGTCGATGCCAAGGGCGATGCGACCACCCAGGTGAATCAGATCCAGGATTTGATCACCCAGAAGATTGACGCCCTCATCTACATCCCCGCAGGTGCCACAGCGGCTTCCGTGCCGGTGAAGGCCGCCCGTGCGGCAGGTATCCCGGTGATCAATGTCGACCGCCAGGCGGATGGCGCACCCGGCGATACCTTTATCCGTGGCGAGTCCATCGTGGCGACCAAAGATCTGGGCGAGTTAGTCTGCGAGAAAACCGGTGGCAAGGGCAACGCCGTGATCATCCATGGCCAGCGCGGCACCAGCCCCGAAGTGGACCGGGCCAAGGGTTTCAAGATGGGCTTGGAAAAATGCCCTGGCGTGAAGGTGACACAAGAGCAATGGACAGAACGCTGGTCGGCCGACGAAGGCGTGAAGATCGCCCAGGACATGCTCCAGCGCGACCCGTCGATCAATGTCATCTTCGGCCAGGCCGATGGGATTGCCTTGGGCGCTTCGCAGGCCGTCAAGCTGGCCAAGCTGCCGCAAAAAATATGGGTGCTGGGCTATGACGGTGATGTGGGTGGCTTGAAGGCCGTACAAAGTGGTTCGCTGGATGCCACGGCCACGCAGCAGACCTTTGCCATGGGCCGTATGGCTGTGGATGCGGCGACCGCCCTGATTGCAGGCAAGTCTGTGACCAAGGACCAGCCCACCGAGGCGCAGGTAACCACCAAGGCCAATGTGGAGCAATTCCTCAAGGCCCACCCTTAATCGCGGCAAGTAGCCCCCCACCACCCGTACGCCCATGAAAACTGCTGCTTCGCCGATGGACAGGTCTCTGGCATCGAACTCCCAAGGTTTGGTTTTGCGCAATATTGGCAAAACCTATGGCTCCACGACGGTGCTGCGGGGTGTGAATCTGGAGGTGCGTCCCGGTGAACTGGTGGCGTTGCTGGGGGAAAACGGCGCAGGCAAGTCCACGTTGTCGTCCGTGATTGCGGGGGTGGTGGCACCGGACGTGGGGGCGTCCATGCTGTGGCAAGGCCAGCCCTATGCGCCGCAGGCTCCGGTCGACGCGCTGCATGTGGGCATTGGCCTGATCCACCAGGAAATGCGGCTGCTGCCCGAGCTGACGATTGCCGAGAATATATTTGTCGGCCGTTTGCCCATGAAGGGCGGTCGCCTGGACACCGCGGGCATGGTGGCGCGGGCCCAGGTGCAGCTGGAGCGGCTAGGGCTGGATGTGTCGGCAACGCAGAAGGTGGGCACGCTCAGCGTGGCCGCCCAGCAGCAGGTGGAAATTGCCAAGGCACTGACTTTGGATGCCCGGCTGTTGATTCTGGACGAACCCACGGCGGCGCTGGGCGACAAAGAAACCGACCGTTTGTTTGAGCAGATCCACCGCTTGAAAGCCGAGGGCGTTTCGTTTATCTATGTAAGCCATCGGCTGGCCGAGATTGCCCGCATTGCCGACCGCATCCTGGTGCTGCGCGACGGGATACAGGTGGCCACGCACGAGACGGCGCAAGTTCCAACCGGGCAATTGGTGCGCGAGATGGTGGGGCGCAATGTGGACCGCCTGTTTCCCGCCATTCCCGCACCAGACGCGGCGGCACCCGTGGCGCTGGCGGTGCGAAATTTGCACGCTTTCAATGGGCGGTTCAAGAATATTTCATTTGAGGTGCGGGCTGGCGAAGTGCTGGGCTTTGCGGGCATTGTGGGAGCGGGACGCACGGAGCTGATGCGGGCGGTGGCGGGCATTGACCCGATTGCCCAGGGCACGGTGGAGATCGGTGGCAAGGCGGTTATTCTGCGCGGCCCCATGGATGCCATCCGCGAGCATTTGGTGCTGGTGCCAGACGACCGCAAGGCGCTCGGGCTGGTGCTGCCGCACAGCATTGCCGATAACCTGGCGTACAACAACCTCGACCGTGTGGCCCCCAGCGGTTGGTTAAAGCCTTCCCGCACCCGGGAATTTGCGCAGAAGCTGATCCAGCGGCTGGGTGTAAAGGGGCAGCCTGACCAGCCTGCGGGCAGCATGTCGGGTGGCAACCAACAAAAGGTGGTGATTGCCAAGTGGGTGGCGCACGACCCGAAAGTCATCATCCTGGACGAGCCCACCCGCGGCATTGACGTGGGGGCACGGGCCGCCATTTACGAGGTAATTGCGGAACTGGCGCGCGCCGGCATGGCTGTGGTGGTGGTGAGCTCTGATCTGGACGAGGTGCTGGGCCTGGCCCATCGTGTGGTGGTGCTGGCCCGGGGCGAAAGCCAGGGCACGTTGACGCGCACCGAAGCCACCCCCGCACGGGTTATGGAGCTGGCGGTGGCCTGAAGGGCGTATGGATAATTCCCCGCCATGGCAAAACATCAATATGGCTCACACGAACTGCAGCGTCTCATCACACGGATCGCCAGCATGTACTACCAACGCGGCATCGGGCAGCCGCGCATTGCCGAGCAACTCGGCCTCTCGCAGACGCGGGTGTCGCGCCTGCTCAAGCAAGCCGAGGAGCTGGGCATTGTGCGTATCACGGTCCATGTGCCAGAAGGCGTGCACGCCGACCTGGAAGAGCGTTTGGAGCTGCACTACGGGCTGGACGAGGTCATCGTTGTCGAGGCCGAAGAGGCCGATGTCGCAGACGATGAGCGAACCAATCTGGCCCTGGCTGGCCCCACGGCCAAGTATTTGGAGCTGATGGTGCCCACCTTTCCCACCATTGGTGTGTCTTCCTGGAGCTCCAGCCTGCTGGCGGCGGTGAACGTCATGCGCCCTGCGGGGCCGGGCCAGACGCGCAGCATCGTCCAGGTACTGGGCGGTGTGGGCTTTGCAGGCGCGCAGGTGTTTGCCACGCGGCTGACCGAGCGGCTGGCGCAGCTGTCCAAGGCCGAAGCCATCTTCATGAATGCGCCCGGCGTTGTCAGCACCGCTGAGGCAAAAAAAGCCATGCTGACCGATCCGACGTGCAGACAGGCACTGGAGCGGTTTGACGATTTATCTGCCTTGCTGCTGGGGGTGGGGGCGATTCCGCCGTCGCGCATGCTGCGCGAGAGCGGTAATGTCTTTACCGAACAGGATTTGGCCGATCTGCGTGATGCCGGCGCGGTGGGCGATGTCTGCATGCAGTTTTTCGATGCCCAGGGCAAGCATGTGACGACACCGTTTGGTGAGCGGGTGCTGGGTATTGGCGTAGAGCAGATCCGCCGCACCCGCCGCCGTATTGGTGTGGCGGGCGGGGCCCGCAAGCTGGACGCGATCCGTGCGGCCTTGCGTGGCGGTTGGCTCACTACCTTGATTACCGATTTACACACGGCCCAGCACCTGCT
>NZ_JBDTEM010000439.1:0-4496 GCF_039922535.1 Rhodoferax sp. | reverse complement strand
CGCTGTCCTGCCAGTGGAAGCGGATGCGGATGCGGCCTAGGGCATCGGTATAAATCTCATTGGCCCCATTGGGCGTAGCCTGCCCATCCGGCCCCACCACGGTGGCCGTCTGGCTACCGAACGCGGTGCGCCGGGGGTTCAGCAGCAGGCCGGTGCCGTCGGCCAGTACGGGCCGCCAGGGTACATCGGCGGCAATCATCTCCATGCGGTTGGCGTAGCCTAGGCGCTGGGCTTGGGTGATGAGGGCTTGCAGGGGGATGGGGGAGGCGG
The DNA here is from genome assembly GCF_039922535.1 of Rhodoferax sp. Lineage (GTDB taxonomy): Bacteria > Pseudomonadota > Gammaproteobacteria > Burkholderiales > Burkholderiaceae_C > Rhodoferax_B. The sequence goes on along the minus strand of NZ_JBDTEM010000439.1, from coordinate 4,226 downwards.
AAGTGCAGCAGTCCTACCAGAAAATGCGGTATTTGGTCGAAGAGTTTTTATCAGAAGTGCTGGAAAATTTAAAAATTATTTCAAATTTATCAAACACTCATCTTCAGATTTTCCAGATGGGGAAAAAATTGTTTCCTTCCCAGTTTTTATACTTTTGTATTTTACGTAAGCACCAAAAATAGTTGCCATTTTTGGTTTTATGAGTCGATATTCTCCGGTTATTTTTCCGTCAAAAATCTCCAACCAATTCAGCACATAATCAGCCGACTCGCCTGTCGCGTCATCATCCACAAAAACAAGTGGAATGGTATTTTTTGATGATTTATATTTTACAAGTGCTCCAATTTCTTTTTGAATTTCATTGTCGACGTATGTCCTTAATAATAACTCTATATTCTTATTTTTTTGATTTTCAAAGCACAATGTTTGAGATGTAATTTCCGCATTTGTTGTATTTAAAAAAAATACAGCAGTTATTAATATAAATAGTTTTTTCATGTCATGGTCTTTGTTTTTCAAGTGGCACTTCTATAACCCAGGAGTTTTCACGTAAGATATACCCTTTTTTGGGATTGCCATTTTTGTCTTTTTTGGGAACTCCATTGTCGTCCATTATTATCTCGGCGTTACTATTCCTGCGCCAAGAAAATGTTAAAGTTTCTGTGGCGGATATGGTCGTATTTTCCATAATGAAGTTTTGCAAAAAAATAATACTTTGTAAACGTATGTCTAGTCCATTTAAATTTTGAATCGGCACATCTCCATTTACACACTTACTAACAGCAATGCCGTCACTTTGTGTAAGCCCTCCGTCCATCTTTCGCATCATGCTTGAATGGCTGGATACATAAAAACAAGCACTGTCGGCACAATTTAATGCATTGTATTTTGCATTATTGAATGCAATTAATATATCCGGATCCCATTTTAGTTCCTGATATATGCCGGATGTTACGACATTTGGGAAGCCACGAAACACTCCATATTTCTGATATGTCGCCAGCCAAGTCAATTGAATAAGTCCGCGACCGTAATACGGGAAATATGGCTTACTTTTTAAGTAAGTTCCAGATTTATTATCTCCTTCTTTCATTTGACTCAAATAACCGGTTTCAGGAAGTACGTGTGAAAAGTAATGCACCAATCTTTGCTTGTTTGCGCTTAAACCATATCTTCTATTTGTTTTATTAAACGAAGTTGACCACGTTGTTGCTTTTGCAAGCGCTGTATCCCAATCTGTTGTAGCCGGATGAAATGTTGTTGCGTTTAAATGGAGCTGCCTTCTCGGGAAGCACTGTGCCAACTCCCTCGCACTCAACCACCCACACATCCTAAAATGCCGAATAAACTCCCTCGGATCAAAGCACCACTGGGCAGAAAACAGCTCCGGCCGCGGGATGCACAGCGCCTGCAAATGCGCTTTGAGGTCGTCGTAGTCTGTCCCACTCAGCGGCTCAGGGTTGCCCGCATCAGCAGTTTTGAGCCAAGCCCAGCGTGCATCGATGGTGGATGCATCCCACTCGCTGGGGAATCGGCACACGGTATTGGCTAACTTCTTGCGCACATTCGCTATGCGCAGTCGCCCTTCTGCATTGGCCCGGTTAAAAGGCTGCACGGCTCCTTGCTTGTCGGTGAACACAAGGCGCTTCAGGGTTGCCGAGTCGCAGCGGCTGTCGCCATTAGTGTCGTCGTCGACCAGAGTCCAGTCTTTCCATTGTGGAAAGTCGGCATCGCTGTACTTGTGCACGTTGCCTGCATTCAGGTTGACCCAACCACGCCCCTCGGGTGTAGCCACCTCCCGCCAATGGGGTACGTCAGCAGGCACCAGCGCGTCAGGGCCGATCACGCGACCAAAGCGCAACAACTCATAGACGGCACTGGTGGTGGGGCGGGCTGTGGCAGGGTAGGCTTCGCTGATGGCTTTGGCTGTTGTGTACAGCTGGTATTCGGCCCCTGTCTCGCGGATAACGATGGGCGGTGAGTCCGTGGTGGCAGCGGGCGCAGAAACAGGCGTGCCATCCAGGTGGTAGCTTGTCAGTACCGCATCACCACGTTGATTCACCACACCGGCACCTCCTGCATACAGTAGGCCGACCACCAGTGCGTCGGCGGTGGTGTGCACAGCTTGCAAAGGCTGCGGTGCCGGGCGTGGTGCAGCAGGTTGGCCGCGCTGGCTAGGGACAGCAGGCGGCTGAACCATAGCTTGCACGTACTGGGGCAGTGGCTTGGCAGGGTACACCGGCGTGCCTGCGGGGAGATAGAAGTACATCTCGCCAAACAGCACATCGGTGCGCCCATCGTTCGTCAACGACAAGTCGCCCGTGCTACGCCCCACTAGCCGCGCCAAGTTGGCGTCATCGCAGCAGATTTCAAAATGGACCAGATGGGGTTTACCTTCGATGTGTCCAGCCTGCCCGATCTCATCTTTGCGGTAGATGCACCGCTTTTCGATCACCGTGGGCGAGATGCTGTCCAAGTGCAGGTACACCGAGTAGAACTGCACTTGCACTGCTTGGCCTTGGGGGGGGGCACCAATCTCTGTGTGGTGCCGAATGACCACTACGCCATCGCTGGTGTAGCCCTCGCCATAGTTCAGCGGGGCATCAACGTCTTTTGCATCAACGTCTGTCTTTTTGCGGACATACACGACCATGCCATCGGCTATGGCTCGCACAGGGAGTGAGACGTTGGGAGTTTCACCCATGGGTGCAGTCAGATGGACGCCACCATGCCATTCCATCAGGTAGCTCACTGGGAATGCGCCGTGGCCCGGTTCTCCTCCGGGCATGGCTGCGTTGATCCAATCGACTTCGGTTTGGTCGGCTGTGCGTGAAGGCAGAAACGGAGGGCTAATGAGCATGGAGGGTTTTGGATGTTGTATGTGGGGGTGGTGGCACTGCCATCGGCGGTTAGCTTGAAACCGGACGCTGTTTCTTCAACTTGAAGACCGCCTTGGGCAGGACCGGCATCGCATACCCCACCCTACCCGGCCCCTCAAACACCTTAGCCGAGGCATGCACCGTAATCTGCCCCGGAGCCTGCGTGGTGATGTTCCCCCCCTCAATCGTGATATTCGCCCCACCCGCCGTACTGATGCTGATCTTCTTGGCCGCGGCCCAGTCGATATGGCCATTCGCGCTTTGCACGGTGATGCCGTCTTTGGCCTGGACTTTGAGTTCGTCCGCCTGGGCTTGCAGATCAATGTCGTCTTGGGCGGCGATGATTTGCAGCCCCGTGCCATTGGCCCCCGCTTCCACCGCTCCAGCCAAGATACCAATCGCCTGCCCGCTGTGCACACGCAGCGCACCGCCGGTGCTGTACTGGCTGTCCTGCCCGCTCATCAGGCTGATGGTCTCGCCATTGCTGAGCTGGAGGCTCTGGCCTGCCACCGTGCCCAGGCCGCCCCGGGCGGCAACGTGGATCAGTGCGTCGGCGCTGTGCGGTACGGGGGCACCGTCTGGGCCTTCGGCTGTGCTGGTCTGCTTGGCCGCAGCGTCGGCCAGTGCCTGCTCCAGGCTGCGCGGGTTGAGCATGCCGCTGGCGCTGGTCTGCAAGGCCTTGAGCGGAGCGGCCTGGGCATCCAGGCTGCTGGCGTTGGCGTTCGCTGCACCCAGGTGGCTGGCGTAGGCGACAGTACGGTGGGTACTGGCAGCCTGGCTAAACGCCCCGGCCAGGGTACTGGCCTGCTTGAGCAAGGCCATGCCCGCGCTGTTGTCTCCGGCAGGATCCCGGCTGCTGGCACTGTGCTGGATCTGGTAGCTGCTGATGAGCAGACCGGCACCGGCGCGGATAGCCCCATAGGCATCGGTGCGCAGCTCGGCCCCCGTGCCGCGCAGGCTACCGCGGTAGTTGTCTGCCGTGTGGATGAGGTGGCCCAGGTTGAGCTCGGTGGCGTTTTGCGTGGTCTTGAGCTGAATGCGGCCTTGGTTGTCGGTATCGTCGAAGACGAGTTGGTTGTAGCCCGCAGATCCTGAAGCGCCACCAAACTCCTTGCTGCGGATGCCCCATTGGGCGCTGGCATTGCGGTGGGCATTGGCACCCGCGCCATGCCAGACGGGGCTGTGGCCGCCGCTACCCGTGCCGATCAGATTCCCCTGCCCGCTGTAGCGGTGGTCGTGGGCGGCGTCGAACACGCTGGTGTCTGCCTGGGTAGACGTATCGCCTGCAGGCGTGGGGGCCACACCGCCTTCACCCTGGCCGTTGTACAGCGCCGCTGTCACGATAGG
>NZ_JBDTEM010000438.1:0-1628 GCF_039922535.1 Rhodoferax sp. | reverse complement strand
GTATCGCCGACCTCGCCACGCTGGTGCCCGCTGCCGCCAAGGTGCTGATACTGGTGGGCGGCTCCAGCGCCGAGAAAACCGGCACCCTGGCCGAAGTGCGCCAGGCCCTGGGCAGCCGTGCCCACGCCACCTTCACCGGCATCGAGCCCAACCCCAGCTTCGACACCGCCATGCAGGCCGTACAGCAGGTGCGCGAGGGTGGTTTTGACTTTTTGCTGGCAGTGGGCGGCGGCTCGGTAATTGACGCGGCCAAATTCATTGCGGCCGCCGCGCTGTTTGAAGGCGATGCCTGGGACATTCTGCTTAAGGGTGGTGCCAACATCCGCCGCGCCCTGCCCTTTGGCACGGTGCTAACCCTGCCCGCCACCGGCTCCGAAATGAACAAGGGCGGCGTGATCACCCGGCGCGACATCGGTGCCAAGCTGCCCTTTCGCAGCCTGCACGTGTACCCGCAGTTTTCGGTACTGGACCCCACCAAAACCTACACCCTCCCCCCGCAGCAACTGGCCAACGGCGTGGTGGACGCGTTTGTGCACACGGTGGAGCAGTACCTGACCTACCCGGTCAACGCACCGCTGCAAGACCGCTTTGCCGAAGGCATTCTGCAAACCCTGGTGGACGTGGGCCCGCGCCTGCTGGCGGCCACCGAGCCGGTGTACGAAGACCGTGCAAACCTGGTCTGGGCCGCCACCCTGGCGCTGAACGGGCTGATTGGCTCGGGCGTGCCGCAAGACTGGTCCACCCACATGATCGGCCACGAGCTCACCGCCCTGCACAACATCGACCATGCCCGCACCCTGGCCATCGTGCTGCCCGCCATGCTGGAAGAGCGCCGGGTGCAAAAACATGCCAAGTTACTGCAGTACGGCGACCGCGTCTGGGGTATCCGCACGGGTACCGACGAGGAGCGCATCACCGCCACCATCGCCGCCACCCGCGACTTCTTCGAGCGCATGGGCATCCCCACCCGGCTGGCAGCCTACGGACTGGGCGCAGAGTCCATTGACGTGCTGATCGACCAACTCACCGACCACGGCATGACACGTCTGAGCGAACACGGCGATGTCACCCCCGAAGTCAGCCGCCGCGTGCTGCAAGCCGCCCTTTGAGGGGTTGCGGCGTTGACGGAAAGTGAGCGTAAAAAGAGCCTATAAACTTTGCACCACCCAAGCGAAAAACCGGCTTTGAACTGATAAGCTCAAGGCCATAGAAACCTCTTAATCGACTGGAGAAAATCATGGCCAAAGGCGAACAAAAAACCAACAAGGAAGCAAAGAAGCCCAAGAAGGACACTTCGCCGCCCAAGCCCATTTCTACCGACGCAGTGCGCCCCACCATCACCACCGTGGTGCCGGTACGCGGCAAGTTGAAGAAATAAGCGCTACCCCCCAAAAAGCCGCATCCGATGCGGCTTTTTTGTGCCTATCAACATCAGGTCCAGAAACGCCAGCCGCCATAACACCCAGCCAAACGGCTGCTGCCGCGCGCACCAGCGCGATGCTGCCCATCTGGCCCATCTGGCCAACCACGGCCACCACCGGGCCGGAAAAGCCGACACCGGCACCCTCCCAGTGGCTCATCAGGTAGCCCACGGGCGCCAGTATCTGCACCTATTGGGCGGTCCCCAT